>JAZNPR010000066.1:0-26641 GCA_045589755.1 Paludibacteraceae bacterium
ACTATATCTCTTGTAACGCCGATTATATTTACGCTGAGCCTACTACATTAACTGGTTCGATTGGTATTTTTGGTACGGTGCCTAACATAAACAAACTCCCCGAGAAAGTGGGCTTAGATATTGATGGTGTATCTACCAACAAACATTCCGCATTGAATGTCAATGCTATCTATAGGGGCATGAATCCTCAAGAGACAGCCCTCATGCAAAACATGGTAGAGCGTGGTTATGACCTCTTTACTCGTCGTTGTGCAGACGGTCGCGGAATGTCGCAAGATGAGATTAAGAAGATTGGCGAGGGTAGAGTATGGCTCGGCAAAGATGCGTTGGAGATTGGCTTGGTGGATGGTTTGGGTAATATCGACGATGCTATTGCGAAAGCTGTAGAGTTGGCAGAGTTGGGTGAGTATCAATTGGCTACCTATCCAGAGAAGACCGACCCACTTGAGGAACTAATCAAAATGTTTGATACCACCACACCTGAGGAACGCCTCGTGATGAAGGTGCGCGAGTTTGCTTCCAAACCACGCATCATGGCATTGATGCCAGAAGTGACAATCCAATAATATTGTAGCAATGAAGTTCTTTCTTGCCCCTCTCTCGTGGCTTTATGCTTTTGGCGTATGGGTACGCAATGTCCTGTACGATGATCGCGTGCTGCCCTCCTATAAAGTGGATGTGCCAACCATAGCGATTGGCAATTTGGCAGTAGGTGGTACAGGCAAAACACCTATGACGGAGTATCTAATCCGTTTGCTGTCACCCAAGTATAAGGTGGCCGTCTTGTCGCGAGGGTATGGCAGAAAGACCAGTGGATTTCGCTTAGCCAACGAGCATGACACCGCCAAGACTATTGGCGATGAACCCATGCTGATTCATACTCACTTCCCAGATATTCCTGTGGCAGTGTGTGTGGATAGGGTGCAGGGTATCAGGCAGTTGCAGCAGATTATACCTGATTTGCAATGTGTGATTTTGGATGATGCCTATCAACATCGCAAACTGCGTGCGGGCTTCTATATTCTGCTCACTTCGTATGATAACTTATATGTGAATGACCATATGTTGCCACGCGGTACGCTGCGCGATTTGCCTGCGGAGAGTGCGCGTGCCAACGCAGTGGTCGTTACCAAGTGTCCCAAAGCCATGCAGCCTATTGATCGCCGTATCGTGAGCAATAGTTTGCGCTTGGCATCGTATCAGCATTTGTATTATTCTTCTATTGGTTACGCACCCCTGCAACTGTCATCTACTCCTTTGCTGGTGGCAGGTATAGCCAATCCTGCGCCCCTTTTCGAACACCTGCAACAGCAGTTCCCCGAAACCGAGTTGCTGGCGTTTGCCGACCATCGTCCGTTCACCAAGAGCGATATACGGCTAATATTGAGCAAGGCGGAAGGGTATGAACATGTGGTGACAACCGAGAAAGACTATATGCGTATGCTGCAAACGCCTTTGGTAGAGGCCTTGGGCAATAAATTGCATGTCCTGCCTATTCAGACTGACTTGGGCATTGAC
Source organism: Paludibacteraceae bacterium (assembly GCA_045589755.1). GTDB lineage: Bacteria > Bacteroidota > Bacteroidia > Bacteroidales > Paludibacteraceae > Colicola. The sequence goes on from JAZNPR010000066.1 coordinate 1,519, forward strand.
CAAGAAGCCTTCAATCGCCAAGTCCTGCTGTATGTCAGTGAGAACAACCGTACCACTCTCAACAATTCTACACCACTCTAAACAAAACAACACTACATAATATGAATATCCTATCGCTATTAAAGCGTTTCGTACCGCCATACAAGTGGCAAGTGGCAGCAAACTTGTTCTTTAATGTGCTATCCACCATATTATCGCTGTTCTCGTTTGCTACTATTATTCCCGTTTTGCAGATTCTTTTCGGATTATCTGAAGGCACAGCCACATATATGCCATTAGACTCTGCGGCTACGATGAGCGATACACTGGATATTTTGAAAAATAATCTCTACTATTTCCTGCAAACGCAAATTGAGATACGCGGTGCACAGTCTGTATTGCTGCTTTTGGGCGCATGTTTGGTGCTGCTAACGGGCTTTAAGTGCCTCACAGCTTGGCTTGCCAACTATTTTATGGTGCCTATACGCACGGGCGTGTTGCGCGACCTGCGCGCGCAGTTGTATAAGAAGGTGGTCAGTCTGCCAATCGGTTTCTTCACCGAGGAGCGCAAAGGCGATGTCATGTCGCGTATGACCAATGATGTGAATGAGGTGGAGGCGAGTATCATGTCCACATTGGATATGCTGTTCAAGGACCCGATTATGATTCTGGTCTATCTCATCACGCTCTTCACTATCTCGTGGCAACTGACGCTGTTTGTGCTGGTGCTCTTGCCTGTAGCGGGGTTGTTGATTGGTCGTATCGGTCGTTCGCTCAAACGCGCTTCTACCAAAGGACAGGAGCAAAACGCTGAGATACTCACCCAAATAGATGAGACATTGGGCGGTTTGCGCGTGGTAAAGGCGTTTAATGCAGAGAGCAAACTGACAGTGCGTTTCCTCCATCTGATCAATGCTACGCGTGCTACGTTCAACCGTATTAACCGCCGCTACTATCTGGCGCACCCTGTGTCGGAGTTCTTTGGTACGGCACTCATTGCTATTCTCCTGTGGTTTGGAGGTACGCTCATATTGGGTGACCACTCCTCGATTGATGCGGCTACATTCATCTATTACCTCGTGATTTTCTATTCTATCATCAATCCTGCCAAGGACCTCAGCAAAGCCACCTATGGCATACGCCGTGGTATGGCATCGCTGGAGCGAATAGATAAGATACTTAATACGGAAAGTAATATTCGCACGGCGAAAAATCCAAAACAAATAGCAGATTTTCAGTCGGTTATTCGCTATGAGGATGTTTGCTTCTCCTATAAGGAAGATCGCCCTGTGCTCAAGCATATCAATCTGGATATTAAGAAGGGGCAAACCATTGCGTTGGTAGGGCAATCGGGTAGCGGAAAAACCACGATGGCGGACTTGCTGCCACGATTCTATGACACTACGGCTGGTCGTATCACTATTGACGGGGTAGATATTCGTGATGTGAAAACATATGACCTGCGTGCGCTGATGGGTAATGTGAATCAGGAGGCGATTCTCTTCAATGATACGTTCTACAACAATATCACTTTCGGTGTAGAGTCTGCAACGATGGAGGAGGTGCGCCATGCAGCGCGTATAGCGAATGCCGATGACTTCATCATGGCTACGCCCGACCAGTATCAAACGACGATTGGCGATCGTGGTTCGCGTTTGAGCGGTGGACAACGCCAGCGTATCTCTATTGCGCGTGCGATATTGAAGAACCCTCCGATCTTGATCTTGGACGAGGCCACTTCGGCATTGGATACCGAGTCGGAGAAACTGGTGCAAGAGGCATTGGAGAACCTGATGAAGGACCGCACCACGCTGGTTGTAGCGCATCGTTTGAGTACTATCCGCAATGCCGATCTCATATGTGTACTGCATGAGGGGCAAATAGTAGAGCAAGGAACCCATAATGAGCTCCTTGCTAAGAATGGCTATTATCGCCGTTTGGTGGATATGCAGCAGGCAGATGCGTAAATGCTTATTTCCCGCCTACTAGTTTCTTTATCTCGCTTAGTTTATTGAGTGCCTCCAGTGGGGTCAAGTTGTTTATATCCAATGTCTTGACCTCATCGCGTATCTGCTCCAGTACGGGGTCATCCAGCTGGAAGAAGCTGAGTTGCATACCTTCGGGGGCAGTGACTGTGGCTTTGCCGCTACCGATATTCTTTTGGGTATTGGATATTGGGTATTGGATATCGGCGATTGGCGATTGGCGATTGGTACCTTCCATATCTGCCAGTATCTGGTTGGCGCGTTGTACGATGGACGATGGCATACCTGCCAGTTTCGCCACATGGATACCGAAACTATGCTCTGAACCGCCACGAACCAGCTTGCGCATGAAGATGATTTTGTTGTCCACCTCGCGCACGGATACATTGTAGTTGCGGATACGCGAGAAGTTCTTTTCCATCTCGTTGAGCTCGTGATAGTGGGTAGCAAAGAGTGTTTTGGCGTGTCCTCTATTCTCGTGGATATATTCCACGATTGCCCATGCGATACTGATTCCGTCGTAGGTGCTGGTACCTCGTCCTAACTCGTCGAAGAGCACCAGACTGCGTTCGCTGAGGTTGTTCAATATACTGGCGGCCTCGTTCATCTCGACCATGAAGGTACTTTCGCCCACCGATATATTATCGCTCGCGCCCACGCGTGTGAAAATCTTGTCCACCACGCCGATGCTGGCGCTCTCTGCGGGTACGAAACTACCCATCTGCGCCATCAGCACAATGAGTGCGGTCTGGCGGAGTAGGGCGGACTTACCCGCCATGTTGGGTCCTGTTAGGATGATAATCTGTTGTCCGTTGTTGTCCAGCAGCACATCGTTGGGCACATATTCTTCGTCCAGTGGTAACTGCTTCTCGATGACAGGGTGACGACCTTGGCGAATATCAATCACCAGACTATCATTGATGTCGGGACAGATATATCGATTCTCTACGGCTACGGTGGCGAAGCTCATCAAGCAATCCAGTTGCGCAATGACAGCAGCATTCTGTTGCATTTGTGCCACATATTCGGTCATCGCCAACATCAGTTCGGTGTAGAGGCGATTCTCTATTGTCTGAATCTGGCTTTCTGCGGTGAGTATCTTCTCTTCGTATTCTTTGAGTTCTTGGGTGATATAGCGCTCTGCGTTCACCAGTGTCTGTTTGCGAATCCATGTTTCTGGCACTTGGTCGCGGTAGGTGTTGCGCACTTCCAGGTAGTAGCCAAAGACATTGTTGTAGCCGATTTTCAGACTGCTGATACCCGTGGCTTCCACTTCGCGTTGCTGCAGTTGCAGCAGGTAGTTCTTGCCGTTGGTTTGTATGTCGCGCAGTTCGTCCAGTTGTGCATCAATGCCCCGTGCAAAGATATTCGGTCTGCCTTGTACTGCGGGTGGGTCTGGCACCAGTTCGCGCTCGATGCGTTCGCGTATCTCGGTGCAGAGCGATAGCTGCTCGCCCAGCAGGTGCAGGTATGGGGTGTCTATTGCTTGTTGGCATACTTCTTTGATGGGCGCAATAGATAGTAGGGCGCGGCTCAGCTGGCGTATCTCGCGGGGCGTGATGCGTCCTGTGGACACTTTGCTCACGATGCGCTCCATATCCTGAACATGTTGGAGGTTCTCACGAATGATCTCGCGATGTTCGGGGTGACGGAATAGGTACTCCACCACCATTTGTCGGTTGCGTATGGGGCGCACCTCTTTCAGCGGGAACGCCAGCCAGCGATGGAGTAGGCGACCGCCCATAGGGGTGATAGTTCGGTCAATGATATTGTAGAGCGTGATACTATTCTCTCGTTGTCCGCTCAGCAGTTCCAGATTGCGAATGGTAAAGCGGTCCATCCATACATACTTATCTTCTTCGATGCGGCTCAGGTGTTGGATATGTCCTGTTTGCAAGTGCTGTGTAGCGTCCAAGTAGTGCAGGATGGCACCTGCGGCTATCACGCCTTGTGGCAGATTTTCGACGCCAAAACCCTTGAGGTTCTGCACATTGTACTGCTTGGTGAGCCGTTCGTGTGTAGCGGTAGGGCTCATCATCCAGTCGTCCAGTTCGAAGGTAAAGTATTTATTGCCAAACTGCTCTTCGAAATCGCGTTTCTTTCCGCGTAGGAACAGCACTTCTTTCGGTGCGAAGTTCACTAGCAGTTTGTCCACATAGTCGGCTGTGCCTTCTGCCACCAAGTATTCGCCTGTGGAAATATCCAAAAATGCTACGCCTACTGTGTGTTTACCCCATTGTATGCAGGCGAGCCAAGTGTTTTCGCGTTGTTGCAAAGTCGTTTCTGAATAACTCACACCAGGGGTAACCAATTCGGTTACACCGCGTTTCACCAGTTTCTTGGTCAGTTTAGGGTCTTCCAATTGGTCGCAGATGGCTACGCGCAAGCCAGCGCGCACCAGTTTAGGGAGATAGGTGTCCAGTGCATGGAAGGGGAAACCCGCCATCTCCAGTGCTTTGGCTTCTTTGCTTGCACCGTTGCTGCGATGGGTGAGGGTGATATTGAGTATCTTGCTTGCGCGAACTGCGTCTTCGGCGTATGTCTCATAGAAGTCGCCACAACGAAATAGCAATACCGCATCGGGGTATTGGTTCTTTATCTCGCGAAACTGTCGCATCATTGGTGTATCACCAGTATCAATCTTTGCCATAAAGTTTCAAAATAGGCTGCAAAGTTATACATTTTTTTTGAGATACGCAAGAAAAGACTCATTTAAGATAAGTATTTTTTGTGGTTTTTCTTGCACAATCCAAAATAAATCACTACCTTTGCAGCCGTAATTAGCCCACGCTTGGGATTATGTCTTTTGGGTGGGGTGGTTGCAGACATAATAAAGGCGTCAAAACGGGGTCCCCGATAAAACTCGTTTTATGGGGTGTCCAACGCGCTTTGTGCTTGGCTAATTGGAACCTGGAAAATTCTATAAGTACTCAAGACATTGCAGCATTTTGATGTCCTCGGGGTATGTATTCCCATATCCGTACACACTATAGATAAGTGTGTGCGCGTGTGTACATATCGGCGTGGGCTTCGGTGTTGCTGGTTCTAGTACTAAGGCAATTCCAGGGCCTCAATTAGCGGAACAGCAACAGTGCAGTCCCGCTTTTTTTTGTACAAATGCAACGCGTTTGTATTGAAAGCGGAGCAGCATTTAAGTTGACAACCGCTTTTTTTGTATGCATATTCAAAAATCAACAAACATAAATCAAATAATTAATCAACGGAGTAAGCCGAAAATCCGATAAAGAGTAGGCGTAAAAATACATATTATGAAACATAATTTATTTGCGATACTGATGTGTATCGTGGTTTGTTTTTCATGGATGTCATGTGAGTCAAATAGCCCTGACAATCCTTCCAATGCCTCAAAAGAGTTGTACATTGGTGTAGTTGCCTTTAATCAAGGCGTTCGTGAGTTAGCATTAACGAAAGATTTAGGCAAAGCGAAGAGTTTTATCAATGACCAAAAAAATGACAAAGATTTTACCTCTTTTGCTTATGCGGTATCAAAGGGCAATATGCAATTTGATGCGGCAGAATTGCCTACTTTTGATAATATCTTTATGCTTAATTTCTCCGATGGAACAGATAACTATTCGAATATGAAATGGGGCGAAGAAGATCGTATTGTGGCGCCAAATGTGGTGTATGACGAAGCTCGCAAAGACTTGTTAAAGCGTGTAGGCTTGAATTCTTACGCCATAGGTTTTGGTAATGATGTCGGTTTTGGTTCCGAGATGAAGAAAGTAGTTACAGGTTCAGGTCGCTATTATAATGCTAAATCTTCTTCCGATTTGCGCCCAACATTTAGTGAGATAGCTAAAGCGATGTTGGCAACAGCAAAAAATGTGGTCATTAAGACTAACCCTGGTTACTATACAGGTTATTATAAATATTTTCGTTTGAGTTTCAAAGCAGAAGATGGTTCGAAGGATGTTATTTATGCTCAGATGGAAGGAACTCCAGACGAAGGATATACTTTATCTATCAGCAAAATAGAAAATGGTTATGCCTATTTTGATGCTCCTGCAAAGGGTGTTGTCAATGAGGAGACAGGAAAAGTGCATATTCCATTGAATAATTTGAAATTTGTGAAGTCTGATAAAGAATTGCAATTCAACTTCTCTATTGAGGTGTCTTTTGATGGTGAAATGTATTATACGGATGTAGAGGAAGCATCTACTGCGGAGCAAGTTAGTAAACATATCGCAGTAGTCTTGGTATTAGACTGCTCTACCTCTATGGGTAACGCTTTTGCCCCAATGAAAGAAGCTGCGGTGGATTTTATTGAAGCGATGGAGCAGACAAGTACAGGAGAAGGAGGTTTAGGGTATGGCTTGGAGAATGGCTATGAATATGTTGATTTAGGATTGAGTGTGAAATGGGCAACTTGCAATGTGGGTGCTACAAAATCAGAGGATTACGGCGATTATTTCGCTTGGGGTGAAACTCAACCAAAGGGCACTTACAGTTGGAATACTTATAAATGGTGTAATGGTAGTTACTACACCCTAACCAAGTATTGTACAAATAGCAATTACGGTACTTATGATGGTAAAAGTACTCTTGAATTGGCAGACGATGCTGCTCGTGCTAAATGGGGTGGTTCTTGGCGTATGCCAACCACAGAGGAGCAAGATGAGTTGCGCGATAATTGCAAATGGGAATGGACCACTCAAAATGGAGTAGAGGGTTATAAAGTGACTTCTAAGAAAAAAGGATATACGAAGAATAGTATTTTCCTGCCTGCGGCAGGCTACCGCGACGGTAGTTCGCTTGACGATGTAGGCAGCAACGGCAACTACTGGTCGAGTTCGCTCAACACGGACTACCCGAGCAGCGCGTACTACTTGGGCTTCGATTCGAGCGATGTGGACTGGCACTACTACGTTCGTTACTACGGACGATCTGTGCGCCCAGTATGCCCATAGATAATTGGTTGTAATAGCGAAATATAAAAGCATAAAACAAAAACTCTCACCTCAAAAAATCGGGTGAGAGTTTTTTGTTCTCCATATCTTTTCGCGAGGTTCCATGGTCGAAAGGAATTGTGCGGTTATTCTGCGGTAATAGTGCGGTAATAGTGCGGTGCGAGTGAAGAAGATGAAAACGGAAAACTGAAAGGTGAATGGTAAAAAACAGAAAACAGTTTGTGCTTACTTGATCATCACATCAAATTTCACATTGATCATTCTGCCCGTCAGGTAGTTCGGACTAGCCCATTGCATGCCATTGGCGGCTGTCACCCAATAGTAACTATTCACGTTCTTCCAACCAATGAGGTTGAAAATATCCAGTTGTATGCTCCAACTATCCACATGTTTTGACTTCTTCATCCATTTGTCGGTAGCCGCACTAAAAGTACGCGTTGCACCAATATCAATGCGTCGGTAATCGCTCATATGACCCAAATAACGCATGTCCTCTCTGCGTGGATAGCCGAACGGAAGACCCTCGCTCCAAATAAACTTGAGGTGAATCTTGTATTGTGGGAAGCGTGGTACATAGTCCTGGAAGTATATGGTTAGATTATAGCGTTGTTCCTGTGGAGTAGGTATCCAGCCCAAATGATGTGTATCATCCACAAAGCGCATGCGGCTGCGCATGGTGGAGAAACTAATCCACGAGTCAGCACCTGGCACCAATTCGCCCATGAGTTTCAAATCCAGTCCGATGGTGTAGCCCTCGCTGTCATTGATACCCGAGTAGCGCACGCGCACATTGTCCACCGTGTAGCTCTCCATGCGGTCGATGAGTTTGCCATATGCTTCGGCAGTAAACTTGAATGGGCGTCCCCAAGCACGGAAATAGTAGTCGGTACCCAATACCAGTTGCCACGAGCGTTGTGCGCGCAAACGGTCGTTGAGGTGAATACGATTCACGCCTCCTTCATCCGCTAGCACTTGTCTAAGTTCTTTATAGAAAGGAGCTTGATAGTATAGTCCAGTAACTACGCGGAAAGTGAAGTCGCGTTTCCAGCCAGGCATCCACACAACGCTCAATCGTGGCGAAGGCAAGACCTCGTTGGTGTAGCTCCACCAGTTGAGGCGCATGCCCGCCGTCAGCAATACATCGCCCTGTGCGGTTGTCCAACGATAGGTGTCTTGTGCGTATGCCTGTATGCGACCGTTAATCATATGCGATGTGCCCTTCAGCGCGTAGTAGAGTGCCATCTCCTGGCTCAGGTTAGGCAGGCTATAGCCCATCGAATCGCGCCATTCCCATTCGTTGATGCGGTCGTGGATCATTTCCACTTGTCCACTCACGCCCCATTGCAGGGTGTTCTCGCCTTTTTTCCATTCGCCCTTATGCGCCAGCGTCAGCATGCCAGCTTGCAGGGTGTTGCGCGCGTGTTCGTGAAACTTGCCCGTTCCCAACACACTACCACTGGGCACATTGCCATTGATGGTCTCGCCGTGGGAGGAGTTAGATGAACTGCCGTCGGCAGGTTTCTCGCTAAGCACATATTCGCTGCTGATGTCAAAAGTCTCTTGTTCGTGGGTATAGAAACCGCTCAGATCGAAGCCCAAACGGATGTTTTTGCGGAGTTGATGGGTGGCACTCAGTGCCACAAAAGCGGTGCGGAACATGTCTTTCTCTTGTCCCTCGTACCAGATGGTTTTGTTAAGTGCTTGCTGCATCGTACCAAAACTGCTGCTCACCGAGTCTGGCACAAACTCGTAGCTGTTCTGCGAGAAGTTACCCAGCAGCGTTATCTCCCATGCCTTTCGCCTTCTCGCCTCATCGCCTAAATTCCATGTCATTTGTGTCTGATAGTCGATGAAGTTGGGTTTGTAATTGCCCGCTGTTTCGAGTGCGCCCAGCAGATAGCGCGAAGTCTTGTATCGGATGCTGTGCATTTGGCTTTGTGTGCCATTGCCCCAACCGACATAGGCGCTTGCGCCCAGCAAACTCATGTTGAGGCGCGATTCCAATCGGGTAGGGCGCTTGTAGCGGATATCCAATACGGATGACATCTTGTCGCCATACTTGGCATCGAATCCGCCTGCAGAGAAATCCACATTCTCCACCATATCGGTATTCACGAAACTCAGTCCCTCCTGTTGTCCGCTGCGAATGAGTAGTGGGCGGTGTACCTCTATACCATTGACATACACCGAGTTCTCATCAAAACTACCTCCGCGCACATTGTACTGGCTACTCATCTCATTGTTTTGCCTTACGCCCGCAAAAGTGATGAGCAGGTTCTCGATGCCGCCACCCGTAGCGTCAGGCATCAGTCGTGCGGCACCTATGTCCACACGGTCCATAGTGTTGGTTTGCCGCTGGATGGCGCGTACGGTGATTTCGTTGAGCAGTTCTTCGTTGGTGGGGAGTTCCACATTGATGCCAATGACATCGCGTGTTGTGTATAGTTGTTGGCGAATGGTCTCGTAGCCAATCATGGAATAGACGAGTGTCACGGTGTCGGGCAATTCTACGAATAACTCGTAATAACCGTTTTGGTTGGTGGTTGTACCTATGGTAGTGTTTTCTTCCACATACACGTTGGCCAGTTCCACGCCTCGGTTATCCGAGTCCACCACATAACCAAACACCCGCACGCTTTTGGCTGCGTGCAGCGACACCATTCCTCCTGCCGTCACCAGCAGGAGGAATAATAACACTATTTTCCTAATCCTATCCATACCTCTCACCTTAGCGGGGGCCCCGAAGGCACTCGTGCCGTGGTGTGCTTTTAACCTCTCACACAATCTTCGCAGGAATCAGTTTCTCGCGAATCTTCACGTAAATGATAGTCTCTTTCTTGGCGAAAGCGGTCTTTACGTAGCCCATACCGATACCCACCTTGGTGGTTGGTAGCATGATACCGCTGGTCACATGGCCAATGGTGTTGCCCTCAGCATCGCAGATCTCATAACCGCAACGTGGGATTGCACGCTCTTGGCACTCAAAGTGAACCAATTTGCGTTGTACACCTTCTGCTTTCTGCTTGAGCAGGAACTCTTTGTCAATAAAGTCCTTGGCATCGAACTTGGTAATCCAACCCAATCCAGCCTCCAGTGGAGAGGTGGTGTCGTCGATGTCATGGCCATAGAGGCAGTACCATTTCTCCAGACGCAAGCTATCGCGTGCGCCCAATCCGATAGGTGCCAAACCGAATGGTTTGCCTACCTCGAAGAGGGCATCCCAGATCTGTTGGCTATGCTCTTTAGGGAAATACAACTCAAATCCGCCTGCGCCAGTGTAACCTGTGTTACTGAGAATAACGCCCTGCACGCCTGCGAATGACCACTCGCGGAAAGCGTAGTATGGAATCGCACTTAAATCAGCGTCGGTAAGCAATTGGAGCATCTCTGTCGCCTTGGGACCTTGTACTGCTAATTGACCATAGCGGTCGCTAGCGTTCTCCAGTTGTACACCAAAAGTATTGTGCTCGTTTACCCATGCCCAGTCTTTGTCGATATTGCCAGCATTTACAACGAGTAAATATTTGGTAGTACTATATTTATAGATGATAAGGTCATCTACGATACCGCCTTTGCCATTGGGGAAGCAAGTGTATTGTGCTTTGCCTGCCTCAAGCTTACTCACATCGTTGGTTGTGATATATTGCAGAAAATCCAATGCTTTCTCGCCTTTTACCCAAAACTCGCCCATGTGGCTCACGTCAAAAACGCCCACACCTTCGCGGACTATCATGTGTTCTTGGTTGATACCCGTAGGATATTGAATAGGCATATTAAAGCCTGCAAAATCTGCCATCTTCGCTCCCAGAGCGATATGGATGTCTGTAAATGGAGTAGTTTTCATATATTCTCGCCTTTAAACTTTAATCTTTCAACTTTAAACTATTTTGCAAATCACGCTTTTTGCACGATTTGCAAAATTACCTGCATCGCCTTTTCCATGGATGGGATAGGCAAGTACTCAAATCGGCTGTGGAAGTTCACGCCACCAGCAAAGATATTTGGACATGGCAGCCCCTCAAACGAAAGACGTGCTCCGTCTGTTCCTCCGCGGATAGGTTGCACTTTAGGTATCACGCCTACCTCTTTCATTGCTTCCTCTACGAGGGTCACGATATGCATTACGGGCTCCACTTTCTCGCGCATGTTGTAGTATTGATCGCGCATCTCTACCTCCACGGTGCCCTCGCCATACTCTTGGTTAATCTTGCGTGCCAAGTGCTCAATCTCACGTTTACGGCTCTCAAAGCGTGCTCGATCGTGGTCGCGGATGATGTATTGCAAAGTGGTTTCTTCCACACTTCCGTTCATAGCAATTAGGTGGTAAAAGCCCTCGTAACCTTGTGTGTGTTCTGGGGTCTCCCAACGAGGAAGCATGGTGGCAAAATGATTGGCAATGCGCATGGAGTTAATCATCTTGTGATAGCCATATCCAGGGTGTACATTCACACCATGTACCTTCACTTTGCAGCCAGCGGCATTGAAGTTCTCGTATTCCAACTCGCCTACAGCGCCACCGTCCATGGTGTAGGCGAAGTCGCAACCGAACTTCTCTACATCAAAGTGGTCCGCACCTTGACCAATCTCCTCGTCAGGTGTAAAGCCAACGCGAATTTTACCGTGTTGTATTTCGGGGTGCTGAATCAGGTACTCGCATGCGCTTACAATCTCGGCGAGTCCCGCTTTATCGTCTGCGCCGAGCAGAGTAGTACCGTCGGTCACGATAATATCTTGTCCTTTGTAATCCAATATCTCAGGGTATTTCGCTACTTCGAAAACGATATTCTTCTCTGCATTCAGCACGATATCTTGACCGTCATAGTTCTCCACGATGCGTGCTTTCACATTCTTTCCGCTAGCATCAGGAGCGGTGTCCATATGGGCGATAAAACCGATAGTGGGTTTACCTGCCACATTAGCGGGTAGGGTAGCCATCACATAGCCATTCTCGTCGATTGATACCTCTTGCATACCAATCTCTTTGAGCTCAGCAGCTAGATACTTTGCAAACTCCATTTGTCCTGGTGTGGAAGGAGTCATATTGGTTTCCTCATCCGAAGTGGTGCAGAAACTCACATACTTTAGAAATCTTTCTGTTAGTGTCATAGTACTATATTCATTTTATCAAGTTCGTTACTTATCCATGCGAGGATGTTGTCGCAAACATTCTCGCACATGGCGATGCGTCCTTCCCATGTGCCTGTGCCCGTATGGGGTGAGAGGACCACATTGTCCAATGTCAGCAGTTCGGGGTGAATCTGTGGCTCGTGTTCATAGACATCCATTGCTGCACCAGCTATCTCGCCTTCTTTCAGTGCCTTCACCAGTGCTTGCTCATCCACGTGTGCACCACGCGCGGTGTTAATAAGGTAAGCAGTGGGCTTCATCATACGGAGTGCCTTGCCATCAATGATATGCTTCACTTCGGGCGTATAGGGGAGGTTAAGACTTACAAAATCCGCCTCTTGTAATAGTTCTTCCTTTGTTCTATATCCAATATCCAATACCCCATAGCCCTTCAGGGCGTCCAATATCCGATGATCAAGTGGCTTGCGATTATGGTACACAACGCGCATACCGCTTGCTACCGCTCTGCGTGCCAATGCTTGTCCGATGCGTCCCATGCCAATGATACCTAAGGTCTTGCCGTAGAGCGAGTGGCTGAGGTTGTTCATCACGCCAAAGGGTTCAGCTTTGCCTTCTCGAAGCTTGCGATCAAACTCCGCTGTGCGTCTTGCCACATCGTGCATGAGAGCGAAAGCCAATTCGGCAGTAGGTTCGATGACAGGATTCGGGGTGTTGGTCACACGAATACCGCGTTCGCGACATGCATCCAGATCGATATTATTGAAACCCACACCGAAGTTCGCCACCAATTGCAAATGCGGTGCCGACATAATCATCTCGCGCGTCACAGGTTTATCGAATGTGCTAACCAGCACGTCCGCCTCCTGCAATGGAACATATAGGGTGTGCTCGCTCAATCGAGCAAACCCCTCGGCTGGTAACAAGGTAGTAAACGCAATCTGCATAATCAGAAAGTTGGATTTCGCTGCAAAGGTACAAAAAAAAATGCAAGTATGCAAATCTTTATGAACTTATACATAAATATTTGTGTATTCCGCAAAAATGTAGTACCTTTGTACTCGATTTTTATGTGAGCAATATGAACAAGCAGATTCTTCGTTTGGCTATTCCTAGTATTCTTGCCAATATCACCATTCCGTTGGTGGGATTGGTGGATACGGCTATCGTGGGACATATCTCCGATGCGCATGCCATTGGCGGTATAGCTATTGGCACGATGCTATTCGATTTATTGTATTGGAATTTCGGATTCCTGCGTGTGGGTACGAGTGGTATGACGGCCCAGGCTTTTGGTCGTAATGACGGCGAACAGTGTGCTCGTCTCCTGGCTCAGAGTGTAGGCATTGCCTTGATAGGTGCCGCATTGATATGGCTGGTACAATGGTTCTTTGTGACGGCGGTGCTTGCGATTGTGCCTTGCTCCGAAGAAGTGGCAATCTTCGCGCGCAAATACTTTTTTATTCGCATATGGGCAGCACCAGCTACCTTGTCGCTGATGGCTATTAAGGGGTGGTTTATTGGCATGCAGGATACGGTTAGCCCGATGATTACGGATATGGTGGTGAATGTGGTGAATATGGCGGTCAGCTATGTGCTGGCGGTCTATACGCCGATGGGAGCTTTGGGGGTGGCGTTGGGTACGGTGATAGCCCAATTGACGGGACTCCTATTATCGGTGATTATTTTGCTATGGAAGTACCGCCATGTATGGCAGGGGGTGTCGTTCTTTCGTTTGTTGAAGGATATGCATGGCATGCGCCAACTCCTGTCGCTCAATGCTAATTTGTTTGTACGTTCGCTATGCTTTATGATTGTGTATGTGGGTTTTACGGCATTGTCCTCAAAGTACGGCGATACGGATTTGGCGGTATGCAGCATACTCATGAAACTCTTCATGTTGGTGTCCTATTTTGTAGACGGATTTGCTTATGCAGGCGAAGCCCTCGTCGGCAAATATATCGGCGAAGCCAAATCCCATCCTATACCCAATAGCCCGCAGGGCGTCCAATATCCAATAGGCGGAACGCCGTCCAATAGCCACAACATCTCCTCTATTGTCCGCCTTCTTTTCCTCTGGTCACTAGGTGTAGGGGCTGTGTTTACGGTGTTGTTTGCCTTGTGGTATATGCCAATGTATCGCATGATGACTTCGGATGCAATGGTGCTTAGTCGTCTTACGGATTTTACAGGATGGTTTATTGCTATGCCTATTGTGAGTACGTTGGCATTTATGTGGGATGGTGTGTTCACGGGTGCGACAGCAGGCAAGCAGATCCGCAATGCTATGATTTGGGCAGCCATAGGTTTTGTGTTGGGTTATGTGGCAAGTTACCATTGGTTGGGTACGCATGCGCTGTTTGTTGGCTATTTCCTGCACCTCGCCGCCCGCGTTATTTACCTCACTGCTGCATGGAAATCTCTGCCTTTAACCTCTAACCTTTAACCTGTAAAAGTATGATAAAGAAACTCGAAAATAGAAAATGGCGTGTGCTCAAAAGCACACGAATATTGAATCTTGGTCCATGGCTGAACGTGCGCCAGGAAGTGGTGGAACTGCCCAATGGTACGCAGATTCCTGCGTGGTTTATTTTGGATTTCCCCAATTGGATTAATGTGATTGCCATCACTAAGGATGGTGATTTTGTGATGATTGACCAATATCGCCATGCCTTGGGTGAGACGCATTATGAGTTGGTGGCAGGAGTGGTAGATGAGGGCGAGACGCCTTTGCACGCTGCTATGCGCGAACTGAGCGAGGAGACAGGCTACGAAGGTGGCGAGTGGCAGGCGTTTATGGAACTCTCGCCTAACCCTACCAATCATACGAATAAGAGTTATACTTTCCTTGCCACAGGGGTAGAGAAGGTGCGTGAACCGCATCAAGAGCCCTCGGAGGACATCCATGTGCATGTCCTTACCCGCGATGAGGTGTACGAATTGCTTACTTCAGGCGAGATTATCCAAGCCCTGCATGCCGCACCGCTGTGGAAATACTTCGCTCAAAAGCCTATATGATATGTCGTGAGAAAAAATAATGGCTGCTCTTTATTGGGCAGCCATTATTTTATTGGTTTTGCATGATTTGTTCTATACGTTGGAGTTCATCTGCTGTAAAGGCAATATTGTCAATAGCGTGCAGGTTGTCATCCAATTGTGCGACACTGCTGGCACCAACAAGCACACTGGTTACATCTTTACTGAGTAACCACGCTACCGCCATTTGTGCCAACGATTGTCCACGCTCTGCTGCGATAGCACCCAGTTGTTGAGCGCGAGCTATAGCTTCTGGAGTGACTTGTTCTGGGTGTAAGAAGACATTCTTGCTAGCACGACTGCCTGCTGGTATGCCATTCAAGTAGCGGTTGGTAAGCAGACCTTGTGCCAATGGCGAGAAGCAGATGAATCCTGAACCATTGGCGTTGGCTACAGGCAGGTTTTCCTCTAAGGTCTCGGGGCAAGCAATGCTGGCCTTGTATTGACTAATAACGCATGGAACATGCGCTGCAGCGAGATAAGCATATGCCTCCTTCTGTTTGTCAGCAGGGTAGTTGCTAATACCTACATACAACGCTTTGCCAGCGCGCACGATGTCCACCAATGCTTGCATCGTTTCTTCAATAGGTGTTTGTGGATCGTAACGGTGCGAATAGAAAATATCAAAGTACTCCAATCCTGTGCGTTTCAGACTTTGGTCGCAGGAGGAAATCAGGTATTTGCGTGAACCACCATTGCCGTAAGGACCGTCCCACATCCAATATCCTGCTTTAGAAGAAATAATCATTTCATCACGATGCGTAGCTAAATCCTCGCGCAATACACGACCGAAAGTCATCTCCGCAGTACCAGGAGCAGGACCATAGTTGTTGGCAATATCAAAGTGTGTGACACCTTTGTCCCACGCGTGCAAGAGCATGGCACGAGCTGTGTCAAACGGATCTTCGCTACCGAAGTTGTGCCATAATCCTAACGATACCAACGGTAGTTGTAGTCCGCTTTTGCCTGAAAAACGATATTCCATATTACTTACCTAACTTCACAATCAGTGTTGATAATGGCTCTACCACAATATCCGTTTGGCTGAGGTCGTATATCTTACCTGTAATCACATCCACACCCATAGGATTGTATTTGCTCAGAATCTCCGCATAGTTGGCTGTTGGGATAGTGCGATTCTCTTCGCTGGCATTAGCAAATACGAATACCGCTTCGTTATCGTTGTAGCGGAAGAAACCATAGGTATTGTCGCGGCTCATAAAGTGCATGGTGCGACCCGTGTGAATAACTGGTTCGCCCTTGCGCCATTGGAAGAGGCGGCTTTGGTAGTCGTACATATCTTGTTGCTCCGCTGTCACTTCTTCACCTAGTGGCAATGGCATGCGCAGGGTAGAGTGACCCAGATTGCGGTCTGCGGATTTCATAGCATACTCATCGCCATAGAACACTTGTGGAATACCGCGCATAGTTGCCAATAGGGCATATGCCAGTTTCACACGGCGTGGGTCTTGATCCTTGACTACATCCGTGATACGATCCATATCGTGGTTGCCGAGCATGATGAGGACATCATTGACATTGGCGTACATATAGTCCATTGTCAGTACATCGTACACGCGGGTAAGACCTCCGCCCCAACCTTGGTTATCGCTCTCCAACGCTTGACGGATAGCTTCTTCCAAAGGGAAGTCCATCACACTCTTGAGATGGCTGTCAAAACCGTTGTGGTTCTTGACACCAGATTGCCAATACGCTACAGCAGGAGTAGGACGTGTCCAGCACTCGCCTACGATAGTCAGGTTAGGATACTCATCCATAATGGCTTTCACCCACTCGCTACCAGGAATCATCTCTATGTATGGATAGGTATCTACACGCAAACCATCTAGATTAGCGTATTCAATCCACCAGATAGCCCATTGCTTGAAGTATTGCAGCAGGTCTGGGTTCTCTAGATTCATATCAGGCATTGGACGGTCAAACCAACCGCGGTTGGACAATAGACGGTCGTACTCAGATGCGTTGATATCGTAGTTAGCCGAGAATACATTGTGGGTGTTGGTGAATTGATCAAACTGGTTAATCCAGTCCTTATATGGCAGGTCTTGCATCCACCAGTGGGTACCACCACAGTGGTTAGGCACCATGTCCATGATGAACTTAATCCCTTTGTCATGGGCTTGCTCTACCATGTCGCAGTAGAGTTCATTGTTGCCGTAGCGTGGGTCAATATGATAGTAGTCTGAGCATGCGTAACCGTGATATGACCATGCGGCCTCGTTGTCTTCTAAGAGCGGGGTAGGCCAGATGGCTGTTGCACCAAGCGAAGCGATGTGGTCCAAACTGTTGATAATACCTTGAATATCACCGCCAAAGCGACCGTGCACGTTATCCTTCGCACATGCCTCTGCCATGCCTTCGACAGTGTTGTTGGTTGGGTCACCATCTACAAAACGGTCGGACATGATGAGGTAAATCATATCGCTAGAGTTGAATCCTTGGCGTTCACGACTGCCTTTGCGACGTGTGTGAATGGTATAATCAACACTCGCTGTACGTTTGCCCTTCTTCAGGGTAATACGGTAGTCACCGGGTTGATTTACAGCCAAATCCACAAAGAGGTAGTTGGGGCTCTCTGCATTGTGTTGGCCCTTGACTTGCAAACCAGTACATTCGCCATTTGTTAAATCGCCTAACTCATGAATCGTTACTTGCGCATCAGCAAGGTCCTCGCCCTGCAACATAAGTGTCAGTGGGCAGTTCATTTCGGTCCACCAGCAAAGTGGTTCTACACGGTCAATACGTGGTTTAGCACTGAGTGTGATAGCACTGAAGAGTGCTGCAAAAAGAAACAGTTTTTTCATTGTCATGTATGATTTTTTTCCTAAGGTCGTTAATATCGTTAAGGACTTTAAAGACTATAAGGTCGTTATTATCAAAAACAATAGCGTATCTATAAGCCGGGTTCTGTACCCACCAGTGGGTGTCTATCATTAATCTTGAGGAGCGTATTACTACGTCCTTCTCTTGCTTCCTACCCTCCAGCTTGCGCGAGCAGCGCTCAGACACTGGTTTACTTGGAATTGCAGCCCACAGTATGCTCGTATCACTTCCTCCTTACGGATTGTTCGTCGCTTTTGCAGGGACCAAACATTGCTGCCTGACGGCCATTAACCGCTGTGGTGCTCTATGCTGCCCGGACTTTCCTCGTGATAGGGGATTAAAACAGGTGTTTTTCTTCCCTTATCCCGCGATAGACCGACACACTATTTATATATCGCTGACAAGCGTCATTTTTTATGGGGTTCTCTTATTGAAGCTTGCTTCTAATTCTTTTTACCTACCGAGAGCCTCGTGGGCTCGAGGTAAGAGGAGGAAGCGCTGTCGCCCCAAGGACGCTGACAAGCGTCGTTCATGCGACAAGCGCATTCCGACGAAGAGCGGCATACGGGAATCGAACCCGCCTCCTCGGCTTGGGAAGCCGATGCACTACCGATGTGCTAATGCCGCAATTTCGCTGCAAAGTTACTACTTTTTTTTCATATATACAAAAAAAACGAAAAAATACCTATTTTTCTTCTCTCTATCTTCGCTTCATCCTCTGCTGTTTCCTTACGCGCTCGCGCGCGTTTGTGTATATAGGTGTGTGAGATGGACAAAAAACACATATATTTGCGATTTAAGGCGTTTGTGTTGTCATTTCGATATACCCCCAAAACAAGAAAAATACAAAAAATAACGCAAAAATTTGCATATGTCGAAAATTTGTAGTAATTTTGCAGCGTGGAAAAATGGGGCATTGAAACTTTTAAAACTTTGAAACTTTTAAAAACTTTATATAGATGATTGACAACGACAGAATTATTCCTGTGAAGATTGACGAGGAAATGCGAACCTCGTACATCGACTATTCGATGAGCGTCATTGTGGCACGTGCGTTGCCCGATGTGCGCGACGGTTTCAAGCCAGTGCACCGCCGTGTGCTGTTTGGAATGAACGAGTTGGGTAACACCAGCGACAAACCTACCAAGAAATCCGCACGTATCGTGGGTGAGGTAATGGGTAAGTACCACCCTCACGGCGATAGCAGTATCTATGGTACATTAGTACGTATGGCACAACCATGGAACATGCGCAACGTATTGGTGGACGGACAAGGTAACTTCGGCTCGATCGACGGCGACGGTGCAGCGGCCATGCGTTATACCGAGGCACGCCTCTCGAAACTAGCTGAGGAGATGCTCCGCGATATTGAGAAAGATACCGTGGATATGCAATTGAACTTCGATGACTCGCTCCGCGAGCCAGTGGTATTGCCATGTCGCTTCCCTAACCTGCTGGTGAATGGTGCCAGCGGTATCGCAGTAGGTATGGCTACCAATATGCCAACCCACAACTTGGGCGAAGTGATTGACGGCTGCGTAGCATACGAGAAGAACGCTGTGGCACGTGTGGAGAATCCAGAGGTGGAGCCTATCACCGTGGCAGAACTCATGGAGCATATCAAGGCGCCTGACTTCCCAACAGGTGGTACTATATATGGTTATCAAGGCGTGCGCGACGCGTACGAGACGGGTCGCGGTCGCGTGATTATCCGCTCGAAGGCAGAGATCGAGACCGAGGACAACGGTCGCGAGCGTATCGTGATTGGCGAGCTGCCATACGGCGTGGTGAAGTCCGACCTTGTGAAGAATATTGCTGACCTTGTGAACGACAAGAAGATTGAAGGTATCTCAGGTATCAGCGATCAATCCAAACGCGATGTGCGTATCATCATTGAGATCAAGCGCGATGCCAATGCACAAGTAGTGTTGAATAAGCTCTACAAATATACTGCATTGCAATCCAGCTTTTCTGTGAACAGCATTGCGCTGGTAAAGGGTCGTCCACAACTCTTGAACCTCCACGACATGGTAGCAAACTTCATCGAGCACCGCATGGAGGTAGTAGTACGCCGTACGAAGTTCGAACTCAAGAAAGCCGAAGAACGTGCACACATCTTGGAGGGATTGATCATCGCCGTAGATAATATCGACGAGGTGGTGAAGATTATCCGCGCAAGCCGTACTCCTGCGGATGCACAAGCGAACTTGGAAGCACGTTTCAACCTCGATAACTTGCAATCCAAAGCGATTGTGGATATGCGCCTCTCACAACTCACAGGCTTGCGTATCGACGAGTTGAAAGAGGAATATGCGAAGTTGCAAGAGCTTATCCAACACCTCAACGCATTGCTCGCAAGCGAGGTGATGCGCTACGAAGTAATTGAGAACGAACTCGTTGAAATCAAAGAGAAGTATGCCGATGAGCGTCGTACACGTATCATCAAGATGGCTACTGAGTTCAACCCAGAGGATATGTATGCCGACGACGATATGGTCATCACCATTTCTCACCTCGGATATATCAAGCGTACCCCATTGGCTGACTTCCGTCAGCAAGGTCGTGGTGGCGTAGGTGCGAAAGCTAGTGCTGCACGCGATGAGGACTTCATTGAGTATGTGCACCAAGCTAATATGCACTCTACGATGATGTTCTTCACCGAGCAAGGTCGCCTCTATTGGACGAAGGTATATGAATTGCCAGAGGGCAACCGCCAATCGAAGGGTCGTGCATTGCAGAATATGATCAACATCCAAAAGGGCGATAAGGTTTGCGCGTTTATCCACGTGAAGAACCTGAGCGATATGGAGTATGTGCAAAACCACTACCTCATCTTCGCTACCAAGGACGGCTTGATGAAGAAGACCACCTTGGAATCCTATAGCCGTCCACGCGCCAACGGTATCATTGCTCTTGGTCTGCGTGAGGGTGACCGCTTGATTCGTGTGACACTCACCGATGGCAATAGCCAGATGTTGGTGGCATCGTACAATGGTAAGATCGTTCGCTTCCCAGAGGATACCGTTCGCCCAATGGGTCGTACCGCAACGGGTGTACGTGCTATCAAGCTCGACGAAGATGGTCAAGATCGCGTGATTGGCATGATTTGTGTAGAGGAGGGTAGCAAGGAGTCTGTACTCGTGATTTCCGAGAAGGGCTTTGGTAAGCGTACCGACCTCGACGATGAGAATGGCGAACCAATCTATCGTATCACCAACCGTGGTGGTAAGGGCGTGAAGACCATGAACCTCACCGATAAGACAGGTAATCTCATTGGGCTTGAGGCTGTGACCGACGAGCAAGACCTCATGCTCATCACCAAATCGGGTACCGCTATCCGCATGGCGATGGATACCATCCGCGTGATGGGTCGTGCTACGCAAGGTGTGAAACTCATCGAACTCCAAAAACGCAACGATACCCTCATGTTCGGTTGTGTAGTACCAAAAGAGGAAACTGAAGAGGCTACGGCTGAAGAAGCAACCGCCGAAGAAACTACCACCACCGAAGAATAACTCTATAAACTTTGAAACAAGCGGCTGTGCCGCATGAAACTATTAAAACTATTAAAACTTTAAGTTATATGAAAAAATCCATTTTTCTCGCAGCACTCGTGCTGATAAGCGCAGGCTGCTTTGCTCAAAAGAGTTTAGTTAACCAAGCACGTAATTTAGCTGATTCAGAGAATCCTGACTACGCTGCTGCTCGTGCTACTATTGCCCAAGCGTTGGAGAACGACGAAACCAAGAATCAAGCTAATACATGGTACACAGCTGGTCTCATTGGCTACAAAGAGTTTGAGAGTGAGAACCTCAGACGTCAATTGGGTCAAAATGTGGATATTGACAAATGGGGTAATGCTGTTTATGAGTCGCTCAACTATTGGACTAAGGCCTATGAATTGGCTATGATTCCTACCTATGACAAGAAAGGCAGAGCCAAATATGACACACGTACTCCTAAGAGTATTTTGCCTAAGGTAGTGGAGTATTTCCAATTTCAACCACTGATTGCAGCAGGTTTTAATGCGTACGAGGCTAACAACCCTTCATTGGCATACGACATGTTTATTGCACATGTCAATATTCCTGAGTTGGAGATTGTCAAGGCTAATCCAGAGGAAGCTAGCAAACTGCTTCGTGATACAAGCTACTATACCTGTCTGTATTACGCTGGTCGTTTTGCATATGAGGCAGGTCGTAATGATGAAGCTGTGGCTACATTGCAGCGAATGAATAGCGAGCATGCTCAGCAAAATGCACTTCGCAAGGAGATTATCTACGCTAATGAGTATATCTATCAAATCTATATTGAGCAAGGCGATACTGCCAATGCTGTTGCATTTATTCAAAACTGCATCAATCTTTTCCCAGAGGAGCCTTGGTTTATGCAAAACCTCATCAACCTCTACATCAATTCTGGTCAAGAGGACAAAGCGGTTGAGTACTTGGATATCGCCATCGCTCGTGAGCCAAACGTAGGTCAATACTACAACTCTAAGGGTTCTATCCTTGCTCGTATTGGTCGTTTTGAGGAGTCTTTCAAGGCGTTTGAGCAAGCTATTGCTATTGAACCAAACAATGCACTTTTCTTGGAGACATTGGGCTTTGCGTATGTAGATTTGGGTAACAAACTCAACGATGATGCTGCCTACTTGGATGCCAAGGCATATGCAAAGGCAAAAGTGGAGATTGATGCCGCTTTCCAAAAAGCATTGCCATACTTCGAGAAAGCATACGAATTGGAGCCAAATAACTACGACTACAAACGCTCGCTTCGTTCGCTCTACTATCGTCTCGGCATGAACGATAAGTACGAAGCACTCGCAGACTAATGTATATGGGACGCATCCTAGCTATTGACTACGGACGCAAACGAACAGGATTAGCCGTTACGGACATGCTCCGTATAACGGCTAATCCGCTTGTTACTATCCCTACACATACGTTGGAAACATGGCTCAGAGAATACTTTACCAAGGAGCAGGTGGATGAAGTGGTGATAGGTCATCCCTACCAAATGAATGGCGAGGATTCTGAGTCCATGCAATACATTCAGCTGTTCATCAATCGCTTCCGTAAAGTGTTCCCGAATATGCCACTAAAGGAGTATGATGAGCGTTTCACTTCGGTGATTGCCCACCAAGCCATGATTGCGGGGGGCATGAAGAAGAGCCAACGACAAGACAAATCCGTGGTGGACAAACTCGCTGCTTGTATCATCTTGGAAGGTTATTTAGATAGCATTCGCTAAACACTAAACGCTAAACACTAAACACATGATATTACCAATATACTTATACGGTCAACCTGTGTTGCGCAAGCCCACAGAAGACATTACACCTGAGTCGTTGGATCTCAAGCAACTTCTCTCCGATATGTGGGAGACACTTGCTGTGGCTGAGGGCTGTGGATTGGCTGCGCCTCAGATTGGCAAAGCGATACGCCTCTTTATCGTAGATGGCACGGAATTAGCTGAGGATTATCCTGAGTGCCAGGACTTCAAGAAGGTCTTTATCAATCCTGAAATCATTGAGGAGAGCGAAGAGGATAGCACCTTCTCCGAGGGTTGCCTCTCTCTGCCTGGCATCTCTGAGAATGTTATTCGTCCAGCTAGCATTACGATTCGCTATATGGATGAGAATTTCACCGAGCATACGGAGACCTATGATGGTTTTGCTGCGCGCATTATCCAGCACGAGTACGATCACTTGGAGGGACATGTCTTCACCGATCGTATCTCGCCCATTCGCCGTCAGTTTGTCAAAACCAAACTCACCAATATCGCCAAAGGCAAAGTCTCCGCTCGCTACCGTACCAAACGCTAAACACTAAACAGTAGCGAAGCGTCCACTAAACACAAAGTATGTCAATACTTACAATAATACTCCTAGCCATTGGCTTAGCCATGGACTGTTTTGCGGTGTCGGTCTGCAAGGGATTGACTTCGCCGCATGGTTATGTGCCTCGGTATATCAAACCGATGATGATGGCATTGTTGTTTGGTATTTTTCATGCGGGTATGCCATTGATTGGCTATTTCGCGGGTAGTCTGTTTGCTTCGTTCTTTGAACGCTTTGCACCATGGATAGCTCTTGCATTACTTGGTTTTATTGGTGCTAAGATGATTTATGACTCGCTCAGAGGCGATGATGAGGAGTTGCACTTGGCTGATTTTTCTTTTTGGGGTTTGTTGTCGTTAGCCTTTGCCACATCGATGGATACCTTGGCTACAGGAGTGATTTTTATTCCGCATCCTGAGGCGTTGTGGTTGGCTGTGGGAGTGATCGCTGCCACCTGTTTCTTGTTTTCCATGACGGGCTTTATCCTTGGTCATATTGTTGGCACTCGCTTGCGTGTGAATGTCAATATCCTTGGCGGCGTGATCCTCATCCTTATCGGACTAAAAATCTTTCTAGAAGGAATACTCTAAACACTAATCACTAAACACTAAACAGTAGCGGCTCAGCCGCGTCCACTAAACACAAAAATATGTTCCTAATTCAAAATACCTTAGTTAGTTTGGACGTCTTGGAGAAAGACTTCTGTTGCGATTTGGATAAATGTCGTGGTTGCTGTTGCATTGAGGGGGATGCAGGTGCTCCGCTTACCGATGAAGAGGAGGAGAAAATACGCGAGATACTGCCAATTATCTTGCCTGATATGACCAAAGAGGCTCGTGCTGTGGTAGAAGCACAGGGCTTGTTTTACCTTGACCCTTCGGGCGAGAAAGTGACTTCTATTGTCAACGACAAGGACTGCGTTTTTGCCCGAACGGACCACAATGGTTGGTGCTATTGTTTGATTGAGAAGGCATACAATGCGGGTAAGATTGACTTCAAGAAGCCTATCTCTTGTCACTTGTATCCCATTCGCCTGAATCAGGTGGGTGATATGATTGGGGTGGAGTACCACCGCTGGGATATTTGCCATTGTGCCCGTGTACTAGGAAAGAAACTTCATCTTCCTATCTACCAATTCCTCAAGGAACCGCTTATCCGCCGCTTTGGTCAGGAGTGGTACGACGAACTCTGCCTCGTCGCAGACGAGTGGAAACGCGCTGGAAGCGCTTCAGTTTAGTGAACGCCCTATGGGCTACTGTTTAGTGTTTAGAGATTTATCGAGATATGAATAGTTTTAGAAAATTGAATGCATATATCTACGCAAAAGAATTGGTTAAAAAAGTTTATGAACTTTTGAAAAAGTTTCCACGAGAAGAGCAATATGCATTATGTGATCAGTTACGTAGAGCTGTGATTTCTTT
>JAZNPR010000067.1:0-4257 GCA_045589755.1 Paludibacteraceae bacterium
ACTCCTTGGCTCACAGAACGACATGGCTACGATCCGACTTTGGAGGAATGTGAGCATGGTTCAATGTGGTTCAAAGTTGTTCAATGTGGTTTATAGTTGTTCGGCGATTTTGAGGGCGGCATTGATGCCATCGAGAGCAGAGGAGGTGATACCGCCTGCGTAGCCTGCCCCTTCGCCACAAGGATATAAATGAGGAGTGGAGATAGACTGCAATGTCTCTGGGTCGCGAGGGATACGCACTGCACTACTGCTGCGGCTCTCTACGCCAAGGATAACCGCCTCATTGGTTAAGAAGCCACGGTACTTGCGGTCGAAATCGCGGAAGCCCTGTTGCAAGCGTTTGCCGATATGTTCGGGCAACCACTCGTGCATGCTGCTGGAACGTACGCCCGGCAAGTAGCTACATGCAGGCAGAGTGCTGCTCTTGCGCCCTTCCACGAAGTCGCGCAGGCGTTGGGCTGGAGCCAGAGAAGGCTCGCCGCCGTGCTCGAAGGCGAGGCGTTCCAACTCCTGTTGGAAGCGCAGACCTGCAAGCGGGTCTGCTTGTGGATATTGGCTATTGGACGGCGTTCCGCCTATTGGATATTGGAGAAGGTCCTCGGGACGAATCTCAACCACCATGCCTGAGTTGGCATAAGGAGAATTGCGATGGCTGGCAGACATGCCATTGACCACACAACCGCGAGCATCGCTGCCCGCTGGGACGATATGTCCGCCTGGACACATACAGAAAGAATACACGCCACGACCTTGCACCTGCGTTACCAACGAATACGAAGCATTGCCCACCAAACGAATCAGTTCAGGCGATGGGTCGTGGTACATCAGTTTATTGATCAGTGCCTGTGGGTGCTCCGCGCGCACGCCCATCGCGAAACCTTTGGTAGCCAAGGCAACACCGTTGGCATGAAGCATGTGGTAGGTGTCGTGGGCGGAGTGCCCTATTGCCAATATTATGCCTAATATTGGCTTGCGGTTATCGGAGATTGGATATCGGCTATCGGTTATTGGATATTGGCTATTGGCGATGAGGCTGCGGAAGAGCGACTCATCTACGCAGGTTGAGAAGTGGATCTCGCCACCGTGTTCGATGATGCACTCGCGCATGCGGCGGATGATGGTTGGCAGTTTGTCGCTACCGATATGGGCATGGGCCTCGTACAATAGGCGATCGTCGCCACCGAAATGGTGGAAGAGCTCCATGACGCGCTGCATATTGCCGCGCTTTTTGCTGCGTGAGAAGAGTTTGCCGTCAGAGAAAGTACCTGCTCCTCCTTCGCCAAAGCAATAGTTGGACTCGGCATTCAGTCCTTGGTTACGGTTGAGCGTAGCGATATCCTTCTTGCGCTCCGTGACTTCTTTGCCGCGTTCGTAGATGATAGGACGGATACCGTTTTCAATGAGGGTTAAAGCGGCGAATAAGCCAGCAGGACCTGCACCGATGATAGCCACACTATGCTCGGCATTGTGCACATCTTGGAAATGTGGGGGCTCGTAGAGCGGGATAGGTGCATCCTTGGGCAGCGGTGCGCCATGCTCGTCAGTTAACACGGTGAGGTGCACCTTGAGTTGCTTTTGACGAGCATCAATAGAACGCTTCACGACACGAAACTTTTGTTCCATGTCGTGAGCTTTCTCTGGGGATAATATGAGCGTGGTTTGGTTCACTTCGTTCCGTTATTTGCTTTGCGTTGTTATGTTACATGCTTCGCGTTTTTAGGTTAACGTTTACATGAAACGTGCTAATGCACATACAACAAAGATAACGCCCGAAGGGCAGATAACGTTTACTTCTTAAGCGCTTCCATTACTTTGCTTTCGATCTCGTCGGCGAGGTCTGGGTTGTCGCGGAGGACGTTCTTTGCAGCATCGCGACCTTGAGCGAGTTTGTTGCCATCGTAGCTATACCATGAGCCAGACTTGGTCAAGATACCGTACTCTACACCCATATCCACGAGTTCGCCTACGCGAGAGATACCCTCATTGAACATGAGGTCGAACTCTGCTTTCTTGAATGGTGGTGCCACCTTATTCTTGATGACCTTCACGCGTACTTGGTTACCGATGATCTCGTCGCCATCTTTGATAGCGCTTGCCTTGCGGATGTCGAGGCGCACCGAAGCGTAGAACTTCAGCGCGTTACCACCCGTGGTGGTCTCTGGGTTGCCAAACATTACGCCAATCTTCTCGCGGAGTTGGTTGATGAAGATACAGGTAGTGTTGGTCTTGTTGATGGTTGCGGTGAGTTTGCGGAGCGCTTGCGACATCAATCGTGCTTGCAACCCTACACGGTTGTCACCCATATCGCCTTCGATCTCGGCTTTTGGGGTCAGGGCCGCTACAGAGTCGATGACCACCAAATCCACGGCTGCACTACGGATGAGTTCGTCTGCGATGTCGAGGGCTTGTTCGCCGCAGTCAGGTTGTGCGATGAGCAGGTTATCGGTGTCCACACCCAGTTTCTCCGCATAAAAGCGGTCAAATGCGTGCTCAGCATCGATGATAGCAGCGATACCGCCTTGCTTCTGCACCTCAGCCATAGCGTGGATGGCTAGGGTGGTTTTACCAGAAGACTCTGGACCATAGATCTCCACCACGCGACCGCGAGGATAGCCGCCTACGCCAAGCGCAATGTTCAAACCTACTGAACCTGAAGGGATTACAGGTACGTCTTCTATCTTATCGTCGCCCAATTTCATGATGGCGCCTTTGCCGAAATCTTTATCGATTTTTGCCATTGCGAGTTGCAATGCTTTTAGCTTCTCTGGGGAAGGCATTTTCTTTTCTTCAGCCATAGTTGTATAATTTTTAAGGGTTAAATAGTTTCAAAAGTCGTCAGTCTTTGCGCGAGATTATCGAACGCGAGTGCAAAGGTAGTGTTTTTTTTGCATTTATGCAAATAGTAATAGTTTTTTTCTACATCTTTATGCTTCTTCCTTCAAAAATCCTGTAATCATATCAATGCAAAAAGTAATTATTGTTGCCGAAGCTAAACTGATAATTAAAGTTAAAAATACGTTCATACGTGTAAGTTTTTGAGTAGTTAAACATGTAATTTTTTGAAATCGGGTGCAAAATTACTACATCAAACTGTCAAAACTTGTCAGAAGCTATAAAAAAAGTAGTTTTTTTCAAAAAAAGCGTTTCTTAGGGGGAAATAGATAGTGTATGTAGTCATACATTGTTGTAATAAAAATTGCTGTTTTTCTTGCATGATTCAATAAAAAGCAGTACCTTTGTGGGTACATTTGCATTTTTAAAATTTATGAAAGCAGTTTATATACACGGATTCGCGGGGTCCATTCACTCCGACACCATCACTAACTTCCGCAAATACTACCCCGAACTGGAATGGTGTCCACTCGAAGTCAACCATCTTGTGGATGAATCCGTTCAGAAAATCAACGACTTTCTCCGCGCCAATTCCGATGTGCAATACCTCATTGGCAGCTCTCTCGGTGGATTCTATGTCCTCTGTGCTGATTTTGCTGGACGCAAGATTGTCATCAATCCCGTCCTCAATCCAATGTCTTCGCTTAAAAAAGCAGTTGGTGTAAACAAATACCGCGGCCGCCGCGAGAATGGCGAAACGGAGTTCAAACTCACCATGCAGGACCTCTTTCGTTTTAAGGCATTCAAACCGAAAGACACACCTGAAACGATTTGCCACTATACGCCTCACGATCCCAATTTGGGCGAGGATATCAAACGAGAATACCAGAAGTTCTTCGCTCGTGCCGAGATGACCCCGCATCTGCGCTCGCATTTCACCGATGAACACTACATTAAACACAAACTCTGCGATGCAATGTCCTGCTGATTTGGTTGTGGTCAGGTGGACAGGTGGACAGCAGTTTCTATAACTTCACCCGTACGCGTGTGTATGTATATATTTTGAAAAATAGCTGTCCAGCTGTCCAGTTGTCCCCTGTTATGAGAGTAGATTTATAAAGTCGGCGAAAAAATACCCCACAATTCGGCACAAACGCCATTCTATGGGTTAACTACTCGGTAACTACTCGGTAACTACCCGAGTGTGGGAACAGTAGGTTCTGAAACAAAAAAAGAGCAGAAGCCATTGACTTCTGCTCTTTTGGTGATTCAGCTGGGGCTCGAACCCAGGACCCCATCCTTAAAAGGGATGTGCTCTACCTGCTGAGCTACTGAATCTCTCGTCGGAATTGGCTTGCAAGAAGAAACTCACTCTGCGAGTTTGGCTTGCCGCCATTCCTCCTCTATCCTCGAAGCCACGAGCTT
>JAZNPR010000068.1:0-3016 GCA_045589755.1 Paludibacteraceae bacterium
TGGGGATATGCGAAGGATTATGTTGAGTGTATGTGGTTGATTTTGCAGCATGAGACACCAGAGGACTTTGTGATTGCTACAGGCGTACAGCACTCCGTGCGTGAGTTCTGTGATTTGGCATTCCGTGAGGTGGGTATCACCCTGGAGTTCCGTGGCGAGGATGCCGATGAGAAAGGTGTATGTGTAGCAGGTCCAGAGCATTTGATTGGTAAAACACTCGTTGAGGTATCGCCAGACTTCTACCGCCCAACGGATGTGGTGAACTTGTGGGGTGATCCTACAAAGGCGAAGAAAGAATTAGGTTGGAATCCATCGAAAACCACTTTTGAGGAGTTGGTTCGTTTGATGGTGCGCCACGATATGCAGAAGGTGGCAGCTGACCACGCAGCGGAGCAAGCGCGCGTGAATCTCGCAGAATACCTCGAACGCGGAATAGTGAAATAAGTATGGAAAAGAATTCGAAGATTTACGTTGCAGGTCATCGAGGCATGGTGGGTAGTGCCATTGTGCGTGAGTTGGAACGTCAAGGTTATACCAATATCATCACGCGTACGCACGCGCAACTGGATTTGTGCCGTCAGCAGGCAGTGGAAGACTTCTTTGCTGCGGAGCAGCCTGAGTATGTGTTTCTGGCAGCGGCTAAGGTGGGTGGTATCATAGCCAACCAATCAGCGTTGGCTGATTTCATGTACGATAACATGATTATGGAGATGAATGTCATTCATGCTGCATGGCAGAATGGCTGCAAGAAACTCCTGTTCTTGGGCTCTAGTTGTATCTATCCTCGTTTGGCACCTCAACCTATGAAAGAGAGTTGCCTGCTGACCAGCGAACTGGAGAAGACCAATGAAGCGTATGCGTTGGCAAAGATTTCGGGCTTGAAGTACTGCGAGTACCTGAATCGCCAGTATGGAACGGATTATATTTCTGTCATGCCAACCAACCTGTATGGTCCCAATGATAACTATCACCCAGAGCACAGCCATGTATTGCCAGCATTGATTCGCCGCTTCCACGAAGCGAAGGAGAGTGGGGTAGAGCGTGTTACATGTTGGGGCGATGGATCGCCACTACGTGAGTTCTTGTATGTGGACGATTTGGCTAACTTGTGTGTGTTCTTAATGAATAACTATTCGGGCAACGAGACGGTTAATGCGGGTTCTGGTAAAGAGTTGACCATCAAAGCATTGACGGAGTTGGTGGCAAAAGTGGTTGGCTATGAAGGTGTGATCGAATGGGATACTACTCGCCCTAATGGTACGCCACGCAAACTACTGGATGTATCAAAGGCGAAAGCATTGGGCTGGACTTATCGTACCGAACTAGAGGATGGAATCCGCTTGGCATATGATGATTTCTTGCACAACCCAATGCGTGCAGAGAGATAAGAAAACGATAACGCCGCTTGTACTTATTTGTGCAAGCGGTGTTATTTATTTGAGAGTTTATAAGCGTAACTCGCTATCAAGAAATCATTAAGGATGTACTGCTCGAATGGCAGGTCCTGTGGAACGATGAGTCCCGCGGGTAAAGACAGACGTCGAATGAAATTTTAATAGATATGCTCCAAAAGTTATAGTTGGATAAAGTGTACTAGTCCAATATTCTCCAGACTTGTTCAAGTCGATTAAGGAAGTATTATACATTGAACCTGCCGCTGGAAGAAAAATGCTATTGCCATTTTTACTTGTGACAATATACCCTTGAACACCATTTTCAGTTGTCCACCTCCATGTGCATTTCTCACAGAGTTCATTCATTTCTTCCACATTTGGCATTCTCCAACTACCGCCCCATTGTGCTGTTGCTACATCATCCGAAGGTTCCAGAGTTGTTTTGTTATCAATCTGTCCATAATCAGCATCAATACAATATTTGGTCAAAGTAGTTTGTGAACCATTACACCATTTGTATGTACTCCAATCGTAATATTCTTTGGACACAATTTCTCCCCAAGCAAAATACTTACCGTACTCTTCTGGTTTTGTTGCACCTACATTACACGTCGCCCATTTGACACTTAATCCCAAGTCAACATATGCATAACCATTTTCTTCTCCATTTTCAGGAGTAGGAATCGTTGGGGTGTCTGGCTTAGTCGTCGTTTGGTCTTCTTTGTTTGGGGTGTCTGGTGTTTCGTAGTCGCAACTGAGAAAAGAAATAACTAAACACATCAAACAGAAAAGAAAAACTTTTTTCATACTACAACTATTTAGTAATTATTTATGTAATTTTGTAGGATCGTATTTGCTCCAGATACTAGAACTACCATCCTTTATCAAACCACCATCTACTATCGTATAAATATCACCATTAGAAACCACTATTTTATTATTATCAATAACTGTATAGGTATAGTATGAAGGAGTGTCTTTGTATGTTAAATTACCAAAAATAGGTCCTGCATATAATTTATAAAGTTCATCGCCTTCTCCCATTCCATCAATATACAAACGTGCAGCATAAAACAGCAAAGTGTTTGAATCCAAAATACGTATAAAATTAATCCACTCACCATCCACAGAAAATCGTAATCTACCACAATTTTGTCCTGACGAACTAAAGCAACCATCTTCATCAATGAAAAGATCATAAGTGGCGTAGTACTTGCCATATTTACCATAATCTTCCAACAATTCATGATTATTAATAGCTTCATTGATTTCATCGAAATCAGAAGTTTGTGCTACCAAGTCAAGTCTTGCGTAATATCCCACTAAGCCTTTTCCTGTTGAACCTGTTAGACCTTCATCCTCACAACTTGAGAACATAAACATAGAGCATAGTACTAGCCCTAAAAATAGATTTTTTTTCATTGTAATTAAATGTTTTATGGGCATTGGCTCCAAAGGCCCCTGTTATAGATATAGAAAAAGCGTGGAACCTTACCTTTGCTTATTCTCCGATTTGAGGTTCCTGCAAGACCCTACCAACAAGAATAAGCACATAACGCCCACGCCGAATATGAAATGCCACCAAACAAAGTCGGAGGCCAAGCGGTCTTAGGAAGACAAAA
>JAZNPR010000069.1:0-14796 GCA_045589755.1 Paludibacteraceae bacterium
CTCTGTTGCAACTAATACTTTCATACGGTTTACCAATGATGTATATAATATTGTTTTTTCTTTTACTTTTCTCTCGGTTGTATTTCTGAAAAAGTTTTCCATAGTACCTCATTTAACTTTTGCGTGCAAAGGTAGTAAAAATTTCTGACATACGCAAGCGCGCGCGCACTTTTGAACAAAAAAACGCACCGATCGGTGCGTTTTTTTGATTTATTTTCAACAATTATTGTTTACAAACCTAATGTCTTCTCAAATTCTTTCATGCAATCTACCAATGCTTGCACGCCTTCCAGGGTCATAGCATTATAGGTACTAGCGCGGAAACCACCTACCAAGCGGTGTCCCTTAATACCTACCATACCCTTCGCCGTAGCAAATTTGAAGAAGTCGTCTTGCAAGTGTGCGTACTCTGGTTTCAACACAAAGCAGATATTCATGATTGAGCGGTCTTCCTTGCGGGCTGTACCCTCGAAAATCTTACTCTCATCAATCGCTTTGTAGAGCAACTCTGCCTTCGCCACATTGCGTTCCAAAGCAGCTTGCAAACCACCATTTGCCTTCAACCAACGCAAGGTAAGCATAGCGGTATAGATAGGCAATACAGGAGGGGTATTGAACATACTGCCATTCTCCACATGGGTGCGGTAATCGAGCATGGTTGGGATATGACGAGTGACCTTGCCAAGGAACTCCTCTTTCACAATCACAAAGGTCACACCTGCAGGTGCAAGGTTCTTTTGTGCACCACCGTAAATAATATCGTATTTGCTCACATCAATGGGGCGAGAGAGGATATCAGAAGACATATCTGCAATCAAAGGTACATTGCCTTTTTTCTCATAAATTGCTTGAAGTTTCTCGTCGGAGATCTCGGTACCATAGATGGTGTTGTTGGTTGTGATATGCAAATAATCAGCATCTTGTGGGACTTCGAAATCCATAGGGATATGGGTGAAGTTATCCGCTGCTGAGGTCGCCACCTCTACCACTTCGCCGAAAGCCTTAGCCTCTTTAATGGCTTTCTTCGACCAAACGCCAGTATTAAGGTAAGCGGCTTTGTGTTCCAAGCAGTTGAATGGCACCATGCAGAATTGCAGACTTGCACCACCACCCACAAATATTACGCGGTAGCCCTCTGGGATATTCAAAAGCTCCTTCATGAGCGCTTCTGCCTCATCCACAACAGGTTGAAAATACTTAGCACGGTGAGAAATCTCCAGGATACTCAGCCCTTCGCCTTGAAAATCAATGACAGCATCTGCTGTTTGTTTGATCACTTCTGCTGGCAGGATACTTGGTCCTGCATTGAAATTATATTTTTTCATATTACTTATGATTTTTCGTCATTTTCCAATTGCTTTTAGTGCCTTCAATAATCTCCGTGTCTGCTTTCTTAACTGCCTCTTTGATAGCAGCTTTTACTTTCTTAGCAGCTCCTTTGACATCGGTGATAATCTCCTCTACGAGGTCGGCTTTCTCCACCCAGCAGAGTGCATCGCCCTTGACTGCAGTAGCCCCTTGCTCCTTGTCGATAGCCACTACGCGGCAGTGTTCAAACGCACGGATTGGTTCGATGCCATGAGGTGTTTGCAGGTAGCATACCACATCGCCTTGTTTGTAGAAAGTACCCAAGGCAGGGGCTTTGCTATCCTCGTTGAAATCAAGTTCCCAAAGCACTTTACCAGAGAGCGTTGCCTCCAATGGTTCAGCGTTAGGATGCAAGATGGCGCGTTTGTCGGCAGCAGAGATAAAGGTAACTTGTTTGCCTCCTTGTGCGGCTTTCTCCATGCGCTCGAGCAAATCCTTATTAAATTGCTCTTTGGCTTGACCCGACTTGTATTCGCGGTATTGCTTCTCGTGCATAGCGAACTCAAAGAGTTCCTCGTCGTCTTGACCGCGGTCCCAACCTTTCTCTTCCATCTCGGCGATGAATTGTGGGAGAACATCTGGATAGAGGGCTTGTGGGTCATCGGTGTAGAACTCCATGCCTTTCTCTTTAGCGAGTTCGATAATCTCTGGTGCGAGTTCGCCCGGCAGTTTACCCGACTTGCCGAGAATCATTCCCCACATAGCAGGGTCCATGCGTGTGAATGGTTTCTCTCCCATGGACTTGCTATAGAGGTTCATGAGCGCAGCGTTCTTGACGTATTGTGAGAATGGAGTTACCAAACATGGTGTACCGAGCATAGGCCAGATACGTTGTACTTCGTCGAAGAGCTCTACGAGGAGTTCATCTTCGCTGAGGGCATTTTGGCCACGCTTCACGAGGTTGGCGTTGATAGCCGCATGCATACCCTTGAGGTCCGCCATCAAACTACCCATCATACCACCTGGCAGACCGCAGCCTACGAGGAGCGAAGTCATCTTCGAGTTGCGTGGGTCGATCCAGTAGCCGAGGAAGTCGTCGATGAACGATTGGGTGAGCGAGCGAGCCTCCATGTATGCTTTCATATTGATATCCTTCACGAGGAAACCAGCGTCTTTGAGCATAGATTGGATAGTAATTACGTCTGGGTGTACCATACCCCAACTGAGTGGCTCCATAGCTACGTCCAAAACGTCGCCACCTGCTTTAGCTACTTCGAGCATACTTGCTACGGAGAATCCAGGACCAGAGTGACCATGGTATTGGATGATGATATCAGGGTGTTTCTCCTTGATTGCAGCAACGATGGTGCCAAGCATTGCAGGGCGACCGATACCCGCCATATCCTTGAGGCAAATTTCTTGTGCGCCATTGGCGATAAGTTCTTCTGCGAGGTTGATATAGTATTCCGCATTGTGCACCTTAGAATAGGTGATACACATGGTCGCTTGTGCGGTCATACCTGCCTCTTTTGCCCATTTGATGGATGGGATGATATTGCGAGGGTCGTTGAGTCCACAGAAGATACGCGTGATGTCCACACCTTGCGCATGTTTCACCTTATACATGAGCTGGCGCACATCTGCAGGTACAGGGTTCATACGCAAGGCGTTGAGACCACGGTCGAGCATGTGGGTCTTGATACCTGCCTCGTTGAAGGGCTTGGTGAAGGTGCGTACTGCTATATTAGGATTCTCACCGTAGAGTAGATTGACTTGTTCGCTGGCACCGCCATTGGTTTCTACGCGGTCAAAACAGCCCATGTCGATAATGACGGGAGCAATTTTTGCCAATTGATCTTTGCGTGGCACATACTTGCCACTACTCTGCCACATGTCGCGATAGACAAGGGAGAATTGAATTTCTTTTTTAGCCATAATGGTTCTTGTTTTGTATGGTATTTTAGTTGTTAATAATTCGATTTTTATTGTACGATTACAATTATCGTGCAAAGATACAATATTTTTCTCACATACGCAAGTATTCTTGCCGAAATTTATTTTCAAATAAAATTTCCTTCGTTTTGCTTGCAATTATCAAAAAAAAGTTGTAACTTTGCACCGCATTTTGTATGCACTATTAATTTGACTAAATTAATCGCGCTCAGCGCACCAAAACAATGAATATATCGTATAATTGGCTCAAACGCTACTTGACGCTTACCGACAGCGCAGAAGAAGTAGCTAACATCTTGACTTCCATTGGTTTGGAAGTAGGCAAAGTAGAAAAAGTACAAACTATCAAAGGCGGATTGGAGGGATTGGTCGTAGGCGAAGTCATCACCTGCGTTGACCACCCTAACTCTGACCACCTGCATATCACCACTACGCGCGTTGCTCCTGATGCAGAGCCTCTGCAGATTGTCTGCGGTGCACCTAATGTGGCTGCTGGACAAAAAGTTATCGTAGCTACCGTAGGCACCGTACTTTATGACGGCGAGGAGAAGTTCACCATTAAGAAAGGCAAAATCCGTGGCGAGGAGTCACTGGGTATGATCTGTGCCGAAGATGAGATTGGCGTAGGCACGAGTCACGACGGTATTATGGTATTGCCAGCCGATACGCCAGTAGGTATGCCTGCTAAGGAGTATTTTGGAGTGGAAGATGATACCTTGATTGAGGTAGATATCACTCCTAACCGTGCTGACGGTGCTAGTCACTATGGCGTAGCACGCGACCTATATGCATATTATCAGGCGAAAGGCAATGAGGTGATAAGGCTGGAGAAACCTAGCGTAGAGGATTTCCATATGCAAAGCAACGCCTTACCAATTGAGGTAGTGGTAGAGAACAGTGATGCATGCCCTCGCTACACAGGCGTGAGCATCAAGGGTGTGACCATCAAGGAGTCACCCGACTGGCTCAAGAAAGCCCTCAACACCATCGGTATCCGTCCTATCAACAACGTGGTGGACGTGACCAACTTCGTGCTCCACGAGATGGGTCAAGCACTCCACTCTTTTGACGCCGACAAGATCAAAGGCAATAAGGTCATCGTGAAGAACGCTGCCGAAGGTCAGAAGTTCGTGACCTTGGACGGTGTAGAGCGTACCCTCTCCGCAGCAGACTTGATGATCTGCAACGCCGAGGAACCAATGTGTATCGCTGGTGTGTTTGGCGGACAAGACTCTGGTATCTCTGAGACCACCACCAATGTCTTCTTGGAGAGCGCTTACTTCGATCCAGTCAGCATCCGCAAGACAGCTCGCCGTCATCAACTCTCCACCGATGCCAGCTTCCGCTACGAGCGCGGTTGCGACCCTAATAACACCCTCTACGTACTCAAACGCTGCGCACTGCTCATCCAAGAGGTAGCAGGCGGCGAGATTGCGATGGAGATTACCGACCAAGGCGAGAATTACTTTGCACCATTCCCTGTAGAACTGAATATTGACCGCGTGAATGCATTGATTGGCAAAGAATTAGGCGAAGAACTCATCGAGCGCATCCTCTGTGCTATGGAGGTTGAGATATACAGCAAAGAGGGCAAGGTATGGCAAATCGGTGTACCTCGCTATCGCGTAGATGTACAGCGCGAGTGCGATGTGGTGGAGGATATCCTGCGTATCTATGGCTACAACAATGTGGAGTTCCCTGAGAAACTCAACACTTCGCTGAGCTATAATCCAAAGCCCAATCCAGTGGCATTGCAAATCCGCATATCCGAGCAACTGACCGCTCAAGGATTCAACGAGATATTGAACAACTCGCTCACCAAAGTATCTTACTATGAGCCACTTGCTGAACTTTCGTTAGACACTTGTGTAAAGATTATGAACCCACTGAGCCAAGATTTGGGTGTGATGCGTCAGACCTTGCTCTTTGGTGGATTGGAGAGTATCCAACGCAACGCCAACCGCAAGAATGCCGACCTCAAGTTCTATGAGTTTGGCAACTGCTACCACTATAGCGCGCAGAAGATTGCCGACCGTCAAGCCAAAGACCCACACTGGGTATATGACCCACTTTATGCCTACAGCGAAGAGCCACACTTGGCGTTGTGGTTGACGGGTAACAAGACCACACAATCATGGGTGCAAAAGGAGGAGAAGAGCAGTTTCTACACCTTGCGCGCGTATGTAAATAATGTGCTCCGTCGTTTGGGAGTGAATATTGCCAACTGCGCATTGGAGCCATTGGAGAACGAACTCTGCTCCGACGGATTAGTGATTAAAGCACCTAACGGCAAGCAGATCGGTATGATGGGTATGGTTAATAGCAAGTTGCTCAAGGCATTCGATATTGACAACCCTGTTTATTACGCAGACTTGGATTGGAACATGCTACTCCGCCTCAACAAGCAATACAAACCAGTCATCAATGACCTGCCTAAGTTCCCAGAGGTGAAACGCGACTTTGCGCTGTTGGTGGATAAGTCGGTGAAGTTCGCCGATTTGGCCAAAGCCGCATTGGCAGCAGAGAAGAAGCTATTGAAGGCTGTTAACCTCTTCGACGTTTATGAGGGAAAGAACCTTGAGGCAGGCAAGAAGAGTTATGCATTGTCATTCATTCTTCAAGATGCGGAGAATACCCTCAAGGATAAGCAAATCGAGGCCATCATGGCGAAACTGCTCAAGACCTTCGATGAGAAATTCGGAGCCAAACTGCGTTGATGACTTACGAAGACTACATAACAGAACAACAAACTGCATTCTCCGAAGAACATTCGGAGAATTGCTGTTTTCTTGAAAACCAAGCTGAAGGCATATTTGTACGAGGACATTGATGAATACAACAAGCCACATAGCCGTCTTTGCCTCAGGCACTGGCACTACCCTGCAAACACTGATTGACCAGCAGTTGCAGCACGGGTATCATGTAGCATTGGTCGTGGCCAATCGCGATTGTTCTGCCCTTGCACGTGCGCAAAACGCCCATATTCCTACCCTGCTCTCCAAGGACTGGACAGAGATTGACCAAACGCTCGCGCAACACGATATACAGTTGGTGGTACTGGCAGGTTTCTTGGCTATTATCCCCGAATGGATATGCCACAAGTGGGAGAAGCGCATCATCAATATCCACCCTTCGCTGCTGCCCAAACACGGCGGCAAAGGCATGTACGGCATACGCGTGCAAGAAGCGGTATTGGAAGCGGGGGACAAGGTGGCTGGCTGTACTGTGCACTACGTGAGCGCAGAGGTAGACGGCGGTAGCATCATCGCACAAACCACCGTTCCTATACTGCCAAACGACACCCCCGATACGCTCTCACAACGCGTACAACAAGCGGAGAAACAACTCCTGCCACGCACCATTACTGAAATAATTCAAAATTCATAATTAAAAATTCATAATTGTGTTAACCAACGCTGAACAACAAGAAATCTTGCGTCGCCGCACTTTTGCGATTATCTCGCACCCGGATGCGGGTAAAACGACGCTCACCGAGAAACTCCTGCTCTACGGAGGTGCTATCCACGTAGCAGGAGCCGTAAAAAGCAATAAGATTCGCAAAACCGCCACCTCCGACTGGATGGAGATCGAGAAGCAGCGCGGTATCTCCGTGGCTACTTCCGTGATGGGTTTTGACTACAACAACTACCATATCAATATCCTTGATACCCCTGGTCACCAGGATTTTGCAGAGGACACCTTCCGCACGCTGACAGCTGTGGATTCGGTAGTGATCGTGATTGACTCCGCCAAAGGTGTGGAGACACAGACCCGCCGCCTCATGCAAGTCTGCCGTATGCGCAAGACCCCTGTGATGGTGTTTGTGAATAAGATGGACCGCGAGGGTAAAGACCCATTTGACCTCATGGACGAGGTAGAGAGCGAACTCGGCATCCATGTGCGCCCTTTGTCGTGGCCAATCAATAGCGGCGAGCGATTCAAAGGCGTGTACAATATCTTCCAATCTACCCTCGACCTCTATACGCCCAATAAAACGCAAGTCACTGAGTCTTTGCGTTTTGACGATGTTACTGACCCACAAATTGCGCAGCTCGTTGGCGAACAAGATGCAATGAAACTCCAAGAGGATTTGGAGATGATTGAGGGTGTATATAATCCTTTCTCTCGTGAGGATTACTTGGCTGGTGATTTGGCACCTGTATTCTTCGGTTCAGCACTCAACACCTTTGGTGTCAAGGAACTCCTCGAGTGCTTCGTGCAGATTGCTCCATCGCCACGCCCTGTGGAGGCAGTAGAGCGCAAGGTCGAACCTATGGAGGATGGATTTACCGCTTTCTGCTTCAAAATCCACGCCAACATGGACCCCAACCACCGTTCGTGTATTGCCTTCTTCAAGATTTGTAGCGGTAAGTTCGTGCGCAACACCTATTATAAACACGTGCGCGAGAACCGCCAAATGCGTTTCTCTGCTCCTACCTGCTTCATGGCGCAGCGCAAAGAGACGGTAGATGAAGCTTTTGCAGGCGATATAGTGGGTCTTCCAGATACAGGCAACTTCAAGATCGGTGATACCCTCACTGCAGGCGAGAACCTCCACTTCAAGGGCTTGCCATCCTTCTCGCCTGAGATGTTTAAGTATATCGAGAATGCCGACCCAATGAAGC
Organism: Paludibacteraceae bacterium; assembly: GCA_045589755.1. Taxonomy (GTDB): domain Bacteria; phylum Bacteroidota; class Bacteroidia; order Bacteroidales; family Paludibacteraceae; genus Colicola. The sequence continues at coordinate 7,887 of JAZNPR010000069.1, forward strand.
AAAAGCAGCTTGACAAAGGCGTTAGCCAACTCATGGACGAAGGTGTGGCACAGTTGTTTGTCAGCCAGTTCAACGGTCGCAAGATTGTCGGCACAGTAGGACAATTGCAGTTTGAGGTTATCCAACACCGCTTGGAGCATGAGTACCAAGCCAAATGCCGTTGGGAGCCATTGCAGATGTACAAGGCATGCTGGATAGAGAGCGACAACGAAGCCGAATTGGAGATGTTCAAGAAACGCAAAGCCCAGTATATGGCGAAGGACAAAGAGGGTCGCGATGTCTTTATGGCAGATAGCGGCTATGTCCTCCAAATGGCACAGAACGACTATAAGAACATTAAGTTCCACTTTACAAGTGAGTTTTGATATTAGGTGTAAGGTGTAAAGTGTAAAGGCTGGGCGGCATAGCCGCATATTCCGTGCCTATAAACTTTAAACTATAAACTATAAACTTAAAAACATACAGAATATGAAGAACATCAAACTTCGACTAACAGTCATGAACTTCCTCGAATTTGCCGTTTGGGGAGCGTATTTAACATCTATGGGTACCTACCTTGCTACGCACGGTATGGCTACCAATATCGGCTGGTTTTATTCCATCCAAGGTATCGTCAGCTTGTTTATGCCCGCACTCATGGGTATCGTGGCAGACCGCTGGATTCCTGCCGAGAAATCACTTAGTCTGTGCCACGCATTGGCAGGTACCTTTATGATTGCTACAGGCGCCTACGGACTGATGGCAGGCGACGGCGTACAATTTGCTACACTCTTCTCGCTTTACACCGCTTCGGTGGCATTCTTTATGCCAACTCTTGCACTCAGCAACTCCGTGGCTTATACCGCACTCACACAAGCAAACATGGATACAGTGAAGGACTTCCCTCCTATCCGCGTACTCGGTACTGTGGGCTTTATTGTAACCATGTGGGTAGTGGATCTCTGTGGATTCCAAGCTACTCCTAAGCAATTCGTTGTCAGTGGTGCGTTGAGTATTGTACTCGCTATCTACTCGCTCACATTGCCTAAGTGCCCTGTGAAAGGTCACGTGGAAAACAAGTCGCTTGTGGAAGCACTCGGCTTGGAGGCATTTGCGCTGTTCAAACAAAAGAAGATGGCTGTGTTCTTCATCTTCTCTATGTTGCTCGGTATGTGCTTGCAAATCACCAACGGCTACGCTAACCCATTCATTACCAGCTTCGGAGCGATTGAGGAGTTTGCCGATACGTTTGGCGTACAACACGCTAATATCTTGATCTCTATCTCACAAATCTGCGAGGCATTGTGCATCTTGTTCATTCCATTCTTCTTGAAGAAGTTTGGTATTAAGTCTGTGATGCTGATGGCGATGCTGGCATGGGTATTGCGTTTCGGATTCTTTGGCGCAGGCAACCCAGGCATGCCAGGTGTGATATTGTTCGTATTAAGCTGCATTGTCTATGGCTTCGCTTTTGACTTCTTCAATATCTCTGGTTCGTTGTATGTGGATCAAGAGACCGATCCAAGCCAACGCTCCAGCGCACAAGGTTTGTTCGTGATGATGACCAACGGCTTTGGTGCTACTATTGGTACTTTAGCAGCACAAGCAATTGTGAACCACTTTGTGAATGCTGAATCAGTAATTGCAGCAGGCCCAATGGCTATATGGCAAGGCTGGCAAACCAGCTGGTATATCTTTGCTGGCTTTGCATTGGTAGTAGCCTTGGCATTCTGGATAATCTTCCCTAAAACCCCAGTGAAGAAAGACTAATCAACTGCTGGCAAAAGATTTTAACAAATCAGTCGCCATTTGTGTTTTCGCACAAGTGGCGATTATTTTATAAGTTGTCATACATAGTTTATAACTCAAAAAGTACTTTTCTTAATATTCCTTCCCTTTGAACCTTACCAATTCCTCTCGGGCTAAAGACCAAGGACGAACCAAAGAAGAACCAAGGAAGGACCTAAGAACTCCGAAACACAAAAAAGGCTTTTTATTAAGATTGCCGTCTCTTTTACTTCTCTTATACCTTCCCCTATTCCACCGACCGACGACCGATAACTTACCACTCATCACTCATAGTTCATAACTAATCCGCAACGATACCGTTGCCCGACATATTTAGTATAGCGTTATTCCCCCTGCCATTTATGCAAAACTCGCATAAATGGCATTTTCTTTTCTCTAAACTCTAAACAGTATAGCCTTACCGCTACACCCTCCACCAATAAAATAACCCAAAAAAGCGTTTTTATTTGCATACCTCAAAAAAAAAGCGTATCTTTGCAGATTAAACTAGAAAATAGAACAATTATGGTACCTACTTTTGAAAAATTCTTGTATCCATTCCTTCTTTTGTTGAAGAATGGCGAAAAAACCACCTCTCAAATGGTAGATGAGGTTGCAGAATATTTAGGATTAACAGAGGAAGATAAGTTGTTGCGTACCAAAAGTGGGACATCTACACAACTTCGTGATCGTGTAGGATGGGCTCGTCAGTATTTTCGTAGAGCATTGTTTATTGAAATCCCCAAAACAGGCGTATATCGCATAACACAACGTGGTTTAGATTATCTTAATTCACATGATAATTTGTTAATAGAGGACTTACTTATTTATCCTGAGTTTGCAGAATACTATGGAGTTCCTACTAAGAAGTTAAAATGTGAGCAGAATACTCAAAGCCCCATTCATGAATTAACTCCTACCGAACAATCAGAGCAAGCATATGAAAATATATCCAATGATTTGGCTGCTGATCTGTTAAACAAAATTTTAGAAAAAAAAGATCCTATATTCTTTGAGCATTTAGTAGTAGATTTGATGCTTAAGATGGGATATGGAAGTAATAATCCCGAATCTGCGCAGGTGACAAAACACTCAGGTGATGAAGGTATCGATGGTATTATTTATGAAGATAAATTAGGTCTCGATAAAATATATCTGCAAGCCAAACAATGGACAAGTGTAGTTGTCGGTCGTCCAGAACTTCAAAAATTTGTAGGTGCATTGGCTGGAAAAAGCGCAAATAAAGGGGTGTTTATTACTACATCGTTTTTCTCCAAAGAAGCTCGAGAATATGTAAAAGGACTTACACAAAAGGTTGTTTTAATTGATGGAAAAGAACTAGCCAATTATATGATAGAGTTTAATGTGGGTGTTACTCCTAAAAAAGTATACGAAGTTAAAAGAATAGATATAGATTATTTTGAGGAATAAATAAATGTCAAAATATATCTCCTGCAATCAATCGGAAAATCTTGCATATCTACAAAAATTATCGTTCTCTGTAAAGAGTTTTAAATAAAATTTGATAAACATTTATCGCCATGTTAAAGCCAATTCAAGATATCCTTAATAAGCAGTTGCTACGACATAAGCCAACCAACGAGCAATTCACCACCTTTTTAGATGCGCTGCACAATCTACTGCAGAGCATCCTACCTAATGAGTCAGAAGAACATAACAAGAACTACATTCTACAATTTCTACGAGATGCGTTCTATGCTCAAAATCTTGTTAACACTGCAGGTTCCATTGACGGCGCAATATATCAGACAAAAGATGGTAGTAGTCCAATTGAAGTTATCTTGGAAGCAAAGTCGCCAAATAACCAATCCGAATTTCCATCTTTACAAAATCTCAATTGTAAAGCAATGCAGGAACTTGTATTGTACTTTATGCGGGAACGCTTTCGCAATAAAAATATCACACTTAAACATCTTATTATGACCAATGGTTACGAATGGTTCATTATAGATGCTACAGAGTTTGAAAAACACTTTGCTGATGATAAGAAATTTGTAAAACTTTACAACGATTGGGATAATAACAAAACTTTATTTACCAGCACAAAGGACTTTTATACAGAAATCGCCAAACCTAAAATTGATCAAGTAAAACAGAATATCATATTTGCTTACATTGATATCCGATTACTAAAAAAGGATACGGACAAACTCAAGTTCTATCGTCTTTTACAACCAGCACATTTACTAAAACAGATTCAGTATGCAGATTCCAACAAACTGAACACTGCTTTTTACAATGAATTACTGCATATTATAGGACTCGAAGAGCGTAAAGTAGATGGTAAAAATATTATTGAACGTAAACCTGTTGCACATAGAAATCCTTTTTCTTTATTGGAAAGCACAATGTATCAACTCGAAGACTATGACACCATTTCTAATGATAGTCAACGATTTGATATAGCACTCAATTTGGTAATAACATGGATTAATCGAATTCTATTCTTGAAGTTATTGGAGAGCCAATTAATTAGTTATCATGGCAATAAGAATGCAGATAATTATCGATTCCTTACACCACAGTTTATTAAAGATTACGATGAACTTAACGAACTCTTTTTCAAAGTGCTCGCCATTCCTACTATGAGTAGAAATGCACAGGTTAAAGAGAAATTCCAGTATATTCCATATCTAAATAGTTCACTCTTTGAGCAAACAGAGAATGAAAGTAAATATATCAGAATAACTGGACTTAAGTTGGGAAAAATGCCATTATTTTCTCAAACAGTACTGAAAGATATCAACGGACATCATATAAAAACAGAAATGGACTCTTTAGAATATCTATTCCGTTTCTTGGATGCCTATGATTTTGGCAGCGATCAATCTGATGATATTACAAAATCTGACAACAAAACACTGATAAACGCTTCTGTTCTTGGACTTATCTTTGAAAAAATTAATGGATACAAAGATGGCTCTTTCTTTACACCTGCATTCATCACACAATATATGTGTAAAGAGTCAATTGAGCGAACGGTTATACAAAAGTTCAATGATCATTTCCAATGGCATTGTAAAACACTTACCGATATTCACAATAACGATTTTGACAAACAAGAAGCAATTGCTCTATTAAATAGTATTACATTATGTGACCCCGCTGTAGGCTCGGGACACTTCTTGGTTTCTGCACTTAATCGCCTTATTGCAATTCGAGCAGAATTAGGTTTGCTGCTTGATGAGAATGGAAAACGCCTAAAAGACTATAGTATATCTATTGATAATGATGAACTTGTTGTGTTAGATGAAGATGGAGAAATTTTTCATTATAATCCCCACAATATCGAAAGCCAACGAGTACAAAAAACGCTATTTGAGTTAAAGCGTAACATCATTGAGAACAATCTTTTTGGCGTAGACCTTAACCCAAATTCTGTTAATATATGTCGTTTACGTTTATGGATAGAACTTCTTAAGCACGCATATTATAAAGACACTCATGAATTAGAGACGTTGCCCAATATTGATATAAACATAAAATGTGGCGATTCCATTAAAAACAAATATCCTATCGCCATAGGAGAATCTATCAATGATTCGTTTCTGCAAAAGCATGTAACTGCTTATAAGCAAGCAGTTATCCAATACAAGCAAACTTGTGACAAATCACAAAAACAAAATGTGAAAAATAGCATAGAACAAATAAAATTCCGCATTCAGAATCCTGACTCGCAAATGAATTTATTTGATGCTACCATCAATAATAATATACAAAAAGAACAACTTTATTCACATTCTTTAGAATGGATGTTAGAGTTCCCTGAAGTTCTTGATGACCATGGAAAATTCTGTGGTTTTGATATAATTATTGGCAATCCACCATATATACAATTACAAGCGGATGGTGGAAAACTGGCAAAATTGTATGAGCCTAACACTAGCAAAAAAGGAAATTCTCGTAATAATTATACTACTTATGCACGAACAGGTGATATTTATTGTCTATTTTATGAGCGTGGTTACCAGTTACTCAAGCCTAATGGATTGTTGTGTTTTATTACATCTAATAAATGGATGCGAGCAGGCTATGGAGAAAAACTGCGACAATTCCTAAACACTCAAACAACGCCAAATATTTTGATTGATTTTGCAGGAATTAAGGTTTTTGAAAATGCAACAGTAGACACGAATATCCTTTTGTTGAGTAAAACCTTAAATGATCAACAAAAATGCCAAGCTGTTTCATGTCAAAACTATAAAATAGATGACATAAAAAATTTGAGCGATTTTGTTCAGTTGCATTTTACAAAAGTACTATATGACACTTCCGATAGTTGGGTGATTTTGTCCGATATAGAACAATCTATTAAAAGTAAAATAGAAGCGATAGGTACTCCTCTCAAAAAATGGGATATTCAAATTAACTATGGAATAAAGACAGGTTATAACGATGCCTTTATAATAACAACTGAGAAGCGTAATGAGATTTTAGCTCATTGTTTAGACGATGCTGAACGTGAAAGAACAGCCGAACTTATACGACCGATTCTTCGCGGTAGAGATATTAAACGATACAACTATGATTGGGCAGAATTGTGGTTAATATATATCCCTTGGCATTTCCCTTTACATAAAGACCCAACAATACAAGGAGCTTCGAAGAAGGCAGAAGATACATTCAAAATGCAGTATCCTGCTGTTTATCAGCATCTAATACAATATAAACCACAACTTTCTGCAAGGAACAAAGCAGAAACGGGCATACGATATGAATGGTATGCAATGCAGCGATGGGGGGCGAACTATTCGGACGATTTTAATAAGCCAAAAATCGTATATGCAGAATTAGCAAGAACAGGTAATGCATTTACACTTGATATGAATAATCAAATGATTAGCAATACTAGTTATATGATTACATTTGATAAAAACGATAATGATGAATGTAAGTTATACTGTTTATTAGGATTTTTAAATTCTTTAGCTACTTTATTTTATTTGGATGTATCTTGTAGCAGATTTGATGAGAATGGTTGGAGATGGCTAAGACAGTATGTCGAAAACATACCTATTCCTCAAATAATCTCTATAGAGTTGTATAATGAAGTAGCAAATGCACTCAAGACTCCTACTGACGACATAATAAAAAAAATTAACGATCTTATTTTTGCAATTAT
>JAZNPR010000070.1:0-2352 GCA_045589755.1 Paludibacteraceae bacterium
GTTTCGCGTTTCTTGGAGTTCACAAGGTCGGCATAAATCTGCGTGGTGGTAACATTCTTATGCGTCAGCATCTTCGATACGGTGTAAATGTCTGTGCCTAAAGAGATTTGGATGACCGCATAGCTGTGCCTGAAGCAGTGGAAGGTTATTTTCTTCTTTATCCCAGCCTCGGCAATCCATTGTTTTAGTGGGTGGTGTGTCATTGCGCGGGTGAGTCCTTTGAACACCAATCCTTTGCCCCATTCGCCACATAGTTCCAACGCTTCGTGGCTGATGGGGAGTGTTGCCTCGGTCTCGGTTTTCTCGGTGCAGATGCGAATATAGTAGCCTTGATCTGGGCCCATTTCGAAGTCGCTCCACTGCAATTTGAGTATGTCACTGATGCGCAACCCCGTCATACAAGCAAAGAGCGATGCTTGTTTCAGCACTGGAATACGGCAAGGAGTGGCGGCAAGTTGTTTTACCTCGTCGAGTGTCAAGTACTCCTTTTTAACCTCTTTCCACTCGATTTTTTCAAGGAAGTCATTGAGGTTTTCGCGCAACATCTTCTCCTTGTAGGCAATCTTCAACAGAGCGCGGAAAGTGGAGTAATATCCCGCTGCCGAATTTCGACTGATATATGAGTTGGGGTGATGTATCTGCTTGCATTTCAATAGATAATCTCGAAACTTTTCGCATAGCTCAACGGTAATATCTCCGAAAGTACATTTGCCACCGCAGAACTTCTCGAAATGGTTGCAAACGCAGTCCCACTTTTCGTATCTCTCGCGTGCCTTTGTTCGGAAGTAGGCAAGGAAATCAACCTTCTGCTTGTTCTTGTCGAGGAAACCAAACTCCTCGTTGATAAGCGACTGCACACGAATACAACGTATCGCCTCTGCCTTGTTGAGCATCTCTTGGTTGAACATTCGTTGTTGCTCGTTGCGTGGCTTGGCATAGAGGTAAATACCGAGGAATTCTCGGCGGCTCATCTTCATCGTGTAGGGGTTGCGGATTGCGGGATAGTAATCCAAATAGAGTGAAATACGGTCATTGCGTAACGCCTTTTGGCGCAAGGTTACATTTGTACAAGTTAGTGTCATTGTCTTATAAATTAATTGTTTATACTTTTTGATGCAAATTAAATTGGTGTTCCGATGGTGGTATCAATCACCATTAAGTAACTTTACTCAATCTTCGGTGGCTCAAAAAACTCGTCGAGTTCGGAGCGCAAAATCTTGGTGTATTTGCCAACCTTGATGCGAGTGATGTTGTGATAAGCCACATAGTGGTAGAGCTGGTCGCGTGTGAGGTTGAACTTCTCCATCGCTTCGGGTATGGTGTAGTATTTCGGCTCTTCGGGTGTAGCAATGCCTTTGGCTATGTCGAAGTGCTTTTTCGAGTAATAGACCATCTTTCCCTCTTTGCGTTTGGGGATTACATTCTTATAGACGAAAGTATAGATTGCCGAAAGTGTCATTCCGAACTTCTCTTGCAGTTCGGCCACGCTGTACCATTCTGTAATGCTCGCATCAGGAGCTTTCTTGGCAAAGTAAGAGTCAATATGCTTCTTACTCCAATAGGTTCTGCCACGATTAAATGTGCGAGGGATATTATGCTCCTTCGCAATCTCATAAATCCACGACTCCTTAACGCCAAATTTTTCTTTAATCTCGGCTGTGGTGTATAGCTCTGTTATTGTAATAGCGTCTCGCGGTTGTCGCTTTTCGTATGGATTGGCTTTAAGCATAGCATCTATATCAGTTCGTTTTACGAATGATAATCTTCTGCTTAATTTATATGCGACCAGATGACCTGCGTATATCATTTTATATACGGCTTGAAGTGATAAACCTAAAAGAGTTGCTGCTTGAGCAATTGATAAATACTCCTTGTCTTTGATGTTCTCAACTGGTTTTTCTGTCTTGACATAATGAGTTTCGTTTTCTGCTTGTTTAACTCTTTTGTCACGAACCGCCTGTTTGTAGGCTAGATTAGCACAACGATGTGAACAATACTTCGTAGATACTTTTTGAGCCTCAAACTCAACTCCACACCATTGGCAAATCTTCTTGATTCTAATGTTACTTGCTGCCATTTTACTACTGTTTTTAGTGTTTAATTCTCCTGATTTCTCCTGTTTTGGTTTAACTATCTTAAACCATATTCAACCATATTCAACTTTTTCCATCACCTCGCCAACGCAAAATCGCATTTCGAGCGGCGAGGTACACAGGAGGTACAAAAACAGGCGTAAAAAGGCTTAGCAACGATTAACAACGATGCTTGCACAAATAAAAATAGCACCCGTAAAGAGTGCTATATTAATCATTTATAATTGATTTAACTATTTAACAATCAACTACTTACTTG
>JAZNPR010000071.1:0-16947 GCA_045589755.1 Paludibacteraceae bacterium
GCAAAGGTACGGTTTTTTGCGCACATTTGCAAATTATTTTGTGTTTTTTTGCGTTTTTCTTGATTTTACACGTTCTTTTTGTGTATATCGCACTTCAAAGCATGTGTTATTAGGGGTTAATGGTGTTTAGTTTCTGTTCAAAACATGCAACAAAAAACCGTACCTTTGCATGCTTTTGTTGTGAGGTATCAGAAGCACGATGCCTTGCAGCACAGTTGCACTATAGTAATATGAATTAATTTTTTATCATGAGAACAGATACAATCAAACATTTTTTTGATTGCACGCTCACCGCGCGTGCGAAGCATATCGTGTGGGTATGCATCTTTATGTGGGCAGGCATCATGCCTATCTCCGCACAAGTTTATTCCACAGCCAAAGGCGGTCGTTATGACGCGTCCTACCCCACAGAGTACAACGCTATGCAGCAGTCCTCTTATTCGGTGCAAGATGCGCAGGTCGGCTACAACGCCTACCAATCCACAGTGTATCAACCATTTGAGTCCTCGCTCCCCAGCGACAACAACCCTGTGTATGGCAATGGTCAGGGCAATGACAACGACAGGCAAAACGCCCCCACCAACCGCCGCAATCTAACTGGTGGTGGTGATGCAGGTGATCAAGAGCAAAGTTACCCTGTCGGTGATCCATGGGTGATGTTGCTGTTTGCTGCCGCCGCAGCGTTGGTGGTCTTTGCTCGTCAGAGGAAAGCAGCGGAGCTGCATTAAGGCGTAGAGTGTAGAGTGTAAAGTGTAGAGGCGAGGAGAGCAGCAGAGCTGCAATTTGACCTATAGACCAGACCAAATAGTCAATCACCCAAAAACCGCCCACCTACTGGGTGGATAAATAAAACGTCGCAGAGCGACAGAAGTGATCTTTGAAATAGTGGAATTACTAAAAATGATTCTGGCATTTTGATGAAACAAAACGCCAAAGTCGTTCATAAAAGTGTGTCATTTTATGCAAAAGTCATTCATAAAAATGCGAAAAATCACAAAAAGTCGTTCATAAAAATGTAAATCATTTGCATATATCATTTATTTTCAGTACCTTTGCAGCGAATTTAAAAACACATCAATAAAACATACATATGGAACGGCTAATAATTGAAGAATTGTTGCAATGGAAAACCAGTCCACGACGCAAACCGTTGATACTAAATGGCGCGCGACAAGTTGGCAAGACATGGATTCTAAAGCATTTTGGAGAAATGCATTATGACAATGTAGCATATATCAACTGCGATAAGGAGTCGCTGGCTGCCAAATTGTTTGAAGATTATGATGTCAAACGCATCATTCAAGCGTTGGAAGCGATGACCAACACCCAGATTGTTGCAGGTAAAACACTCATTATCATAGACGAGATTCAAGAAGTGCCACGAGGACTGCATGCTCTAAAGTACTTTGCCGAAAACGCACCCGAGCAACACATCGCTGTTGCGGGTTCATTGTTGGGACTACTGCTGCACCAAGGAGAGAGTTTTCCTGTTGGCAAAGTGAATATATTGCAAATGCACCCAATGACTTTTCTGGAATTTCTCAAAGCAATAGGAGAGGATAAGATGTACCAACAGCTCCTGAATAGAGAATGGAGTGTAACGAACACAGTACACGAAAAGATTGTAAAGCACTTGCGCATGTATCTCTATGTCGGAGGAATGCCAGAGGCGGTACAGGCGTATTGTGACAATGTGCCATTGCGTGAGATTCGTACTATTCACAACGAAATCCTCACGGCATATATCAACGACCTTTCGAAGCATGCCCCTAAAGAGCAAGTGGTTCGTATTACGCAAGTATTCCGATCAGTTCCAGCACAAATAGCCAAAGAAAACAAGAAATTTGTATTTGGAATGCTCAAAAAAGGCGCAAGGGCCAAGGATTTTGAATTGGCTATCCAATGGTTGATGGATGCTGGACTTGTGCATAAAGTGTGTCAGGTTAGCAAACCAGAAGCGCCATTGACCTTTTATGAAGAGGCAGATGCGTTCAAACTGTTCTTGTTGGATTGCGGATTATTAGGTGCGATGAATATGACAGATGCCACGGAAGCCATGCTGACAGATAACATCTTTGAGGAGTACAATGGCGCGTTGACAGAGCAATTGGTACTGCAGGAACTAAAGTGCGTACCTAACCTACCTGTTTATTATTACACCAAGCAGAACTCGCAACAAGAGATCGATTTTGTGATTGAGATTAAAAATCGTGCTATTCCTGTAGAAGCCAAAGCAGGAGAGAACTTGCAAGCGAAATCGTTGAAACAATTCATACAGGAGAATAAATCAGAAAAGGCAATCAAGACCTCTCTCAAACAATACAAAGGCAACGAGATTATAGACAATGTACCTCTATATGCATTGTATTGTTATCTTCAGGAATCACACTAAGTTGTAAGATAAATTCATATCAACCACTTTCCAAAAACGGTAATTCCACTAATTGACGGAGTTGCCGTTTTTGTTTGTAATTACCAGAACGGCATTTATCCCGAAGATATCCTGAAGATACCCCGAAGATAGGGCACTGGTCATTGGTTTGACCTCTGCTCACAAAATAAAAACGAATAAAACAATAAAAACAATATGAAAACATTTACAACTTGTGCCGAGAAGAAGGCGAAACAAATTCTTAATCTATTACAAGGGTATACCAAAGGTATACGAATAACTGCCATCCTCATTCTCCTACTAATGGGAGTTGCCAACATGAGTGCTGCGGACATTACTAGCGATGGTACTGCACGCTTGTATTTTAATAAAGAAGGTGAAAGTTGGTGGGATGGAGACAATGCCGTCATGTCTGCTTATTTCTTTAAAGGTAGCACAAATAAGTTTGCAGGAAAATCCGTATTATATTCTGGAGATATTCATTACGTTATAATTCCCAACGGAACATGGTCACACGTTATTTTAACTCGCCATCAAAATGGAACAAATACTCCCTCTTGGGATAATGATTGGAATCAAACAGGAGATATAACACTCTCTGCTACTAGCAATTACATTTCTGATTTTACTAACAGCAATGCCACTGTAACTTGGGGAGATGCAATCAAACCTGCCTCAACAGGTAGTTTATCTGCATCATCTACAAGTGTGAATATCGGTGCGAATGTTACACTAACACCATCGTTAACTTCTAATCAAACAATTAACGATATTAAGTCCACAACCTATAGCATTAGTCCAAACTCTGGTGCAAGCACTAGTAATAATACATTTACTGCTACAAAATCAGGAACATACACTGTAACGGCAACAATTACTTATAATCCTGATGGATATACATCCCTTACCTCAGAAGTAAGTCCAACTGTGACTATCACGGTAAATCCTTGGACAATTACATGGAATCCTAATGGAGGTTCTGTAACTCCTACTTCTTCCACATACGACGGAGCAACTACAGTTACCTTGCCAACTCCTACACGCACAGGATATAATTTTGATGGTTGGTACACAGCAGCAAGTGGTGGAACAAAAATCACTGAGGTTGGTACAACGAACAAACCTACAGGTAATGTTACATACTACGCCCATTGGACCCCAAAAACCTACAACATCACTTTACATGCCAATGATGGTGCTAGCAATGGTAGCGCAACTGCTACTTATAATAGCAGCTCTGTAAGTATCGCAAGCCACCCTACTCGCACCGATTATCGTTGCGATGGCTATTATACTGATGCATCATGCACTACATTGGTACTCAATATAGATGGTACATTGAAAGCTAATGTCAGTGGTTATACTGATGCCAATGGTAATTGGACAAAAGACGGTACCGCCACTTTGTATGCTAAATGGACATACGATGTGACAGCATACACCGTAACCTTTGGCGTTGGTACAGGTTCTACCTCTTATGGTTCGCTCAGCGCATACAACAATTCTACATCCGCTACTATCACTTCGCCAGCCACAGTGCGTAGTGGACAAAGCATTACTTTTACCGCTACTCCTCAAACAGGCTATGAAGTAGAGGGTTGGTACACCAATGCTGCTTGCACAGCAGGTAAACATGATGCAGGAAATACCACATATACCACATTGATTACTGATGCAACAAATGTATATGTAAAATTCGTTGAGAAAACATGGTCTGTTGCCTTTGCAGCAAGCACAGGTGGCACAGTGACTACTCCGTCATCCACACCGCAAACCGTTGGGCAAGTGACTGGTATCAATATCGTTGCTAATCCTTCTACGGGATATAGTTTTGCAAATTGGACATCGTCTAATGCTGGTTCATTCGGCAGTACAACAAGTGCTTCTACCACTTTCAAACCAACCGCAGCGACTACCGTTACTGCAAACTTCAGCGAAATTAAACATACCGTTCAAGTGGGTGTCGCTGCAGGGCATGAGTCTTGGGGAAGCGTTTCGCCAAACTCAGTTTCAGTAGGACAACACACCGCATCTGGCAACATCACAGCTACGGCACAAACATCCGTAGGATATGTATTCGACCATTGGGAATTATCCGATGGCATAACAATAACCAATGGTGATGCGAATAGTGCTACCATCCAAATCAAAGCCACAAAAGATGGTTCATTAACCGCTCACTTCCGCGGAGAGAATAGACTGCAAAAAGTTTATCTCATAGGCACAATGAATAATTGGGAAAAAAGTGATGCAGACTGGCAATTCTACAAACTACCAGGCGAAAGTGGTAATACAGTCACTTTAACAAAGACTATTAACAAATCGGATTATCATGATGCGGGATATGAATTTGGCATCAACATATACCACTCTGATTGGAATGATCAATATTGGAAAAACTCCTCATCCGAAGATACAAAAATGACAGCCCACAACTGCACAGGCTGGAAATTTGGAACAAAAGAAGGAGACAAAAAAACATATATTGACTTAAGTGTCAGCGGTGAATATACTTTCACGCTAGCCCACTCAGGAACATATAATGAGCAAGCACTCAGCATCACTTATCCTGACAAGAGTTTTATCGAAGGTGATTTTGCTACCGCATGGAATGAAGAGGCATATCCTTTGGTAGAGGATGGTGATATCCAGACCGTTACAATTCCTATCACCTCTAAAAAGGATGTAGAGTTCCGTTTAGTTTCACATGGCAAGGTATTTGGTACCAGCACAAAACTTCTCATAGCTTCTAATTCTCAAACGCTATCTAAAAAGAACATGAAGGACGATGACGCTGTGATGACTATAGGAGCTTATGTAGAAGGAGATTACACATTCTCTTACAATAAATCCACCAACATTTTGACGGTCACTTGGCCCGTTATTAACCAATTGCAAGTATATAGAGCAAATCCAGAACATACAGAAGCAACAAAAAATTGGAACTGGGATACTCACAATGGAGATGTGTATTCAAAGACTCTTTCATTGAACGCAAATACCAAATACGAATTTAAAGCTGTTCTAAATTCAGATTTCTATGGAAAAACAACAACTTTGACTCGTGAAACTCCATCTGTGACACTCAACACCTCTGGAGGAGATGTTACCCTCCAAACCGATATAGCAGGAGATTACACTTTCACATTTAATAGTTCAGACAAAAAACTTGATATCACCTACCCTACTGCATACAAACTCACATACGAGTCCACATACGTAGGTGGTACGGTATCTGCCACTGCTCAAAGTAACACAATGCAATTGCCTAATACAGAAGTAACATTTACGGCAGCACAAAACACTGGTTACACCTTCACGGAATGGCAAGATGGCAGTGGAAATCAGTTATCAACTACCAATCCATACAATCATCAAATGACTGATGATATTACTATAAAAGCAGTATTTGTTGAAAACAAAGCCTCTATTGACATCAAATCATCTGATGATAACAAGGGAACAGTATCACCACAAGAGGCAAGTGTGGGTGTGGAAACCACCGTTACTGTTACCGCAACTCCTGCTGATGGTTATTATACACAAAGTTGGACTGCAACTGCTCCTGCAGTAAGTTCTGCTACCACAGGCAATACTACCACCCTTAGCGGTAATGGTACAATAGGCGATGGATTACTCGTTGCGACCTTCTCAGAGAGATACCAATTGATTAGCAAACATGCTACCAACACCCTCCCTGGCAACAATCCATATTTCACCAAGCAAGGCGATGGTAGTTGGGCATGCATCGTTACTTTGGCTGCAAATACCGAATACAGTTTCAAAGTAAAAGACTATGCAAATAATTCTGCGGAATACGGCAATTCTGTCAGCGCCCTTCAATCATGTGCTGACTGGGTAAAGATTTGGAAAGATGCCAATTCCGCAATCAAATTCAAATCAACGCAAGCAGGTTCATACACCATTCATATCCGTTGGTCTGGAGCTGATGGTATATCGTTGACCGCACCACAAGTGAAGATCACCTACCCCGATCTACCAACAACACCTGCAGTCACATACACCGCAGTGCGCGTATATAAGGAGCAGACAATCAATGAATGGATCGCTGCAGGCGATGGAGCGCAAGCTACCCCTTACAAATTCTACAACGATGAAACGGTAAGATTGACAGTAACTCCACTGACAGAAGTAGCAGGATTGACTGCTTACTACAAAGTAGGTGAGACAGAGCAAACAGCCAATACGTTTGACCTAACGAACATCACCACCGAGGTTACTCCTATCACTATCACCACCTACTACAAAGACTCTTACGAAAACAATGGACCCAAAGCTACCACCACGGTTTACTTCCAACAAGTCTTGACACCTCAGTTGCTACTGGTAACTGATCCTGTAAAGGAAATTAGTTTGGAGAAAGTACAAGCAGGAACAAAAGTGGAACTTACATATAGTGCGACCTACAATGGGTACACTGGAAGCGTGACCATCAAAGAAAATGGAAGTATATTAGCAACTACTTCGGATACAAAAAAGGTAATCTACCGTACACCAACCGACATCGGTATATTGACATTCACCGCTACAACCGAAGAAGTAGCAGGACGTGTATTTGAGACAAGTACCGAAGTCGCTGTTTACAAGTTGGTGACTATCAAAGTGAATGATCCACAAGGATTGATGAACAAAGTGTATCTGTGGCGTGATGCTAATGACGCAGAAGATGCAGATATTAAGACAGAGTGGCCAGGTGAAAGTTTTCTACAAAACTTTGGCACATGGCATATATTCACCGTGAAATATCCATACTACACACGCTTCATCGTAAATGACAGCAAGAATTTCGTTCAAGAAAATGGCAAGCAAACAGAAAACTATGATATACCAGACCACGATGCTTGTTATGAATTGAGTTCTAATACAAACGGAAATCGTAAATACGAACTCACAGCAGCCAACTGCCCTGGTGATTTGGCTGTAGGTGACATAGCAAACATCACCATTACCCAAGGTGAGAACAAAATCGTAGCACCATCTGTACAAGTTAGTTTGGGTAATAAGTTAAGCGATGTGACAGCTATTGTTAGCAGCGCCAACGAGACTATTGCAACAGCTATCATGTCAGGAACCAACATCATCGTATATGGTCACGAAGTTGGTAGTACCATCATCACTGTGGAATACACATTGCATGGAGAAAAGGTTACCAAAACATTCCAAGTAACCGTAGAAAAAGATACCCATATCACTATCCAAGTGAAGGTGCCAAATAGTTTTGGAGATGATGCACAATACCAATGGACAAACAATAATGAGATTTACATTCACTACTGGGGTACTGGCTTGAGTGATAGTAATATCAAAATGAGTTACTTATCAGCCGATAACACATACAAGTATTTGCAAGCAGAAATACCTTTAGGAACGGATAATAAGACCTGTTTCTTAGTGTATTATGAATACATTGATTCTCAAAGCGCTAGGTGGCGTCAAACAGATGATGTTAAAGAAGAATATGCTGCATCTAAAGATGGATGTTATCTGTTGCATAAAAATGGTGTGCAATATAGTTATAACCGTGGAATAGAAAGAACTGGCGATTATTGCTGGGAGGCAGCAGATGAATACCAAGTGAAGATAGTCATGCAAAATGGCAAGGAGTATTCTTCTAATATTGTCACCAGCACCTCTGATATTCTCTCATTCTTTGCTCCTGGAAAAGATGAAGTTAATTATCGTTCAGGTGTAGTCATGTTGTATAAGAACGGCAATTTGCACACAACAATTGCCCCTGCAACATTCTCAGAGTCAAATGTCTATACAGCACAGATTAACGATGATGGCACTGGTCTTACTAATGTAGCCGTTTACACAGGTAATTATTATGTTCGTACGTATGGCAACAACGATTGGGGACAGCGCTACTATCAAGAATGGACTGATGATCAAAGATCCCAACGCAAGTTTACCTATTTTGTGCCACGTGAGGGCGAGTTCTACAACCACTATTGGATTGAGACGCTTGAGTACTATGACGCAGGAAAAGATGTGAGCGGTTGGGTTGCCAATAGATACAACAACGACCTCGCTGGTAAATTACAAAATGATAAGATTACCGATAACAATGGTAAAATTCGTTTTGGTAGCGGACAAACTGCCAATATACGTTTCGGCTATGATCCACGAACCAACTATTTCGGAAGAGCCATCCTCAAAGGTTCGGGAGAGAACCTAGATTTCCTCAATGTGCACTGCGATAATGCCTTTTCAGATGCAGCATGCCAAACGGTATTACCATATGGAACTTCAGTAAGAGCAAATAAGTTTACTGATATGAGTAACTGGGTTTATCAAAGTGAATTCTATGTAGAAATTAATGGAACCCAACCAAACGCAAAACTTTATATTGATGCTACAGCATACCAAGTAGACGGTAAAACTCCTAAAGACCATCTATTAGGGTATGAAATCGACGAAAATGATGGATCTGAAACAGACATCCCAAAACGACGCACTATCATGGGTTCTGGTACTACCAACGGAATATATCATATGGTAGTAATCTATGACTTCAAGACTAACCGACTAATTACCGCTTGGAAGCCTGAAGCTACAAATGATGTGAGTACACCAACGACTGTTAAATCTGATGTTATCTTTATACGTCACGAAAATGATGATGCGCCACAAATCAATCTCTCTGGTCAAGGCAGAATTAACGAACTCCAAACCCTATACTTCGCCTTAGAATTAGAACGAGGTAGTGCCAACGCCAACGATCGTCATGAGGAACAATACTGGTTCACATTGCCATTCGACTGCGTGGTAGGCGAAATATCGGGTGTTCCTGGTTATATGGAGACTTGGGGTATTCAACGCTATCGTGGTGACCTTCGCGCACAAAAAGGTTGGTTCCTTGAAACTCCTACTTTCTGGGAGTGGTTATCACCAACCGACATACTGAAAGCAGGCGAAGGCTATTTGCTCGCTTTTGACAAAAAAGCGGCTTCATGGGCAGAGTATGAAGATTTAGATGCAGGCGGAGTAATTCGCTCTATCTTGCGACTCTACTTCCCCTCTTTGAAAGATACATTTAATCTACAACAGGCCACACAGGAAGAGTTAACCGTCACATACCCAGACCATACTTGTACTATCACATACAAAGATCGCTACAAACAAGATAGCAACTGGAAAGTAATTGGTACTACCAGTTACAACAATGCAACTATTCAGGGTATAGTCAAAGATACAGATCCTGATTACGAAACATGGAAAGGTAATGATGTACCAAACTTCCGCTATAAGTATAGTTATACATTTGATAACAATAACAACCGAACAAGTTATAGTTATGAACCAGAAGACGGGCAAACAGCAACTTATAAATCATTCTTCAGTTATATGGTACAGTTTGCTGGTACTATCACTTGGAATCCTATCAACAAATCAGTAAACCCAGAAGGATTGGCTGCACGTCGCTATGTTCCAGAAGGCGAACGCACATCCTACACTACCCGTCTTGAATTGGCTAGTGCCAACGGCGAGAAGCAAGACCAAACATTCGTGGCATTGGATGAAAAAGCGACTACCACTTTCGACCAGAACTTGGATCTCAACAAGGTGATGAATAGCTATAAGGCAAATATCTACACCCTTTCAGAGGGCATCCCATTTGCGGGTAACACCCTGCCTATGGAGAAAGTGACCGTACCAGTGGGTGTGCGTACCGCGACTGCAGGCGAATACACCTTCCGTATGCCTGATGGTACAAATGGCATTACCGTCACTCTGGTGGATAACGCCACGGGTACACATACCAATATGCTGATGGATGAATATACCGTAACCCTTGATGCAGGCACTATCGAGAACCGCTTCTACCTCATGGTTGATCCAGACCGTACTGCCACTTCTGTGGAGGACATCGACGAAGAGGCGAATGGCGAGGAGGCGAAAGGCCAGATAAAGAAGTTCCTCATCGACGGCAAACTCTTCATCCGCACCGCCGACGGCATCTTTGATGCCAAAGGACAGAGGATGTAGGCTTTGCCTACTGTTTAGCGTTTAGTGAACGGCTCCGCCTACTGTTTAGAGAACGCGCCGATGGCGCTACTGTTTAGGGTTTAGAGGCGAGGATAAGAAAAATGAGTTGGATGATGTCCAACTCATTTTTTTGCAAAAACACTTGCGTATATCAGAGAAAAAGTGTACCTTTGCAGCGAAAAAGCGGACAAAACAACCGATTTTTCTCGGAAAAAGCGGGCAAAATTCCATTTAATTCCTCGGAAAAAGCGGGCAAAATAAACAGAATAACATGATTAACAGGCAATTAGACACACTAATAAAAGAGCATTACACCAATACACATAATGCCCTCTTATTATCGGGTGCACGACAGGTAGGAAAAAGTTATGCAATACGCAAGTATGGCACAACTAATTATTCGTGTTTTGTGGAAATCAATCTTATTGAACAACCACAAGCAATACAGATATTTCAAAATGCCACCTCAGCCACAGACCTTTTGCTGCGCCTATCTACTTTTGTACAACAACCTTTAGTGAAAGGAGATACCCTTATATTCTTTGACGAAGTGCAAGTCTATCCAGATATACTAACATGGATTAAATTCCTTGTAGATTCAGGGGAATACCGATATGCACTAAGTGGCAGTTTATTAGGAGTGCAACTGAAAGACATACGCAGTCTTCCCGTAGGATACTTGTCGGAGATTCAAGTGTATCCGCTATGTTTTGAAGAATTTATCCGAGCTATTGGCGTAGGGGATACCACTATCAATGCCCTCAAATACGCATGGGATAATCAAACACCTGTTGACACTATTGTGCATCAAAAAATGATGCAACTTATCAATCTCTACCTTATCGTAGGCGGTATGCCCGCAGTAGTACAAGCGTATATTGATAGCAACAACATGCAACACGTCACAGAGATTCAACGCAATATACTACAACTATATAAAAAGGATATAGCACAATATGACCTAAAGCGAAAACTCTACATACAGGATATATTTGATCTCATTCCCAGCGAACTCAATGCGCAGAACAAAAGATTTGTACTAAAAGACATCAATCAACACATCAAATTCTCGCGCAGCGAAAATGATTTCCTCTGGTTGAGCGATGCAGGAGTAGCATTACCCGTTTACAATGTAGAAGCGCCTTGCCCCCCATTGATTCTCAACAAACAGCGCAATCTATTCAAGTTGTTTCAGAATGATGTAGGACTATTGGCTTGCCAATACTCCAATGGCATTCAATTAGATATTCTCAATGGTGAAAGTCAATTGAACTTTGGAGCTATATACGAGAACTTCGTAGCACAAGAACTAAAAGCCAATGCATACACCTTATATTATTATAATAGCAAGAAGTATGGGGAATTGGATTTCTTGATTGAAGACAATAGTCTATTGACCGCCATTGAAGTAAAATCAGGCAAAAGTTATCGCAAGCATAACGCGCTGGACAAATGTTTGGAGTGCAAAAACTTTCATATACAAAAGTCAATCGTATTATGCCACGACAATGTACAGACAGAAGAATATATCACTTACATGCCAATATACATGACCATGTTCATGAAGAAGCACTCAAACACTGAGCCTATTATTTATCGATTGGACATATCTGATTTAGCATGAATGAGGCGATGAGGTGGGCAGCAGAGCTGCAGGTTTAGAGGACGGCTTTGCCTACTGTTTAGCGTTTAGTGAACGGCTTCGCCTACTGTTTAGAGGCGAGAGCAAAAAATGAGTTGGATGATGTCCAACTCATTTTTTGTACTCCCCGCCTTTACACTTTACACTCTACACCCTACACCACCCCTCTCCCCTAACAGAGTATTTTGCAACTTGGAAACTACAAAAGTATTAAAGTTTCCTAAAATATTTGGTTGTTTCGTAGAAAAGTAGTACCTTTGCACGGTTTTTGAGGAAAATCCTATTGTCGTTAGGTATTCATAGAGTAAAGGTAGGGGGATGTATCGTGTATCTACCGTATATCTACCGTGTATCTACCGTATATCTACCGTAGTTTATAGCGGAAAGACAAAAAAAACATGAATGACGTAAGAGAAGACATATTGCAATTGGCAATCAAACGAATGCAACAAGTGGGCATTCGTAGTGTGTCCGTGGATGATATATGTCATGAGTTGGGTATGTCGAAGAAGACGTTTTATGTGTATTTTCCATCAAAAGATGACTTGGTGCAAGCTATTTTGCATAAGCATGAGCAGAAAGTGGGGCATGATTTGGATAATGCACTATCTAAACGCACCATCACGCAGGTGATTGTGGAATGGACAAAGATTGCTCAGTCTACTCAGAAGAAAGAATTGAAGACCCCCGCGATGATGTATGACCTGGAAAAGTACTATCCGCAACTGTTCGCAGCACATAAAAAAGTGATGCGCCAAACGGCAGAGAATATCTTGGTACAGTTTTTGGAGAAAGGTGTGAGTGAGGGAATATTCAGAGCCGAGATTGATGTGGATGTGGTGGCGATGATGTTTTTGGATATGCAGTACCGATTGTTGGATTTGATAACAGGCGAGCAAATGACCAAAGAGGAAGTACATCGCATAGGACATCAGCGAATGGATATTTTGATGCGAGGCATATTGACCCACGAGGGGTTTGAGACGCTGAAGAAACAAGTAGAAAAATAACATATAATATATAAGGTATAAAAGATGATGAAAAAAATTGTTTTAGCCATTGGCTTGTTCGCGTTTTTGGCGAGCGGCATGCAGGCAGAAGATCATGTGATGGCAGCTACGAAGAAGGCTGAGGTGCGTGAGGTGCCTGCGACATTAAACCTAAGCCTCGCAGAGGCGCAAGATTATGCGGTGGAGACCAACCGCAGTTTGAGAAACGCTAGTTTGGCAGTGCAAAAAGCGTATGCTGGTCGTTGGCAAACGATAGCCAGTATGCTTCCATCGGTGGATATGTCGTGGGCATATCAATCTATGATGGGCTATGAGATGGTACTCGGAGGAATGCCAATTTCCATGCCCGACAACGGTACGCTGGGCATCACTGCATCGGTAGGTATCAACGGTCAAGCTATCGTCGGCGTATTGCTCAACAATATCGCTATCGACATGCAACGCCTCAACCTAGAGATGTCAGAAGATAACCTGCGCGCTAACGTGAAATCTTCTTACGCATCGGTACTCGTACTCGAAGATGTGGTCAAACTGCTGGATTCTTCGCTCAAGAACATCGAAGACCTGGCTGCCATGACCCAACGCAGCGTAGAGGTAGGTGCTGCCGAGCAAACAACAGCCGACCAGATTCTCGTGCGCGTGAATACCTTAAAAAATAATATTAATGCCAACAAACGCTCTACACAGTTGGCTATCAACGCGCTCAAGGTATTGCTGAATGTGCCAGTAGAAACTGAACTGACCCTCACCACCCAACTCAGCGACATGCTTTCTGCCGAAGCTATCGTAGCATTGCTGGGCAAAGACTTCGTGTTGGAAAACAACCTCAGTTACCAAACCCTTGCCAAAAATGTAGAATTGGCGAAAAAGAATGTACACATGGCAGGTTGGGCATATGGTCCAACAATCGGTGTGGGCTATCAATACAGCGAAAAAGACTATTTTGGCAAAAAAGAGGGATTCAACATGACCCCACCTAACGCATTGAGCATACAGGTGAGTATGCCATTGTGGTCATCAGGCAAGCGCGCCGCAGGCGTAGTAGAGAAGAAAATCGCCCTCGAAGAGGCACGTAATACCTTCGAAGAAACCAGCGACAACCTCGGCATCCAAAACGAGCAACTGCGCTATAACCTACAAAACGCCTACGAGACCTACACCAATGAGCAAGAGAACATGAGTGTCACACAGCGCGTGTTTGACAACACCTCGCTGAAGTTCCAACAAGGTGTGGCTAGCAACCTTGACCTCGTGAACGCGAGCAACGACCTCATTACGGCACAATCTACTTACGTGCAAGCGGTATTGACATTGGTGAATGCACAAGTGGAGCTGGAGAAGTTCTTGAATCTTTAGACCCCTCCCTACCTCCCCTTCGAGGGGAGGAGTTTAAAACAGAGTATATAAGAAAATAAAAAAGATAATGAAAAAGATTGTATTAATGATGGCTGCCGCAGTTTGTTTGATTGGCTGCGGCAAGAAAGACGCTCAAGCTACTCAAGAGGCTGAGCGCGTGGAGGTGGTAGGTACAATAACCCTCCAAGAAAAAGAGATTGAGCGCGTGCTCAATATTTCTACGAACCTACAGGGCTATGTGACACAAAACGTAGCACCATCGCTGACAGGTAAGATAGAGCATATCTTCGTGGAAGTAGGCGATGAGGTGAAAGCAGGCGACATGCTTGTACGTATGGACCAAACACAGTATCTCACACAAAAAATCCAACTGGCTAATCTTGAAATCGAGATGGGACGTTTGGAGGCATTGCTGGAAACAGGAAGCGTAAGCCAACAGACCTACGACCAGACAAAAGTAGCATATGACCAACTGAAGCAAAACCTGGCTTTCTTGGAGCAAAACACCTATGTAAAAGCTCCATTCGACGGTGTTATTTCTGCTAAGACCTACGAGGATGGCGAGTTGTACGGCGGTCAGCCAATCGTGGTGCTCACACAAGTGAAGAAACTGAAAGCGTTGATTGCAGTGCCAGAGACTTATTACCCTATGATTAAGGAGGGTATGAAGCTGACCGTGAAGAGCGAAGTGTATCCAGATGAGTCTTTCCCTGCAACGATTGAGGTGGTTTATCCAACCATCGACGCTGCGAGCCACACTTTCCAATGCAAGGTGGTTATCCCTAATGCGAGCGAGAAGTTGCGTGGCGGTATGTACGTGACTACGACCCTCGGTCTGGGCAAAGAGAACACCATCGTAGTGCCTTATCAATCGGTAGAGAAACTGCTCGGCTCAAATGAACGTTATGTGTTCATCAACGACAACGGCTACGCTAAGCGCGTAAGCGTGAAACTCGGACAACGCTTTGACGAGAACATTGAAATCATTGCACCAGAAATCAAAGCAGGTGTAGAATACATCAGCGTGGGTCAACACAAACTGGTTGACGGTGTGAAAATTGAAGTGAAGTAAAACCTGAAGAACTATGGCAATTTATAAAACCGCGATTAAGAATCCCGTAACGACGATGCTGGTGTTCGTTGCGGTGATGATCATAGGTCTGTTCTGCTTCGTGCAACTGCCTGTGGATCAATTCCCTGAGATGGACCCACCATATGTGATGGTGATGACCACCTATCCAGGTGCGTCGGCGTCCGAGATAGAGACCAACGTCTCGAAAATCATGGAGAATAGTTTGACTTCGGTGGATAACCTGAAGTATATCAACTCTACCAGTAAAGATAACGTCAGTCTTGTAGTACTCGAATTGGAATGGGGGTCCGACATTACGGAAGCCGTCAACGACATACGATCGTTCTGCGACATGGCTAAGAACCAGTTGCCTGACGGTTGTTCGTCGCCAATGGTGTTCAAGTTCTCATCGAGCACCATGCCAATCTGCCAATATGCTATCACGGCAGACGAGTCGTATCCTGCGCTCGACAAAATCCTCAACGATGAGGTGATTCCACAATTGAACCAGATCAACGGTATCGGTAACCTGTCTGTGGCAGGTGCACCAGACCGCTATGTGTATGTGGATATCGACCAACAGAAGTTGGATGCATACGGTATTTCCTTAGAGCAAGTGGGGCAAGTAATCTCTGCCAACAACCTCAACCTGTCTTCGGGTACGGTAAAAATGGAGAAGGAGCAATACCAAATGCAGGTGCGCTCTGAGTTCATCGAGAGTAGCGAGATTGAGGACTTGATGGTGACCATGACCCCACAAGGGCAACAAGTATTCGTGCGCGACATCGCCACGGTGCGCGATACCATCAAAGACCTCTCATTGGATGAGAAGACCAACGGTCGCGAAGCTGTGCGTCTGATTGTGGCTAAGCAATCGGGCTCCAACACCGTGCAAGTCTGCGAGGACGTGGATAAAGCATTGAAGAAGATTCAAAAGCAATTGCCTACCGACGTGAAGATTCAAGAGATCTACAACTCGGCAGACAATATCCGCAACTCCATCAACTCCCTTGAGGAGTCTGTGCTCTACGCATTGCTGTTCGTGGTGCTCGTGGTGCTCTTCTTCCTTGGCAAATGGCGTGCGACACTCATCATCTCGCTCACTATTCCTATCTCACTGATTGTAGCATTTATCTACCTGAAGATGGCTGACTCCAGCATCAACATCATCTCGCTCTGTTCGTTGACTATCGCAATTGGTATGGTGGTGGACGACGCGATTGTGGTGCTCGAGAATATCACACGCCATATCGAACGTGGTGAGAGTCCACGCGAGGCATCTATCTACGCCACCAACGAGGTATGGGTCAGCGTTATTGCTACCACACTCGTACTCTGCGCCGTATTTGTACCACTGACAATGATGGATGGTATGGCAGGTATTATGTTCGAGTCATTGGGTTGGATTGTAACAGTCGTATGTTGTACCTCTACCGTGATTGCTATTTCTCTCACACCAATGCTC
>JAZNPR010000072.1:0-36779 GCA_045589755.1 Paludibacteraceae bacterium
GATACCTTGGTAGTTAAGGCATATGTAGAGCCAACTTGGTTGACCGAAGCAGAGTTGAAAGCCCTCCTTGGCTGGAACTTGGTAGCAGGTCAAGCATTGGATACAACTGGTACAGCCGCTAAGGTACTTGCTCACTATGCAAATGTTGACAAGTCTGTCGCTCCAATTACAGGTGTTGACTGGACAGCAGGCGTAGTTGATGCGTTGACTTGCGATCAAGAGAACCACGCAATGACATTGACCTTGACTGCAGGCTGTAACTTCTCTAAGGAGATTCCTGTTACCTTCGCTGTAACTCCAGTAGAGCGTCAAAAGGGTAGCAAAGATGTAGTTTATGTTTGCCCAGGTGCGACCTACACAGGTTGGGCTAAGAACCCAGCAGGTGTATATGCAGTAGGTGGTCCTTACACCTATCCAGCAGAAGCCGATGTAGATTGTGCTACCGCTATCGACACCTTGATTGTCGAAGAGTACGCTCCATCTGCTGGTCTCTTAACAGAAGCTACTATCTGTCCTGGTGAATCAATGGAATGGAATGGTTATACGTACAACGAGGCTGGTGAGTACACCGCAATTGTAGATGATGAGCATGGTTGTGACCGTGTTGACACCTTGCGCTTGAGCATTCCAGATCCTGAGAATACCTTGAGCTACGATAATCTTCCTGCTGTAAGTAAGTATGGACATCGTTTGTTGGTAATCAATCTGAATGCTATTGATAGTATCTTCGGTTGGGAACCAGCAGAAGAGGATGTACAATGGTTCAAGGTTGTCGGCGATGTTGACGTGGCTTTGGATGCCTTGAATGGTCGTGGTAATGATGTTCGCGTAGCTACTGGTCACTACTACACCTTGCCAGAGGGTAGTGTATTGCCAGATGAGTACTATGCATTGATTGAGCACGCTATGGTTAGTGGCGAATGTGATGAGATTATGCGTACTACTATCTTGACAAGTAGCGTCACATCTTCAACACCTCAGTTGTTGCCAACTGTAGCTCGTCCATCTAGCGATATCCGTCTCTTGAATTTGAATCCATCTGCAGTAACAGAGATTCGCGTATATACAGCAGCTGGTGAATTGTTGAATGTATATAATTCATCTGCAGCAAGCGAGTTCCTGTTCAAGACAGCAACACTGCCAGGTTACTACATGGTAGAGGTGCAAACAGATGGTGATCACGTGACCTTACGTTACATCGTTAAATAATGGGAGGAAAAGAAATGAAAACAACACAAAAATCAATGAATGATAACATGTTAAAGGTAATCCTGTTGGTGGCATTATTTGCCACCACACAGGTGCCAACCTTGTTCGCTCAAGAGGCAGCTACTCCATCGCCAGAGGTAACATTCGTGTACAGCTCAGGTGCCCAAATGGAGATTGGTGACTCGGTAATGATTCACCAAGATAGTTTGCGTTATTTGACAGGTGAACGTATGTCTAGCTGGGTATATGGTGTTCCTCACCAAATCCGTCAGTTGGGAACAAAGACCAAACCTGCTGGTGTCTTGCTTCGTGGTATTTACTCTTGGATTTCTCAAGGTAGTTTGATGCCTCTGAATGTAGAAAAGACTCAAGAGACTATCGACCGCAAACGTGCCGAGGCAGAAGCTGCCGCTGCTGCCGCTGCCGCAGAAGCTGCTGCTAAAGCTATGATGCAAGAGGAGTATGTGGAAGAAACAACTGATTCGGTAGTCGTGATAGAGGAAGTGGTGGAAGAACCTCAGCCTGTAGCGCCTCAGCCATTCAAGATGAACAGCTTCACCATTGGCATCCGTGGTGGATTGACATCGTTGATGCCTCAATCTGATCGTGCTCTGGGTGCCGCTTGGGGATATGGAGTATCACTGGATTTGCGCTATGCTCACTATTGGTCTAAGGGCGACGACAAAGTGCGTTTGGGTCTGATGACTGGTCTGGGCGTAGGTTATATGCAAAATAGCCAAAAACTTCGTGACGTGCTTGAGGAGAGTACTTTGTATTCTGAAGGTCCAATTGAGTACAAAGTGACTGCTGATGAAGCCAAAGAACTCAATCACCAATTGCAGTTGGAGATTCCATTGATGTTCTCAATGGTTACTCCTAAGGGCTTCTTCTTGAATGTGGGTCCAAAGGTGATTTTGCCTGTTTATACTCCATATACTCAGACTTTGACCAATACGAATATCGATGCTCATTTGGTAACTGAGGGCGTTGATATCCACAATGAGATTGTAACGGGTAAGTTGGATGCTAAGCATGTGACTAAAGGCATGAATAAGCACCAATACAGCCTGAATGTGACCGTAGGTGGTGAGATTGGTTATGAGCATCATTTGCAATCGGGTCACTCAATCAGCGTTGGTCTGTATGCTAACTATGGCGTTTATAACAGCTACAAGCATGTTGCCGATGGCGATATGAGTAACCATTTGGTTCAGATTGTTCCTCCTACCGCTGATGGCGTAGCGCAAGTGACTACTACATCCATGAACAATGCCTATGTTAATAAACTGGGTTATTTGGATGCAGGTCTGACCGTGGCATTCCATCTCAACTGGAAGAAGTAATTCGCATAAGCGATATATGCAAAAAAGAGCGTGCTTGAATAGCATGCTCTTTTTTTTGTGTAAGGCTTAAAGCACGTCCAGCGTGGTATCCGAGTGGTATCCGAGTGGTATCGGAGTGGTATCGGAGTGGTATGCGAACTGATAGAAGAAAAACGCAAGAAAATTTCAGAACAAAAGAAATATGTGAAGAAGGACTAATTTATTAAAAAAACGCAGAGTACTTGCATATCTCCTTTTTTTTTTGTACCTTTGCACGCTACTTTGTGTAAGTGTGCGCAAATGGTAACTATTACGTGTTAATTGTAAACTAAAATAAAAATGGGATTAGTAGAATTTATTACTAAGTTATTCGGCAACAAGTCGCAAAAAGATATGCGCGAGATTATGCCGTATGTAGAGAAAATCAAAGTTGTCTTCGATGAGATTGACGCTCTGGACAATGATGCCCTTCGTGCACGCAGTGCCGCCCTGATGCAACGTATTCAGGAGCGCGTGGCTGACAAGAAAGCACGCATTGCAGAGCTGAAAGCCAATATCGAAGAACTCGCGATTGATAAACGTGAGAAAGTATATAACGAGATTGACCATATCGAAAAAGATATCAAGGTTACTTACGAGGATGTACTGCGTGAGATATTGCCAGAGGTATTTGCCATTGTGAAGAGCACCGCTCGTCGTTTTGCCCAAAACGAGGAGATTGTTGTTACTGCTACTCAGATGGACCGTGACCTGGCAGCTGATAGTCGCTTTGACTTCGTGGAGATAGATGGCGATAAGGCGATTTATTTTAACAAATGGACAGCTGGCGGCAATGAGCACGTGTGGGACATGGTGCACTATGATGTGCAGCTCATTGGTGGTGTCGTACTCCACGAAGGCAAGATAGCCGAGATGGCTACGGGTGAGGGTAAAACCCTTGTGGCTACCCTGCCAGTCTTCCTCAATGCTATGACCCACGAGGGCGTACACGTGGTGACAGTGAACGATTACTTGGCTAAACGTGACTCGGAGTGGATGGGTCCGCTCTATATGTTCCATGGCCTGACCGTGGATTGTATCGACAAACACAAACCAAACTCGGATGAGCGTCGCCGTGCATATGCGTGCGATATTACATTTGGTACGAATAACGAGTTTGGCTTCGACTACCTGCGCGATAATATGGCTACCAGCCCTATGGACCTCGTACAACGCGGGCACAACTACGCTATCGTGGACGAGGTGGACTCTGTGTTGATTGACGATGCACGTACACCGTTGATTATCAGTGGTCCAGTGCCTAAAGGCGAGGATCAGATGTACGACGAGTATAAGCATCGTGTGGAGCTGCTGGTACGCACTCAAAACACACTTACCACCAAACTCCTCACCGAAGCCAAAGCCAAGATGGGTAGTGCTGATGAGAAAGAAAAAGAAGCTGGCGAGTTGGCACTTTTCCGCGCATTCAAAGGTATGCCAAAGAGCAAAGCGCTGATCAAATACCTGAGCGAGCCTGGTGTGAAAGTACGATTGCAGAAGACCGAAGAGTACTATATGCAGGAAAACGAGAAGCATATGCATATCGCTACCGACGAACTCTATTTCGTAATTGATGAGAAACATAAGACTATCGAACTCACCGACAAGGGTATTGATACGCTCACAGGCAATATGGAAGATACCCAGTTCTTCGTACTCCCAGATGTGGGTAGTGAGGTGGCTGAAGTGGAGAAGGCAGGATTGAGCGACGAAGAGAAACGCCAAAAGAAAGATGAGATTTTGGCTAACTACAGCGTGAAGTCCGAACGCGTACACACCGTACACCAACTACTGAAAGCATATACTTTGTTTGAGAAAGATGTAGACTATATCATCGATGATAATCAAGTGAAGATTGTGGATGAGCAGACGGGTCGTGTGATGGAAGGTCGCCGTTGGTCCGATGGTTTGCACCAAGCGGTGGAGGCGAAAGAAAATGTAAAAGTAGAGGCTGCCACACAAACCTTTGCTACCATCACCCTACAAAACTACTTCCGTATGTACAACAAACTCTCAGGTATGACTGGTACAGCGGAGACAGAGGCAGGCGAGTTCTGGAATATCTACAAGCTGGATGTGGTGGTTATCCCTACTAACCGTCCTATCGCTCGCGAGGATATGAACGACCGTATCTATCGCACCAAGCGCGAGAAATACAATGCCGTGATTGACGAG
Organism: Paludibacteraceae bacterium; assembly: GCA_045589755.1. Classification (GTDB taxonomy): domain Bacteria; phylum Bacteroidota; class Bacteroidia; order Bacteroidales; family Paludibacteraceae; genus Colicola. The sequence continues at coordinate 4,746 of JAZNPR010000072.1, forward strand.
ATCGTAGAACTGGTCAAAGCAGGTCGCCCAGTATTGGTGGGTACCACTTCGGTGGAAATCAGTGAGTTGCTGAGCAAGATGCTCAACTTGCGTAAGATCTCACACAATGTACTCAACGCTAAGTTGCACCAACGTGAGGCAGACATCGTGGCTGAGGCAGGTCGCAAAGGTATGGTAACCATCGCCACCAACATGGCTGGTCGTGGTACCGATATTAAGCTTACCGCTGAGGTGAAAGAAGCAGGTGGTTTGGCTATCTTGGGTACTGAGCGCCATGAGAGCCGCCGTGTGGACCGTCAGTTGCGTGGTCGTGCTGGACGTCAAGGTGATCCAGGTAGTAGTGTGTTCTTTGTAAGTATGGAGGATGACCTGATGCGTATGTTCGGTTCGGATCGCCTCGCTGGTTTGATGGACCGCATGGGCTTCCAAGAGGGCGAGATGATTGAGCATAAGATGATCTCCGACTCCATCGAACGTGCACAAAAGAAGGTGGAGGAGAATAACTTTGGTATTCGTAAACGCCTCATCGAGTACGATGATGTGATGAACCAACAACGTAATGTCATCTACGCGAAACGTCACCACGCCTTGATGGGCGAGCGCATAGGCGTGGATATAACCAATATGATTTATGATACTGCGGCTTCCGTAGTGGCGGATGCTCGCGAGGTAATGGACTACGAAGGATTGCAGATGGATGTGATGCAAGTCTTTGCTATGGAAGTGCCATTCACCGAGGAGGAGTTTCGCGCTACTAAAGAGAATGTGTTGGCAGATAAATTGGCAGAGGAGGCAATGGAGACCTTCAAACGCCGCATGGATACCTTGCAAAAAGTAGCATACCCTGTCATCAAGAAGGTGTATGAAGAGCGCGGTGCAATGTATGAAAATATCTTAATCCCAATCTCCGATGGCAAACGTGCCTACAACGTGGCTGTTAATCTCAAAGCCGCTTACGAAACTGAGTGCCGCGAAGTGGTGCGCGAGTTTGAGAAGCGTATGCTCCTCTTCGTGATTGACGACGAGTGGAAAGAGCACTTGCGCCAATTGGACGAACTCAAGCAGTCCGTACAGAACGCTAGCTACGAGCAGAAAGACCCATTGCTCATTTACAAACTGGAGTCGTTCAATATCTTCAAGCAAATGCTTGACCGCTTCAACCGTCGTGCGATAGCTATCTTGCTTCGTGGCCAAATACCAACCCGCGACCCACAAGAGGTACGTCAAGCGCATGCACAACAACGCCATGACTACTCGCGCTATCGCACACAAAAAGATGCTGTGGCTCGTGCCGCTGCTGCCAGTGGTCAGGCTGCTGCCGCTAACCGCGATACCCGCGAATTGCAACGCCCTGAGCCTCTGCGAGTAGAAAAGAAACCTCGTCCAAATGACCCATGTCCATGTGGTTCGGGTAAGAAATACAAACAATGTCACGGCAAAATGGAGGCATGATGTTAGACTTTATTACCTGGAATGTAGATCCCATCCTAATTCATATCGGGGACGGTGGTATTCGTTGGTATGGTTTGCTGTGGGCCATAGGTATCTATTTGTGCTATCTAATCCAAGTTAAACTATACAAAAACGAAAACTGCCCAGCCGAGTGGACCGATAAACTCTTCATGTGGATGGTGATAGGTCTTATCATCGGTGCACGTGTGGGGCACTGCTGGTTCTACGAGTGGCATGATGTTACCTTGCCTGGCATGAAAGCCTACTGCCAGTATATGGGCATATCTACTGAGCCTGTTCAGATTTTTGGTTGGACCATCAACTACCGTAATCCCTATATTGAACACCCCTTCAAATTGCTCAAGATTTGGGAAGGTGGTCTGTCTAGTCACGGTGGCGCTTTTGGTCTATTGACCGCGGCATGGCTGCTGAATAAGAAAGTGTTCTCCAAAGAGCCTAAGTTCCATACTTCGCTGTTGTGGATTATGGATCGCCTTGTCGTAGGTGTCTGTGTTACAGCTACTTTGATTCGTTTGGGCAATCTGATGAATTCTGAGATTTATGGCACTCCGACCGACTTGCCTTGGGGCTTCATCTTCGTGCGCGACGGACAGACTGTGCCTTGTCACCCAACGCAAATCTACGAAATGCTCTATTGTATCGTTGGTTTCATAGTAACATGGTTGATGTATTGGAAAGGCAAAGCATACAAACGTGAGGGATTGCTGCTAGGTGTGTTCTTGGAGATAATCTTCTTCACTCGTTTTATGTTGGAGTTTATCAAAAACGACCAAGAACTCTTTGAAGCAGGTCATCTGCTCAATATGGGGCAAATGCTCTCATTGCCATTTGTTATCTGGGGAATATACCTAATAATTCGCGCATATAAACGTCCTGCACTACCTTGAGAAAGATATTTGGCATATTGATAGCTTTGTATATAGTGTTTCCTCTGTGGTCGCAGACCATGGAAGTGGATGTTTTAGATATAAATTTGCTGCATCAGTTGCGAAAAAATATAGATGATGTAGATTCTATCGTCGTTGCAGATTCTACACTCATGGATAGTGTCCTGACAGAGGAGTCCTTTCCTTTAGACACATTGTTTTTCGCAAATGATACAATATCCATTTCTATAGAGAATCGTGATACGATTATAGTTCTGGACAGTTTGTTGGATAGCGTGGATAGTATAGCCCAAGATGTCGATGCTATATTGCTAGAATTGGTAGCAAGGCAAAGTAAATTATTGCATGCAAAAGATACCATATGGGAGAAATATCCGCATCCGCTTTGTATGCAGTTGATGTACGTGCCAGCTCGTTTCCCCTCGTTGACGGATACGACGAAGCAGAATGAATATTCTATACCTGCTATTCGTGCTAAAGCAAGGCGATATATCACGACACATCACGTGGATTTCTATGTCTCGGTAAGTGATACAAATCGTCTAAAACAAATGGTGTTAGAGCATTTGGATGTACAACGTGCCATTGTCAAGGACTTGCAAGAAGACCGTTTGGATATAGAGCGAGCTTTGAAATACAAAGATTCGCCATGGAGACACGAATTGAACTTGTCGTTGCAAATAACACAGAACTATGCTACAGACAACTGGTATCAAGGCGGAGTAAATGCCTTTGCTATGCTGGCTGGTGTCAAAGGTATGTTGAGCTACAAGAAAAAGAATCTATCGTGGGAAAGTGCGGGCGAATGGCGTGCTGGTGTCAGCACTATCAGTGGAGACTCCTTACGAATAGTCAATACCACAGATGATGTGTTCCGCATAAATAGCAAGTTAGGGTATCAAATTCATAAACATTGGTATATATCTACCATAGCAGAATTCCGCACGAACTTGATGAACAATTGGCGTAAGAATACACGACAAGTATCAGCATCATTTTTAACCCCTATACGTTTTACGTTGGGCGTCGGTATAGATTATAAACCTATCAAGGGATTGGATATCAATATTTCGCCTGCAACCTACAAGGTTGTCTATGCTATGAAGGCTGATCCTGAACAAGTAGATGTCACGGAGTTTGGTATTGAAGCTGGTAAAAATATGCTCAACGAATTGGGTAGTGCGGTACGTGTCGATTGGAAATGGCGTCCTCTGCGAGAAATAATCATAGAAGCTAATTTCTATTTCTTTACGAATTATAAACGTGTTGAAACAGAATTAGAGTTGGATGTAGATTTTATCATCAACCGCTATCTGTCTGCCAAGATAATGCTTCATCCACGCTATGATAGTACGGTGGAAGTGAATCCAAATAGAAAAACGAATATTCAGTTTAAAGAGTTTATTAGTATCGGTTTTTCGCATACGTTTAGATAGGGAAGTTTAAAGTGTAAAGGCAAGAATATATGGATAAAAAGGATATAAGAATAGTATATATGGGTACTCCCGACTTTGCAGTGGAGAGTCTTCGTGCATTAGTTGAGGGTGGATACAATGTGGTGGCTGTGGTTACTATGCCTGATAAACCTGCTGGACGTGGACATCAGTTGCAATATTCTGCGGTCAAGCAATATGCGCTATCTGTGGGATTGCCCATCCTGCAACCAGAGCGGTTGAAGGACGAACAGTTCTTGATGGAATTAAAGTCATATGATGCTGATTTGCAGATTGTAGTAGCATTTAGGATGTTGCCGGAAATCGTATGGGCAATGCCTCGCCTAGGTACGTTTAACTTGCATGCTTCGTTGCTCCCACAATATCGTGGTGCAGCACCTATCAATTGGGCTGTGATGAACGGAGAAAAAGAAACGGGAGCGACCACCTTTATGCTTCAGCACGAAATAGATACGGGTAATATTATCCTCCAAGAACGTATCTCTATCGATCCAAGCGAAGATGTGGGTTCGGTTCATGACCGACTGATGTTCATGGGTGCAGGATTAGTGACACGTACCGTAGATACGATTATTGACTGTGAGAATCGTGGTGTACAATTGCCCACTATTCCACAGGATGAATCAATAGACCTTCGCCCTGCACCTAAAATATTCAAAGATACGTGTGCAATAGACTTTTCTCACTCTGCGGAGCAGATTCGCAATCATGTGCGTGGACTGAGCCCATACCCTGCTGCATGGATAAACGATATGCCCGAACACCCACTGGCAGATATATTGCGTGGAGCAAAAGTGTATAGAGTAGAAAAAATAGATATTGCAGAAAAAAAAGGACATATCATCCTGCCATGTGCCGATGGGTATATTGATGTGTTAGAACTACAATTGCCAGGTAAAAAACGCATGGATGCATCTGCTTTGCTCAATGGTATAAAAAATAAGTCTTAATTACTATGATAATCGCTATTTTTGCCAATTCCTTTCGCTCGGAAACTGTACATGAGGTGAAACATATCATTGACTTCCTGTTGGCACGGGGTATTGGTATTGTCTTGTCTCATGAATTACATCAAGAACCATTTGGTCGAGAGTATGCTTGTGTGGACGAATATACCAGTCAAACAAGTAATCAAATCGATTTTGCTCTATCGATAGGCGGTGATGGTACTTTCTTGACCACAGCTTCGCTGGTAGGGCATTTGGATATACCAATCTTGGGGATTAACTGTGGGCATTTGGGATTCTTGTCTGAAGTGCAAACTGAAAATGCGGAAAGTATTCTAAATGAGTTGATAAATCAGCATTATACAATAGAACAACGTACGATGTTGGAGGTGTCTTGCCATGCTAATGATAAGATACTATCGCCTTATGCGTTGAATGAGGTGGCTGTGCTCAAGCAAGGGTTGAGTAGTATGATATCGGTAGAAACATATCTCAATGGAGAATTCCTGCACACGTATAAAGCAGATGGGTTATTATTGGCTACTCCAACAGGTTCCACAGCATATAACTTGAGTGTGGGAGGTCCTTTGTTGAATCCACATACACGAGCTTTTGTTCTTTCTCCAGTGGCTACCCATAGTTTAAGTGTTCGCCCATTAGTCCTGCCTGACGATAGCAAGATAGATATGAAAATTTGTAGCCGCAATGGAAACTATATGATAAGTATTGACGGTAGAAGTCAGGTCTTTAGTGATAATATGACATTGCATATAGAACGTGCTGCACGAACCATTAAATTAGTGCAAGTGACGGGATATAGTTTTACTCGTTCGTTGAAAGACAAACTGTATTGGGGAAAATGATGGACTATTTATCATTGATAGACAAATATTATGGGGAAAATCCCGAATTGAAACATATTTTGCTCACGCACTCTATGCAAGTGCGGGATAGGGCGTTGCGTATCGTAGATGCACATCCTGAATGGGTTAATGCGGGTTTAGTGGATCGTCGTTTCGTGGAAGAGGCTGCCATGTTACACGATATAGGTATCATCTATTGTGATGCACCACGTATCTATTGTCATGGTACGCATCATTATATTGAACATGGCTATTTGGGAGCTGAACTGCTGCGAAGTGAGGGCTTTGTCAAACATGCCGATGTAGCAGAACGGCATACTGGTAGTGGTATTACAGTAGAGCAAGTGGTGCGCGAAGAGTGCAATATACCAATCAAAGACTATTGTCCACGTACACTGGAAGAAAAAATAATTTGCTACGCAGATAAGTTCTACTCAAAATCTCATCTCGGAGAAGAGGTGTTGATAAGTAAAATCAGACAAAACATATGGCGTTATGGGCATGATGCTATCGTACGTTTTGACGAGATGTGTCAACTAATGGGTGAAGAATCTGTCAAAAAATGATATTGCCTATTGCATAATTCTATTTTTTTTTGTACCTTTGCAGCGAATATGACTAGGTTAAGTGTAAATATCAATAAAGTGGCGACTTTGCGTAATGCGCGTGGCGGTAATGTGCCCAATGTGGAGCAATTTGCTAAGGATTGCGAATGTTTTGGTGCTGAGGGTATTACCGTACACCCTCGTCCAGATGAGCGACATATTCGTCGTGCAGATGTCTATGCGCTGAAGGATATTGTGACTACCGAATTTAATATAGAGGGGAATCCAGAGGCTTCGTTCATGGAACTCGTGCTGGATGTACGACCTGCGCAGGTAACACTTGTGCCAGATGCGCGCGAGCAATTGACCAGTAATCATGGCTGGGATACGCAGATGCACTTCGCCAAATTAAGTGCAATCATTCAGCGATTTAAGAATGCAGGCATCCGCGTGTCTGTGTTTGTGGATCCTGATGCCGTGATGGTGGAATATGCAGCCAAGGCTGGAGCCGATAGGGTGGAGTTATATACTGGTCCCTATGCTGAGCTGTATGATGAGAATCCTATGGCTGCTATAGAAATGTATCGTGCAGCTGCCGAAAAAACCCGTGAGTTGGGAATAGGGCTGAATGCAGGACATGACCTCAATTTGCGTAACTTGAATGCTTTTGTGACGGCTTTCCCATGGGTGGATGAGGTTAGTATCGGGCAGGCTTTAATAGCGGATGCATTATATTTAGGAATACAAGAAACTATAAAACAATACAAATATGCTCTTTCAAATTCAAACTGACATGGACACAATGATGACAGCTGTACAAGATACTATGGCTGTGGTAGAACAACCTGTAGAAGAATCGATGAATCTGTTCACGATGGCTCAGTACGGAGGTTGGATAATGATTGTATTACTGCTCCTATTTGCGTTTGCACTCTATCTCTTTATTGAGCGTCTAGTGGTACTTGCTCAAGCAACCAAAGAGGATAAGACCTTTATGGATCGTATCCGTGATTATATCAAGGATGGCAATATCGCCTCGGCTACCAAACTTTGTCAACAAACAGAAACCCCATCTGCTCGTATGATAGAAAAGGGAATCACACGTATCGGTCGCCCTATGCAAGATGTTCAAGTAGCGATTGAAAATGTGGGTAATTTGGAGGTAAGCAAGTTAGAGAAAGGATTAGTATTAATCGCCACGATTGCGGCGGGAGCTCCTATGCTTGGATTCTTGGGGACCGTATTAGGCATGGTGCAAACCTTCTTTAATATGGCGCAAAATGCGAGTGGCGTAATAGAGATTGCTACCCTTTCGGAGGGAATGTATCAGGCAATGGTGACAACGGTAGGTGGTTTGATAGTTGGTATATTGGCTATGTTTGCATATAACTTCTTGGTTTCGCGTATTGATAGAGTGGTGCGTCAACTTGAATCACGTACGATGGAGTTTATGGACCTACTCAATGAGCCTGCATAAGTGATTGACAATTAACAATGATTAGTTTATGGCAATAAAAAGACGAAATAAGGTGGAGGCAGCATTTGCCATGTCTTCCATGACCGACTTGATATTTTTGCTATTGCTCTTTTTTGTGATGGTAAGTACAATGTCGTCGCCTAATGATATAAAAATCAATTTGCCACAAGCACGTGCAAAAACAACCACCAAGCAGGTGGTTGCGAAAGTGAGCATTGATAATCTGGGTAATTACTTTGTGGCGCTAGGCAGACAAAAGCCCATGGAAATTGCTGCGGAGGATTTAGAGGCGTATTTATGCACCATTCAGCAACAAGATAGTACGATGTATGTGGCATTGCATGCAGATCAAGATATTCCATATCGTGATATTGTACACGTATTAGATATAGCTAACGAACATAAGATGAAAATCGTTTTGGCTACAAAGAAGTGAAAGAATATCAATCACATATCGTTGCTGGAGTAGGAACTGTGGTGGTGTTGCTACTTTTGTTATTGTTGCTTCTTTTTTCGACAATGAAGGTTCCTGTTCTATTGGAGGATGAAGGCATCGTTATCACTTTTGGGGAAGCAGAAGTAGGGGGTGGTATGCCCGATGCGGTGCCTTTTGACCAGATTACGCAAACCGAACAATTGCCAGCCCCAGCTATCACCTCGCAGTTATCAGACAATGATTTGATAGTACAAGAAGATGAAGAGTCATTGGCTCTTAACGAGCAAACAGAGGAGGATAAAAGAAAGCAAGCGGAACAAGAAGAATTATTGCGTAAGCAACGCGAAGCAGAAGCACTAGCCGAGTCTGAACGCATAGCCAAAGAAAAAGCATTGGCAGAGCAAAAGGCGAAAGAGGAAGAAGCTATCAAAAAAGCGCAATTGGCAGTGGCGATGTTTGGACAAGCAGGTACTACAGACGGAGCTAATGCTGAAAATGCTACGAGTACACCATCTGCAACTAGTAAGGGTAATCCTGTGGGAAAAAACTTCGGACAAGTGGATGGTAATATGTGGTCGTTGCAAGGAAGAAGCGTGAAGACAATGCCAAAACCATCGACAGATTTCAAGGAAGAAGGAAGAGTAGTTGTTGCTATCCATGTGGATAAAGCAGGTAATGTTGTTAGAGCTTCTCTAGCTGGTGGTACGACCATTAGCGATCAACATACGATACAATTGGCGCTAACTGCTGCTCGTAAAGCAAAATTTTCGGAAGGAGATAAAGAACAAGGAGGTTCTATTACGTATAATTTCAAACTTAATTAAATGTTTCTACTATGAATTACATTTTTTTAGACAATGGTTTTGAAGAGATAGAGGCTATCACTACGATAGATCTCTTGCGTCGTGCAAATATTGCCTTGACTACTGTTTCTGTTACAGGGAAGGAATTTGTTGTAGGTGCACATAATATCACAGTGAAAGCAGATGCTCTTTTTACAAATACAGATTTTGCTGATGCGGAGATGTTGATTCTACCTGGTGGCGCTACAAAACTGCACGAGCATCTTCCGCTCTGTGACTTGCTAATACGACACAATGAGGAGATGAAAATGATAGCTGCCATCTGTGCGGCTCCATCTGTTTTGGGAAGATTGGGCATTTTACAAGGTAAACAAGCAACTTGTTACCCCGGATTTGAGGAATATTTGGGCGAAAGTTATATTGATGGTTTAGTGGTAGAATCTAAGAATATCATCACTGCCAAAGGACCTGGACTGAGTGCTGATTTTGCTTTCTGCTTGATTGAGAAAATAGCAGGAAATGAAATCGCAGATCAGGTATATGATACTGCACAATTTTAGAAAATAATTATAAAACTTACAAAAAATGAAAAAATATTTACTTCTATTAATTGCTTTTTGCATGACACCCGTTCTGTTTGCAGAAGAGGTTGCAGCAGAGACCTCTCCATGGAGTTGCACGGGTATTGTGGGACTTAATGCGAGTGCTACAGGATTAGTGAATTGGGCTGCTGGTGGTAATAACAATGTAACTGGTGTAGCTTTTGGTAAAGTTCGTTTGCTCTATAGTGGAGAAAATCTTTCGTGGGAATCAAACCTAAATTTGGAGTATGGACTGTCTTATATAGATCAAAAATATGACCCATTTCAGAAATCTAGTGATGTGATTGATTTTAAAACGAAATTTGGTTGGCAATTTCATAAAGCATGGTACTTGACAATTTCAGGTGGTTTCAAAAGTCAGTTTGATTTAGGACGTTCTTATAATGGTAGTGAAGCGGATGATCCTATCGTATCTAAATTTTTGGCTCCTTCCTATACGGATGTCTCTGTCGGTATTGATTGGAAACCCAATGATATATTTTCAGTGTACCTCTCTCCTATAGCAGGACAGATTACAACTGCTTATGTTGGAGATGCAATGAATAAGAAGTACGCGGATATGTACCCACTTGAAAATGGTGGATTACGTCAAGCAATGCAAGAGAAATATGCGACATGGACCTATAGCAAAGAGGCTAATGCTGATGGTACATACGATAAGATTTATAAGAATTATAAGGCAGAATTGGGTTTGACCTTGAAAGGGGCAATCAATTATACGTATAAAGATCTGAAAATCATTACTTCTGTGGGATTATTTACACCATATGCATGGGATAAGACCAAGATGTTTGATGCAGAGAAGAACTTCATTGGTTACCGAGATAATAACCGTCGTTTTGGTAATTTTGATGTGGATTGGGATGCTTCTATCTCCTACCAATTCCTCAAGTGTTTGAATGTTACACTCTCTACTTCACTCAAATACTACAATGGCGTGAAGATAGCTGATGCAGAGGGTAATTTAGCTGAACGTGTTCAGTTCAAAGGAACATTGGGAATAGGTGTTGGATATAGTTTCTAATAATGTCACTCCTTAAAAAAAACGTTGGTGTCGTGGACTCTTTATCTACATTAGAAGATAATCTACGGATATTGCTCAAACAGTATCGAGATTTGCAGCAGCAACTAGCTGATTTGCAAGAAGAAAACGCACGCCAACGAATGGAAATCATGCAGACGCATGCCGAATTGGTGCAATTGCAAACAGACTATAGACATCTTGAAACTGCGCATGCAATGCTTGCTGAAAATACAGATGGAGAACAGCGTAATCGAGTTAAGCAACGTCTAACTAATCTGATTGCTCAAGTAGATAGAGCCATAGAGGTACTAAAAGCATAGAATATGGACGAGTCAAGAAAGCAACATATTACTTTGCAATTGGATGCACACCATATTTCGCTGAATGTGTTGGCTGATAAAGAAGCGCTTTATCGTAATGCAGCAGAGCAGATAAACAACCGATATCGGCATTATCGAAAGCTGTTGCCCAATCAATCTGCAGAACAAATATGGGTGTATGTAGCATTAGAGATGGCAGTTAATCTGCAAGCGGATGCACATGCTCATCGTCTGCAACCCATAGAAGAAAAAGTACAAGAACTGAATCAATTAATTTTAAAAACAATACAAACAAATAACGAATAAAAATTTTACTTATTATGAATATTTTGATAGGAATAGTAATTGCTATAGGAGCATTGATTTTAGGAGCAGGAATTTGTTTCCTTATTTTCCGTTACCATGCATCAGGTATTCTGCGCAAAGCAGCAGAAGAAGCCGAGGTCATCAAAAAGAACAAAATTGTGGAAGCTAAGGAGAAATTTATTGCTCTCAAATTAGAACATGAAAATCAAGTTCGCCAAATTGAACAAAAACTACATCAACAAGAACAACGTCTGCAGCAACGTGATCAACAACTCAACCAAAAACAAAGTGAAGTACAACGCGCTCAGAATGATTTGAATAATCAGCGTCAACAACTAGATAACCAACAAAAAGCGATTGAGCGCAAAACACAAGAGATTGATCGACTGCAATTGAAGGCTGAGCAGCAATTGGAGCAAATTTCTGGACTTTCTGCTGAAGAGGCAAAAAAACAATTGGTGGAAAATTTAAAAGATGAGGCCAAGACAGCAGCAATGGCTTTTATCAATGATACGATGGATGAAGCACGTTTGACGGCCAACAAAGAGGCAAAAAAGATTATCATTCAATCCATTCAACGTATTGCATCGGAAGCTACAGTTGAAAATGCGGTGACAGTTTTCCATATTGATAACGACGAAGTGAAGGGACGTATCATTGGACGTGAAGGACGTAATATCCGTGCCCTTGAGGCTGCTACAGGTGTAGAGATTGTGGTAGATGATACACCAGAAGCAATTACACTCTCTGCATTTGACCCAGTACGTCGAGAAATAGCACGATTATCTTTGCACCAGCTTGTTCAAGATGGTCGTATTCACCCCGCGCGTATTGAGGAGGTTGTAGCAAAAGTGACCAAACAAGTAGAGGAAGAAATTATCGAAACAGGCAAACGTACTACTATTGACCTCGGTATTCACGGTATGCATCCTGAATTAGTGCGCCTTATTGGTAAGATGAAATATCGCTCTAGCTATGGACAAAACTTGCTTATGCACGCTCGCGAGACAGCTAACCTCTGTGCGGCTATGGCTGCGGAACTCGGCTTGAACGTGAAGAAAGCACGCCGAGCTGGTCTGTTGCACGATATAGGTAAAGTGAGCGATGAGGATATGGAGATGCCACACGCACAACTGGGTATGAAACTATGTGAAAAGTATGGCGAAAAACCAGATATATGTAATGCTGTGGGAGCACACCATGAGGAAATGGAGATGGAGTCTATTATCGCTCCTATTGTACAGGCTTGTGATGCTATCTCTGGTGCACGTCCTGGTGCACGTCGCGAAATTGTAGAGGCATATGTAAAACGTCTCAATGACCTTGAGAATATTGCAATGTCCTACCCTGGTGTAACCAAGACTTATGCTCTTCAAGCTGGTCGCGAACTCCGTGTAATCGTAGGTGCTGACAAACTCAGCGACAAGGAGACCGAACTCCTATCATTCGATATCGCTAAGCGTATCCAAGACGAGATGACCTATCCTGGTCAAATCCGCATTACGGTCATCCGCGAAACTCGTGCCGTAAGTTACGCTAAGTAAGAACCGATAAGATATATCAGTACAAAAGCAATATTTTTCTCTCAATACTGAACTCCAACTCAAAAAGAAGTAATCGTTCGAAGGCATAAGCCGAGATAAGTAGTAATCGTTTGAGCCGTTAGGCGAGATAAGAAATAGTTATGAAAAGATTTCGTATTTTATTAAACACCCTATTGACATCGCTCTTGGGATTATTTGCTGCTTCATGTGATAGGGGAGGTAGTATGGTGTGTATGTATGGTCCAATGCCTGTAGATGACATGGCTGTATACAAAGTGACTGGACAGATAACTGATGAGCAAAACCACCCATTGGATTCTATGCGGGTACATTTCTATTTGGATCAATTTGTCCGTACGGACGATTTCCATAGCGATAGTATTGGTGAATATCATGCAGAGTTGTGGACATGGAAAGGAGCGGATACCTTGCAATTAGTTGTGTACGACCCAAAGAAAGAGTATGCTTCTGACACAACAAGGATTGCTATATCTGATATGAAGTTAACTCCCCATGAAGAACTGAGTTGCTCATATTCGGTAGAATTGGATATCCAACTCAAAAAGAAATAACATTTCCTAGCCGCTCGAGGAAGTTGATTCGAATGGAATGTTGTTTAAGTTGTCGTTAATTAAAAAATCCTTATGAATCTACGCAAACGCATCATATTCGAGCTTGAGCGGCTGCGCCGCAAGAACCTTCAGCAGTTGCACCCGCTGCAACAACTCTTTTGGGAGTCCACGCTCCGCTGCAATGTGCACTGCCTGCATTGTGGTAGTGACTGCTCTAGCAGCGAAATTACACCCGACATGCCCGCCGAGGCCTTCCTCCGTGTGATTGACCAGTCCGTCACACCTCATGTCGATCCGCATAAGGTGCTGATTATCATATCGGGTGGCGAGCCGCTGATGCGCAAAGACCTCGCCGAGGTGGGCGTAGCGCTCAAGCAACGCGGCTATCCTTGGGGCATGGTCACCAATGGATTGGCACTCACCGAAAAACGCTTTAAGGAACTCATGGCTGCGGGCTTACGCTCTATGGCCATCAGTTTTGATGGTATGAAGGACGACCACAATTGGCTGCGCCAACACCCCCTCGCATTCGAAGCTGCCACTCGCGCAATAAAACTAGCGGCTGCGACCCCTTCGCTCACATGGGACGTTGTCACTTGTGTGAATCAACGTTCTATCTGTTATTTGGATGATCTGCGCCAATATTTATGGTCAATAGGCGTTCGTAACTGGCGACTAATCACTATTGATCCGATGGGACGAGCTGCAGAGAATCCAGAACTCATATTAACTTCCGAACAACACCGTTACTTGTTAGATTATATCAGAGAGCAACGTAAAGAGGGTTTGCATATCTCTTACTCCTGCGAGGGCTTTATGCCTGATTATGAATTAGAAGTGCGCGACCACTTGTTCCATTGTGCTGCGGGTGTGAGTGTCGCTTCCATACTAATTGATGGCAGTATCTCCGCCTGCACTAGTATTCGTGGTAAGTACTATCAGGGCAATATCTACAAGGACGACTTTTGGGATGTGTGGGAGAATGGCTTCGAAGATTACCGCAATCGCCAATGGATGAAACAGAAAGAGCCGTGCAAGGACTGCCAGCTCTTTCGTTATTGCGAGGGTGGAGGTATGCATCTCCGCCGTGAAGACGGCTCCCTCATGCTCTGTCACCAGAATAAGATTACTACATTCGATTAGGCACCTCTATGCCGAGCAAGGCCATAGCGCTCTTGATGACTTTGGCAACTGTTTGAGCCAACATGAGACGCAATGCGCGTTTGTTAGCATCTGCCTCGTTCAAAATACTATGATCGTGGTAGAAACTATTGAAGTCACATGCCAACGCATATGCATAGTTCGCAATCACAGCTGGTGAGAACTCATCGCCTGCTTGGCGTACTGCCGCTGGATACGCCACGAGGCGCTGAATAAGCGCAAGTTCCTTAGACGATAATCCCTCGCCTTTAGCCTCTAACTTTTCGTCTTTAGCCTCATTGCCTGCTTTTCTCAGCACGCTCTGAATACGGGCGTAGGTGTATTGGATGAATGGACCTGTATTACCATTGAAATCGATACTCTCCTCTGGATTAAAGAGCATATTCTTGCGGGGATCCACCTTTAAAATAAAATACTTCAACGCACCCAAACCTACCACACGAGCAATCTCGTTGGCTTCCTCTTCGGTGATGTCGGGTAGGGTGTTGACTTTATCTTTCGAAATCTCCTTAGCGTCACTAATCATTTGTGCCATGAGGTCATCGGCATCTACCACCGTACCTTCGCGGCTCTTCATCTTGCCGTTTGGCAACTCCACCATACCGTAGCTGAAGTGTACCAACTCTTTACCAAATGGGAATCCCAGACGGTCAAGCAAGATACTGAGCACCTTGAAGTGATACTCTTGCTCATTACCCACTACATATACCATCTTGTCGATAGGGTAGTCCTCGAAGCGGAGTTTGGCTGTACCTATATCTTGGGTCATGTATACGGATGTGCCGTCGGCGCGAAGGAGAAGCTTCTCGTCGAGTCCGTTTTGCGCGAGGTCAGCCCATACAGAGCCATCTTCGCGGCGGTAGAAATCGCCTTTGGCGAGTCCGCGTTCTACTTCGCCCTTGCCCACGAGATAGGTATCGCTTTCGTAGTAGATCTTGTCAAAACCTACCCCCATTTGCTTGTATGTCTCATCAAAGCCCGCATACACCCACTCGTTCATTTTTTGCCATAGAGCACGCACTTCAGGATCGTTTTGTTCCCATTTTACGAGCATGGCTTGTGCCTCTTTGATGAGAGGTGCTTCTTTCTTGGCGGTCTCTTCATCTAAGCCTTGTGCCATGAGTTCTTTGATTTGAGCCTTGTACTCTACATCAAAGCGCACGTAATAGTCGCCAATCAGGTGGTCGCCTTTCTTGCCGCTATTCTCTGGGGTTTCGCCATTGCCAAACTTCTGCCATGCGAGCATAGACTTACAAATATGAATACCACGGTCGTTGACAATGTTTGTTTTCACTACATTCCATCCGTTGGCCTCTTGAATCTTAGCAATAGAGTAACCGAGGAGGTTATTGCGCACGTGTCCAAGGTGCAAAGGTTTGTTGGTATTAGGAGAGGAGTACTCCACCATCATCAGTGGTTTCTCCTCGCCTTTAGCCTCTCGCATCAACTGACCAAAACGCTCATTCTGAGCTATCTCTTGCAATTGCTCTACCCAGTAACTTTGTGCAATGCTCAGGTTCAAGAATCCTTGTACAGCATTGTATTTCTCAATTAGACCACCTATGAGTGCTTCGCCTATCTCTTGTGCCACTTGTGCAGGTGCCTTGCGTGCTGCTTTTACGAATGGAAAAACAACGAGAGTGATATCTCCTTCAAACTCAGCACGTGTCTTTTGGAATTGTACTTGTGCAGGAGTAATATCTACGCCATATAAGTTTTTAACTACCTCTTGTACTTGAGGCATCAGTATTCCTTCTAGTTTCATATCTATTTTGTTTTATAATTTCTCAATAATAAAATCCTAAACCGACACTCACGAATTCTACTTTCGTTAGGTGGCTTTTCATCATGGCTTGCACAAATATATGCCATGGTAAATGGTAGCGCAACACTACCTCTGTATATAACCAACCATCTGGGTAACCAGGACTACCTGCATTCAGTATATCATATGAATAGAAGATGGGTTTATCCAGTCGTCCTGTAGGTGATTGTATGGCTTCGTCGTATGGTTCTAATTCTTTTATAGGGTCGTACAAGTATGCCCCAATATGTATTCCTGTTGTAAAGTTGCCTACCACAAATGTGGGTTGTACACTTATGCCTACACGCCAACAATCGCCCGCTTGTGCTGCAGCTAAGTTGGTTTTTTGAAAATGCGTATCGCGTTGAATATATGCTCCGTCATAGAATACGTCCACTCCACCTCCTAAGTGGAAGATTGGGTGGGCATGCCAATAGGCAGCTGCATGCATCGATGCGACAAAAAAGCTCTGCTGATCTTTGTAATACACTTGTCTCCCGCTGGCTGTTCCTGCTACGGCTATCGACCAGCGTTTAGATTGTGTAGAGTCATTAGGATTGATGCATGGGCTTGTAATGTGGTTTTGATTAGTAGGAGAATAGCGGAGAGCAACTTCAGCTGCGAATGTGTTGTATCCCGAATTTGGTTGGCGCACACTACCGTTGCTAATATGGTACCATCCGCCAGACACTCCTATAGACCAACCTCTAGCGATAGGGAAATCCATATATAACATTTCTGGGAAATAGAGGTTTGTTACGCTACCTATACACTCGTTAGCATCTTGTACATCCACAAACAAATGCCCATCAGGAACGGTGTTGCGATAGGTTTTTGTCATAAATGCCACTCCTAATCCAGGACGCAATCCTAAAACAAAATGTTTGCTTTTGAAAAGGGGGATGTCCATATAGGCATATGGCGCAAAGGCTTGTCCTAATAGTTCATTCGTGAGATTCCAGTAACTGAAACCCACGCCCACGCCTGCGCCATTCCATTTTTGCATTGCCTGCCACTGCGGATAGAACGTAGCAGAGATGTCTGCACCCCACGTGGGACCAATCCAATCACCTTTACGCTGTACTACCTTATCCACTTTGCCGTCTGGCATAATCCATCCGATACGTCCACCTAAACGGTACTGAATATCTATGGCATGTACGTTTGCAGAACAGAGTAGGGTGAAGATAATAAATATGATTATAGCTTTGCGCATATTGATTACCCCAATCGACTGATGCGCATAAGCTCATCTTCGTCCAGAATCTTTATTTTGCGACCATCAATGGCTACTAATCCTTCGCTTGCAAACTGTGATAGAGTACGAATAGCATTGGAGGTTGTCATATTTGACATGTTAGCCAAATCCTCACGTGCCATGTACATGGCAATTGTGGCTCCGTCTTCGTCCAGACCATAGGTTTGACGTAATGTGATGAGTGATTCGGCTAATCGACCTCGGATATGCTTTTGTGTGAGATTCACTGTACGAGATTCCGATATGGCTAAGTCCTTCGACATAGCTACCAACACGCCAAAGCAGAATTCGTTGTTGTGTTGTACGACCTTCAAGAAAGCCTCACGTCGAACACGATATACAACAGTACCCTCAAGCGTACTGGCACATGATGAGTGTGCATCGCCTACAATAGCACTGCGATAGCCGAATAAATCGAAAGGCTTCAGCAAACGAATAATCTGCACTCGTTGTCCTACACCTTCTTTTGACAGACGTACCGTACCAGAAACGACCATCATGATATGCGTAGGCATGTCACCCTCGCGGTGAATCATCTCATTTTTGCGGTATTTTTTTATCTCAGAATTATTATCAATGAAGGCCTTTTGCTCTGGAGTAAGAAGGTTCCAGATAGGATTAAGTTCCCATAATTTGCCAAATTCTTCCTGATATCTGCGCATATAATCATTAAATTTGTCTGCAAAGTTACGAAAAAATTGTGAAACCAGCAAAAAAAACGAAGAATATTATGCTTATTTCGAATATTTTTAGTAATTTTGCACTCCAAATTAGAAAACGAATGTGATTATGGATATATCTGTATTAGTACCTTTATATAATGAAGCGGAGAGTCTTCCTGTTTTGCACGAGTGGATTGTACGTGTGATGCGTGAGAAAAATTACACGTATGAGATAGTATTTGTGAATGATGGTTCTACCGATGAATCTTGGTCTGTCATCAAGTCGTTGCAAACGTTGGATGAGAATGTACGTGGCATCTGCTTCCGTCGTAATTATGGAAAGTCGGCTGCATTGCATTGTGGTTTTCAGGCTGTACAAGGTGATGTGGTGATAACAATGGATGCTGATTTGCAAGACTCGCCAGATGAGATACCTGAACTCTATCGTATGATTATGGAAGAGGACTTTGATTTGGTTAGTGGTTGGAAACAGAAGCGCTATGATAATAAACTGACCAAGAATTTGCCCAGCAAACTTTTTAATGCCACTGCACGCTGCGTTACTGGTATCAAGCTGCATGATATGAATTGTGGTCTTAAAGCCTATCGACAAGATGTGGTGAAAAACATTGAGGTCTTTTCTGAGATGCATCGTTATATTCCCTATTTGGCTAAGAATGCTGGTTTTACTAAGATTGGCGAGAAGGTTGTTCAACACCGCAAACGCGAGTTCGGCGAGAGTAAGTTTGGTATGAGCCGTTTTGTCAATGGCTATTTGGATTTGCTCACCTTGTGGTTCTTGAACAAGTTTGGCAAACAACCCATGCATTTCTTTGGCTTGGTAGGTAGTGTGATGTTTATTTTGGGATTTATTGCTATTCTTGTGGTGGGTGGCATGAAGTTGTATGCTTTGGCGCACGGAGTACGTGCCATGTTGGTGGGAGTGAACCCCTATTTCCATTTGAGCATATTGATGATGATATTAGGTTGTATGCTTTTCTTAGCTGGTTTCATCTCTGAATTGGTTATTCGTAATTCCAACGAGCGTAACAACTATATGATTAAAGAGGAGTTCTAACGAACGGATGACGAACGCTTGTGATATTTTTGATTATTATCGCACCGCAGATGTGTTGTGCGAGGATGATTACGCTAATTTTTTAGTGATTGTTCAGGATGATGCCACCCCTGAAGATGGACTAATGGCTGTGGCTGGACTGACTTTATCTTTACTAGAAGGGCAATGGAATGAGGAGCGTATGTTGTTGTTGCTAAAGGCTTTTCCTTTGTCTGTGTCAGATGAGATGAGTGAGCGGATTGTGGTGGGGGTCTTGTTGCTCATGATGAAATATAACATGCTTATCCGCGATGATAGCAGACTCTGGGACCCGCTTCAAGAGGTGTTAACAGCTAATCCAGAATTGAGTTTTACGGCATTATGTAATATCGCTCGAACGAGTCAAGTCAAATTCCTGGAGAACTTTAATCAGCAGATGGCAAAAGACATTATGCCATTGATGAATCAAGTGGGGTCAGATGAATTCTATGATGCCATTCGCAAGCATCAAGGAGAAATGGAGCGTATAGCTCGTTTGCATCTGGACCAGAATTTCTTGATATTCAAGTCTGCTTATCAAGTACCTTTTTTTCAGGAACGTGCTGCTCATTGGTTTAAGCCATGGAATGAAGAACAGTGGATAAATGTAGCAGAAGAAGATCGTGAGCATTTGCAGGAACTAGTGCGAGTTTGGCCTATGTGTGATAGTGATAAATACGCATTGATTAATATGCCTATTCATATGTTGGATATGCTGAAGGGTCAGATTCAGCCAGATATGGTACATGCTGCAGGAGATAAGTTAGGACCAGCGAATATTATTGCTAATGGGTATGTGCAGCAGTTATATCGTTATTTTCGTTTGTCCTCGTTTTCTTCTGGAGCGCCATTTGATTTGGTTGCCTATTTGCGCGATGCTTGGGTATATCGCTTAGTGGTTGTTGGAGAACGAGCAAAACGAGCAATCGATCAATTGTTGCCCTGATTTCTTGTTATTTTTTTACTGTTGAAAGACTAATCTAACATTTGTCCAAAGTTGTTGGACAATTGAATCATTTGATCATACTCTTCTGGTGACAGGTCATAGAAGTAGTAGTTGCGTGGATCCACTGGGCGACCATTCAAGCGAACTTCATAGTGCAAGTGCGGACCTGTAGATTTGCCTGTATTTCCCACCAAGGCAATAATGTCTGAGCGGCGTACTTTTTGTCCTTTGCGTACGAGTGACTTATATAAATGGGCATATAGGGTTTCATAGCCAAAACCATGATCCAGGATGACCGTGTTTCCATATCCTTGTTTCCAACCTGCAAATTTGACTTTAGCATTTCCCGTGGCGAATACTTCGGTGCCAGTAGGGGCGGTAAAATCCATACCTTGGTGGAAACGGCGAACGTGATATACAGGGTCAATACGCATACCATAACCTGAAGCTACGCGCTTGAGGTCTTTGTTCATTACAGGTTGAATAGCAGGGATGTTCTCCATGCGTATCTCTTGTGTTTTGGACATGGCTAATACCTCATCATACGATTTGGCCTGTGTGTAGATTTCTTTTGCTAGCATATCTACTTTCAGGGTTAAATCGGCGGCCAACTGGCTATTGGTCATTTGAGCTATATTCTCGTAGTATTCTATTTTTTGTTGTGTGCCTTGACGAATACTCAATGGGATAGGTTCTGCACCAAACAACACGCGATATAGGTTATCATCGCGTTGTTGGAGATCCACCATCACAATTTGCATTTGATCTACTTGATGATTCAGCACCTCCAATTGCGATTGTAGGGTCTCTTTTTCGCGTTGTAGTTGTTTTTCGCGTGGTGAGGGGAAGAATGTCAGGAATAAGAATAGGAATAAGATTCCCAGTATGATTCCTGCGATGATGTATATGCCTGTTTGGCGTATCCAGTATCCCCAATCGTGTTCCACTTGCTCCATAGCAAGTGTCTCGGGATTGATTTTATATTTCTTTTTTATCATGTCCTATTCTTTATACCGTTAGAACTCTTAAAACTTTTATACCTTTTAGAACCTTCTTCTTTGGGTGATTGCCAAAAGAAGAAATATGCCTTCTGCTTATCCTTTTCTACTTTTGTTTTGGCTACATACACTTGTTCCATTGTGTAGGGGTTGAGTCCCGTGTAGAACATTGTTGTGGCGAGTGTCATGGGCGTTGGGGTGAAGTCTTGCACTTGTTCGGGGCGATAACTGAGTCGTTTGCACTGCTCTGCTAATTGCTGCATATCCTTATTGGTGCACCCTGGGTGTGAGGAGATGAAGTATGGTATCAATTGCTGCCGCAACCCAACTTCCTTGTTCACTTTTTCAAAGAAACGATGAAAGTTCTCATACTCCTGCCATGAGGGCTTACGCATGAGTTTGAGCACTTCGGCGCTCGTGTGTTCGGGTGCTACTTTCAGTCGTCCCGATACATGCTTCTCTATCAGTTCTCTGCCGTATGCTTCGCTCATCAGGTCGTAGCGTATGCCGCTACCCACAAAGGCTTTCTTTACGTATGGCAATTTGTCCACCTTATTATATATATGTAATAGTGGCGCAAAGTCCTGATTGAGGTTTTTGCATATCGAGGGGTACAAACAGCTGGGTCTTGCGCATTTCTCGCATAGACTCATGTCCTTTCCGTGCATACCATACATGTTTGCACTCGGTCCGCCCAAATCACTCAAGTAGCCTTTCCAATCTGGCAGCTCTTTCAATTGGTCAATCTGCTGTAGGATACTTCGCTCGCTGCGTGATGTGATTTGCTTGCCTTGATGCGCAGCGATGGTGCAGAAACTGCAAGCGCCAAAGCAGCCGCGATGCATGCATACTGAAAAGCGAATCATTTCATAGGCGGGTATATGTTTGTTTTTGTATTTCGGATGTGGGTGATACATGAATGGCAGGTCGTAGATGGCATCTAGCTCTTCGGTGCTCATGGTGGGGTAGGGTGGATTAACCACCACGTATCTATCGCCCACTGGTTGTATGATTGTTGCGGCATGAATCTTGTTGCTTTCTGTCTCAATGAGTCGGAAGTTCTCCGCATGCACACGTTTGCTCTTTACGGCAGCTTCGTGACTTTGCAAAACAATCGCCTCTTGCCTTTCACCTCTCAGCTTATCCGTTAGATACGCCACTTGCGGAATATCTTCAGCGCAGCAATCTTCCATCTTCAAGCGCAGCGATCTTCCATCTTCAGCGCAGCGATCTATCGCCCTAGCGATTGCCACGATTTGCTTCTCGCCCATTCCGTACACCAATATGTCGGCTTTGCTATCCACCAATATGCTGGGCATGAGTTTATCCGACCAATAGTCGTAGTGTGTCAGTCGTCGCATGCTAGCTTCGATGCCACCGATGACGATAGGTACATCGGGGTAGAGTTGTTTGAGGATATTGCAGTAGGTAATGGTGCAATAGTCGGGGCGCATGCCTGCTTTGCCTTCGGGGGTGTAGGCATCGTCTGAGCGCAGGCGTTTAGCGGCGGTGTAGTGATTGACCATACTGTCCATACTGCCTGCGGTAACGGCAAAGAACAGACGTGGTCGTCCTAGTTTGGTAAAATCGCGATGATCCCCTCGCCAGTCGGGTTGAGGTACGATAGCTACTTTGTAGCCTGCGTGTTCGAGTACGCGTCCGATAACGGCAGCACCAAAGGCGGGGTGATCAATGTATGCATCGCCCGAGAAGAGGATGACATCCACTTCTTCCCAACCACGGAGTTGTAACTCTTTCTTGGTTGTTGGTAAATATGCTTTCAAATCCGTTATGAAACTCATCAGATAAGTTCTTCCAGTTTTGTTTTAATTATCCTGCGGCTTCATTCTTGTTTAAGATGACTAGTGCGCCAATCACGCCTGGAACCCAACCACAAAGAGTGAGCAAAAAGACAATCACAAAGGAACCACAGCCTTTGTCAATCACAGCCAAAGGGGGAAAGAAAATAGCTAATAATACTCGTAATACTGACATAATTCGTAACTCATTATTTCTTAACTCGAATATATGTTATTGTGCCCTCACTGCTGGTGAAGATACATTCCGTACCACTTAATGGCAGTGGGGTGTTGAGGATGGAGTTGCCTATTTTATGTTGCCAAAGCACCTTACCTGTTTCGGCATCCATACCCATCAATAAACCATTTTTCGTGCTTACCCACAAGGTGCCATCTTTCTCCAGCGGCATAGCAGGATTATGTTCATAGCCAAAGCCCGCGTGTGAAGCCCATCGTGTAACTGGCTCATGTGTAGTGGCATCCATTGCCACCACTGTATCCCACATACACTTCGAATACACAGTCTTGCCATCCTCGCTCAGTCCGACCGTTTCGCGCACTTTATACTCTTTTGTGCGCCAAATCTCTGCGCCAGTCTCTGTGTCCAGACAAGTGAAATAGCGGTCGGGCGCTGTGATGAAGATTTTGCCATCTGCTGCCACAGGCCATACGCTGGCAGGTGAGAGTTTAGGATTGCCCTTGCCGTTGTTCCACTTCCACACCAATGATCCATCGGAGATGTTTAGCGCATACAAATGCGTATCCCAACAGCCGAAATACAGTTTGTCGCCATATACCAATGGACGTGTCAAAACATAGTTCTTCAGTTCATCAAACGACCACTTCACCTCGCCTGTCTGAATATCAATAGCGAACATTCTGCCGTCGCCGCCTCCGATATATGCCACGCCCTCGTGGATAGTAGCAGCGCCCATCACGGCTTGGTTGGTAGTGATATGCCATAATTCTTTGCCTGTCTGGGCATCCAGACCATAGATATTGTAGTTGGTGCTACCAAAGACCACTACGCCGTCGCTGACAGCGGGACTGCCTACGATACGCATGCCTGTGTCGAAAGTCCAATTGGTTGTACCTGTCTTTTTATCCAGCGAATACATCACACCCACATCGTCGCCAATGAACAGGCTCTTGCCGTCGGTTACAGGGGTCGAGTAGATTCCGCCTTTCAATGCTTTGTGCCATACGCGCTTCACGTTCTTATACTCCTTATTCACTGAGAAATCAGGGCGCAAACTTGTGTCAGATGGCCCATATTCTTTCTTTTCAAATGGCAGGCTGAGCCAGTGTTGTAAATCTTCTTCTACTCGCTTCTCAAAGAAGCGGATACTATCGCTAATAGAGATGATGGAATAGCCATTCACCTCATCTTTGTCACGCAAATTAGAGCGATTGAGCACGTCGGCTATACCATCGCAGTCAAACAATAGGTTACGGTGATAGTGACCGCCCATCACGCATTGTACGTTATGTTGGCGTAGCACATCGGTCACCTCATACCAGTTGTCCACATCGCCATTGCGCAATGGGTAGTGGGTAAAGACAAATATAGGAGCATCTCCTGCCTTCGATACGCTGTCTAGGTTATGCTTCAACCACGCTATGTCCTGTGGTGCCACATGTCCGTCCGCCATGCGGATGACGGGACCTGAGTTAAAGCCAATGAAGTACATACCATTGTGCGTAAAGGCAAATCGGCTATCGCCAAACACGCGGGTGAAATCCATTACGCCCGACTCCGACCAGGTGGTCTCGTGGTTGCCAGATGCTGCATAATAGGGTACACGGAGCTGATCAAGCGCCGACTTGATCGCTTCAATAGAAGCACGGTCACCATTCTCGGTGAGGTCACCTGTGACCACTACAAACTCAATGAATGGATCCAGATTGATGTCAGCAATCGAGCGTTGCAAATCCTCCATCGGCTTGGGGTTGCTGGTGCTGATATGCGTGTCAGTCAGCAACGCAAACGAAAATAGCAAGATCGATAGAATATTCATAATTTTTGATGTTTAATTATTCCAATTGTAGGTTCATGCGTTGGCGCAACTCGTCCAAGTGGGGATTTTGCTCTTTGAGAAGTTTGTATTTCTCCGTAGCAGTGTATGCTACTTGCGTAGTTACATAGTCCGCAACTTCCACCCTCAATTGTACAAAATCGTTTTGTAGTATCGCTCGGATATTATCCATTAGTTGTTTGCCGAACTTGGCAAACTCTTTCTTTTGTAGTTGGTTATCCACCGTGATATGGAACTTGGTCTCCGAATCTTGTACCAGTTCGTAGGTGGTCAGCATGGCTTTGAAGCGCTCTTCGCTTTGGAAGTTTTTTATCTGACCAACCCACGCGCTTTTGAGTTGGTCAAGTGTAAAAGGGTTGTTGCGTTTCTGCTCTTCTGCTTTTGGTGCAGCCGCTGTGGGGTGTGCGGTTGCTTGTGGGGTACTGGTCAGTTTGCCCAAGTTGCCTAATGAAGGCATGGCGCCTATCGTTGGTCGTGGTGGCGGTGGTGCCGCTGCTGTGACAGGCTTAGGTGCTGATACAGGCTGTGGATTAGTGGCTGGTTGTGGCGCCGCTACGGGGCGTGGTGCAGTTTGGGCTGCTGGTGCTTGAGTTCCTGTGCTTGGCACTTGCTGTACCTCTTGGGTAGGTGCTTCGGTCAATCGGCAGAGTTTCACCAATGCCAATTCCACTGTCAGTCGTTTGTTCTTCGCTGTGCGGTAGTTAATATCGCATGTGTTTATTATATCTAGTGCATTGAATATCCATTTGGCAGCGCAGCGTTGTGCTTGCTCTTTGTAGTGCTGACGGATAGCGTCGGAGGTCTCCAGCAGTTGCACGGTCGCCGCATCTTTGCTCACCAGCACATCGCGCAGGTGTTGTGCCAGACCTGTCACAAAATGTCCCGCATCAAAACCTTTGGTCAGTACCTCGTTCAGCAACAAAAGCGCTTCGCTCACTTGTCCTGCAAGGGCGGCATCCACCAGTCGGAAATAGTAGTCCGTGTCTAGCACATTCAGCACTTCGATGGCTTGCTCGTAACTGATAGTGGTACCGCAGAACGACACCAATTGGTCAAAGATACTCAGCGCATCGCGCATACCGCCATCGGCTTTCTGTGCTACTACGTTGAGTGCCTCTTCGCTGGCGTTAATGCCTTCTTGTCGGGCTACATATTGCAGGTGGTGAATGGTATCAATCACCGTGATACGGCTGAAGTCATACACCTGACAGCGGCTCAAGATCGTAGGCAACACCTTGTGCTTCTCGGTGGTCGCCAAGATAAAAATGGCATACGATGGTGGCTCTTCCAGTGTCTTCAGCAGCGCATTGAAAGCGCCTTGCGAGAGCATGTGTACCTCGTCAATGATATAGACACTGTACTTGCCTATTTGGGGTGGAATACGCACTTGGTCAATCAGCGAACGGATGTCTTCCACCGAGTTGTTGGACGCGGCATCCAGCTCGTGGATATTAAACGAGCGCTGTTCGTTAAACGCTACGCATGACTCGCATTGATTACATGCTTCGTGTTCGGCAGTAGGGGTAAGACAGTTGATTGTCTTGGCGAAGATACGTGCACAAGTGGTTTTGCCTACGCCACGTGGACCGCAAAACAGGTAGGCGTGTGCCAAGTGATTGGTACGTATGGCATTACGCAACGTCTGAGTGAGTGCCTCTTGCCCGACTACGCTCTCAAAGGTGGTAGGGCGATATTTTCTGGCTGATACGATATAATTCTCCATAAATATGCAATTAACGTGCAAAGGTACGAAAAAAAATGTAAAACTGCAAAAAAAAGTAGATAAAGTTATTATTTTCGTGTAATTTTTCTATGTGTTGTACTATAGCGATATGACTTCATTGAGAAAAAAATACGATTTTATTTGCGAATATGTATTTTTTGTTGTACTTTTGCAGCGAATTTGCTACCAATGGCATGTCGCTATTGGTATAATATGGAGAATGAGTATGATAGAACAAACCCCACAAACGATAGTTGTTACAGGTAGAGGCACTTGTGCTTTTGCACCAGATGTCACGAGGTTGACTATTCGCATTAGTGCAGATGGTAAGAATTACCCTGTGTTGTATAAATTAGCACAACTCAACTTACAGAGTATCATACAAATTGTAGAACAAAATGATCTGAGTGACAAATTGCCTAAGACCCTGCATTTTGACATCAATAAAAAAGAGGAACGTAGATACGATATGCACGGTAATTTTGTGTGCAATGAGTTTGTTGGTTATACGTTGGAGCAACAAATCAAGATTGATCTTCCTATTGATAACAAACTACTTACTGTACTCATACAGGCGATAGGTCAAACGCTATCTGCTGCTGAAATCAATATAGGTTATACAGTGAAAGATCCTAAACCGATTAAGTTGCGTATGTTAGAAAGCGCTGTCAAGGATGCTGCTGAGAAAGCGCAAATCATGGCTACTGCTGCGGGGTGTAAATTGGGCTGTGTGAGAAATATCAATTACGTGGAGCAGGAACTGCAAATTTATTCGCAAGTACGTACCATTGAATGCAATCAATTGTCTTTTGGTGATGGTGAATCATTGGAGATAACGCCAGATAACCTTGTTGCTTCGCAGGATGTGACTATTACTTGGCTGCTTTTTGCATAACGCAATAGTTTTGTTATGACATACGCACAGACCATCGACTATCTCTACGCTTCGCAACCTGCTTTTCATTTGGTTGGGGCTTCTGCATACAAACCAGGGTTAGACAACACCTATCGCCTCATGGCGCATTTGGGCAATCCGCACGAACGCTTGCGTGCGGTGCATGTGGCAGGTACCAACGGCAAGGGTTCTACTTCGCATCTCATCGCAGCTGCATTGCAGGCGCAGGGCTATAAGGTGGGCTTGTTCACTTCGCCGCACTTGGTGGACTTCCGCGAGCGTATTCGTATTTCGGGCGAGATGATTCCCGAGGAGACGGTTGTGCAGTTTGTGGCAAATCATCGGGCTTTTTTAGATGAGTTGCGCCCTTCGTTCTTCGAGACAACGATGGCGTTGGCATTTTGGTATTTCGCTCAGCAGCAGGTGGATATAGTCGTTGTGGAGGTGGGATTAGGTGGCAGACTGGATAGCACGAATATCTTGACACCACTCTTGTCTGTCATTACGAATATCGGCATTGATCATACCGAGTTTTTGGGTGATACACTTGCGCAGATTGCGGCGGAGAAAGCGGGTATCATGAAGCCGCATGTGCCTTGTGTGATAGGCGAGACGCACCCTGAAACGCAAGAGGTTTTTCTTGCTCGTGCGCGTGTATGCGAGATATTAGGTGCGGGACTGGAGACCACGGATTGCCGTTTGTGGTTTGCCGACCAATGTGGTTATATGCGCAAACGCCGTCTGAAAGAGGCGCCCGAATGTCAGTTGCAGGGCTTGTATCAAGATAAGAACCAGCAGACGGCTTTCGTGTCTTTGCAGGTGCTGCGCAATATTTGTGGCATCGAATTGTCTAAGGAATCGATTGCCAAAGGTTTTGCCGAGGTATGTACGCTGACGGGCTTGCGTGGCAGATGGGAGGTGCTTTCCCGCTCGCTACTAACCATCTGTGATACAGGGCATAACGGTCACGGCATTCGCTATGTAGCAGAGCAGTTATCCAGCCTCATCGCCTCCTCGCCTAATAGCCTTTCGCCTCATCGCCTACACATCATCCTCGGCATGGTCAACGACAAGGATATTGATACTGTCTTGTCATTATTGCCCACTGAGGCAGTGTATTATTTCACGCAGCCAGCCACTTCGCGTGCCTTGCCTGCTGAAGAGTTGCTTCGCCGTTGGCAAGTTATCTCTGCCTCTCGCCTTAGCGGGGGGGGCGAAAACGCTCGTGGCGTTTTGGGGTGCTCTTCGCCTCTCGCCTCTCACCTCTCGCCTAATTGTTATCCCACCGTTCGTGAGGCGCTTGCCGCAGCACAAGAGGCAGCCATGGCGGATGACATCATCTTCATTGGCGGCAGCAATTATGTGGTAGGTGAAGTATTGCAGCTGTATAGTTGAAATAATTGTGTAGTGGCGATTTTTGTTGGATTTAGCACCTACCTACGAACATCCTAGTGGTAACGAAGTGGTATCAATAGATACCCAGCAAATGAAGGAGACGAGCGATGGGATTAATTAACAGATTGTTTGAGCCTTATTAGCGTTAGTCCATCGCGGAGGGGAAGGATGACTTTCTCAAGGCGATTGTCTGCTGCTACCTTATCGTTGAAAGCGCGAAGCGCAAGGGTCTGTTTGTCCTTGTCGTAAGTTGCCTCAATGATATGTCCATCCCAAAGGGTGTTATCTGCCAATATCCAACCGCCCTCACGCATCAGCGGCAGCACCAAATCCAAATAATCGCAATACTCCTTCTTATCCGCATCAATAAACACGAGGTCAAACACCCCCTCGCCTTTCGCCTCTCGCCTTTCGCCTAATCGCCTGAGTTCTTCTTTGGCATCGCCAATGACCAACTCAATCTTCTCTCCCAACGGCGACAACGCCAAGTTGCGGCGAATCATATCCTCCAGTTCATCGTTGTGCTCAATGCTGAGGAGTTTGCCTTTTTCAGTCAAACCCTCCGCTAAGCACAGAGCTGAGTAGCCCGTGAAGGTGCCCAACTCCAAAATGCGTTCAGGTCGAATCATCTGGCTAATCATACTCAGC
Organism: Paludibacteraceae bacterium; assembly: GCA_045589755.1. GTDB lineage: Bacteria > Bacteroidota > Bacteroidia > Bacteroidales > Paludibacteraceae > Colicola. Next base: position 34,420 of record JAZNPR010000072.1, read on the forward strand.
ACACGCCCTTGCACATGTCCAGACAGCATGCGCGGGTTGATGAGTTCGAGATGTGTACTGCGGGTAATCTTTTTCAGAGCATCGCTTTCTGGCGATGAATGTTGTTCGATATATTCTGCAAGTGTCATAGTGATTTTTGCTATTTGACTGCAAAAGTACAAAAAAACTTGCATATACGCAAAAAAAGTTGTACCTTTGCACCAAATTATATTAGAATACCTATCGAATATGGAAAAAGTAATCAGTGGCATTCGCCCTACGGGCAATTTGCACCTCGGTAATTATTTCGGTGCAGTGAAGAGTTTTGTGAAGATGCAAGAGGAGTACAACTGTATGTTCTTCATCGCTGACTGGCATTCGCTCACTACGCACCCTACACCAGAAAACATACGCAGTTCCGTTCGCACCATTTTGGCGGAATACTTGGCATGTGGCATCGATCCACAGAAAGCACCTATCTACGTGCAGAGCGATGTGAAGCAAGTGTTGGAACTCTATCTCTACCTCAATATGAATGCTTATTTGGGCGAGTTGGAGCGTGTGACATCGTTCAAGGAGAAAGCGCGCAAGCAACCCGACAATGTGAATGCGGGTCTGCTGACTTACCCATCGCTGATGGCTGCGGATATCCTGGTGCACAAGGCGGACAAAGTGCCAGTGGGCAAGGACCAAGAGCAGAACATGGAGATGGCGCGCCTCTTTGCTCGCCGCTTCAATCGTATTTATAATGTAGATTACTTCAAGGAACCTGAGTCTTTCCACTTCAATGCCAAAGCGGTGAAAGTGCCTGGCTTGGACGGCAGCGGCAAGATGGGTAAGAGCGAAGGCAATGCTATCTACCTCTGCGACGATGAAGCCACAATCAAGAAAAAAGTGATGCGCGCCGTGACCGATGCAGGACCTACCATGCTCAATCAGGTGAAGCCAGAGCCTATCGAGAATCTCTTTACACTCATGCAACTCGTTTCTACGCCTGACACCTACGATTACTTCAACGATCAATACAACAACATGGCTATCCGCTATGGCGATATGAAGAAGCAACTCGCTGCGGACATCAACGCTTTCTGCGCACCAATCCGCGAGCGTATCCTCGATTTCCAAACCAACGAGGAGTATCTCTTGAAGGTAGCACGCGAGGGTGCTGAAGCTGCTGCTGCCAGCGCTGAGAAGACTATCCGCGAGGTACGCGAGATTATTGGCTTCCGCAACTAAGTAGTTTGGCACAACTTTTGCTGAAAGACCATTAACGACCTTAAAGTCCTTAATGACCTTACTGTCCTTACCCGTATGAAACGCTGCATAATCATATTAACCGTTGGGTTGTTGATCCCGAGCCTTGTCGCCTTATCGCCTCTCGCCTCATCGCCTAACACCCTCCCTTCAGGGAGGGATGGGGTAGGCTTATACATGGACGATAGCTACTATTGGCCTTTGGTGGACACCATCGTGCCCAATGAACCTGTATACGATCGCAATGCACGCGAGTTCATTTTCTTGGAGGATACTGTCCAACGTCCCGACACCGTCGTTATGCGCATAATAGAAAAATGAAACGCCTCTTGCTCATATTACTCCTTGCCTATAGCCTATCGCCAATAGCCTATTGCCAAGACGTACAACGTTTCTCTGAACGTCAGATTATCGGTACGGCGCGTTATGTGGGTATGGGTGGCGCTATGACAGCTATCGGTGGCGACCCATCGGCCGTGTTGGACAACCCTGCGGGATTGGGGCTATATCGCCGAAGCGAACTAGCATTGACTGTTGATGAGACTATCGACCAAACATCACAAGGCTACGCTACGCCACACCATGGTACACCACGCTACACCCGCTCTCGCTTTGCCGCACCACACGTGTCGGCCATCTGGGCGTGGGGAAATCCAACCAAGCAGCGCGGATTGGTATATAGCAACCTGATGTTTTCTATCAATCGTCTTGCTAATTTCAACCGCGATGTGGTGGTTAATGGGCAGAATACGGGTATGGTGGAAACGATATGCAATATCACCAATGATATGGGTGGCATCGCTGAGGAAAACTTGCAAAACACGCCCTGGGATAATGAGGAGATAGGTTGGCTCAGTATTTTGGGTTATGAAGCATATCTTATTGATCCGATCGAAAATAGTCAATGGCAACCCGCTGTGCAGTTCTCTGAAGGCTCCTTGTCCATTTCTGAGTCAGGTAATAGTGAGCAATATTCTTTGTCCTGGGCGGCTAATATCAGCAATCAGTGGTATGTGGGCTTGAGTTTGAATCTGCCTACTATATCTTATACCAAGCATATTTCGCTCTATGAGGCTGATGGTGTCAATTCCGCCGAACTGCGCTCTATGTACCATCTTTCTGGATTG
>JAZNPR010000073.1:0-47976 GCA_045589755.1 Paludibacteraceae bacterium
TGGACTGTCTCTGTAGGGGTAGGTACGCAGTGCCAAAGTTGTACATCATAGAGTACGGCGTCATAACCGATAACTTCTGCATCAATAAAGGTAGTGTCACCCACTTGATAGATAGTACCTTGCATGTCAGCCATATTTACCATCACACGATTTGCATAATCGCTGAAAATAAGTGTATAGTTTGGATCAATATCATCCATAGTGAAAGAGCCACCTAATTCTACACCCACTACATCAATACCTGCATAGAATTGCTCGTTGAAATTAGCCAACAGCAGATCATTGTTCATCATTGGATAGTAAGCTGCATTCGCCGACTTATCGAAACGGATAGTCACTGTGTCGGTAGGAGTAGGAACTTTCTTAATCATATGCACTTTATACACCACATTGTCGGTGCAATGTGACACGATATCTATTACCCATCCCTTTTCAGGATCGTTCGTTACTGTCAATTCGGCATATACTTGCTCAGCAAAGTGGTCAGTGACCATGTTAGAAAGATAGAACATTACATATTCCTCGCCAGCATAAGTACCTTCCATCATCTCCCAATCACCGATACCAGCTTGGAGATTCCACTCATCATTAGATCCATATAGGAAGATCCAGCCCCAGTCCCATGCACCGCTCTCATCTATTTCAAGATTATCGAACTCAATCTCCACTGTATTTACTACAGGAAGCGGAGCAAACATGGATACATTGTATTGGATTGGTTCAGAAGAAACCAATGTCAATTCCACTTGATAGCCTACTGCACCTGCTTCGTTCTTGGTGGCTGTAACCAACATATCAAGCGACTCCAACTCCAATGCTACACCGTTATACTTCACACTGGACTCCTCGGGGAAAACATCCAACATCGAGAATGGACCTGTAGCCCATGGTGCAGCGTAGGTCAAAGAAAGTTCCATTTGATCGTTCTTAGCGGTTAGTACTGATACCATTTCATCTGCATCCCAAACCATATTTGCATCCTCAATAGTCAGTTCGACTGTCTCCTTTGGAGTAAGAACTTCTTTGCTTGCACTCACTACATATGTATTGCCATCATCACCGAGAATAGTGGCATTCAATTTCAATACATCTACATATTCGCTCACAGAGTCGAGCGAGATAGTCATTGTGATGTCTTCATACTCCACATACACTTCCTCATACCACTCATCGTAATACCACATATAGGAATTCATCACTTCAAAATCTTCGGTAGTGAAAGTTCCTACATAGCCATCATTGTTCTCACCTTGAGGAGCGTACCAATCCAACTTGATGCCACGTCCTTCATCATCACCGAGTGAGATATACCAATCGCCATACTCTTCGTAATACTCAGGACCTACATAGAACTCCATGTTCAGCGTGATGGTTTCTCCCTCAGCTGTTACTTTTTTTGCTGTTGTTACAGCAGGTGCTTTTTTAGCTACAGCCACCTCAGGACGAACGAAGTTGCGTTGCATAACTGCCTCGTGGCGGTTAGCTCGTACCTTGTCCATCATTCGATTATCCTGCTTGATTTGTTCAACACCCGCAGGTACAGTTTTCTTTCCTGTAAAAACCGGATTCTTAGGTAGCGCAAACATACTTGCTGCTACCATAGTAGCCATGAAAAGAGTTAAAAATTTCTTCATACAGACTAATAATTTGATTGTTAATAATAAAGTTAATTAGATATAGTGTTACTATACTAAGCAGTTATCAAGGGCTTTTGTGATGGCTTCGCGGTCGATGTTTTGACCGATAAAGACCAATTTTTGCATACGGTCGCCATACTGCTCGTCCCAATCGCGTTGGAGCATCGGGTCACGTGCCATGAGTTGCATGAGTTCTTCCTCTGGCATAGTTGCATAGAAACTGCCTGCCTGCTTGAGGTCGAACTGTTTGCCCGCCTGCTCAAAGAGGTAGCACATATCATACTCCTCCTCAAAATAGCACATGCCTTTGCAACGGATGATATTCTTATCCCAATGACGCGCCACAAACTCATCAAAGCGATTGAGGTCGAAGGGTTGGCGACGGTAATACACGAAGGTGGTTATACCATGAGACCCCTCCTGCTCCCCTTCATGGGGAGAGCAATGGCAGCAATGGCAATGCTCGCCATGCTCGTGCTCATGTTCATGATGATGGTGTTCGTGATCATGTTCGTGGTGATGATGGTCGTGATGGTGATGCTCGTGTTCTTCCTCCACCTCGCCTTCGACCTTCTGAATCCACGTAGCAGAAGTGGCTACTTGTTCGAAGTCGAAGAGATTGGTATCCAGTATCTCGCCAAATGGCACATCGCAGTAATCGCAGTCGATGATTTTAGCTTTGGGCTGGATAGCGCGAATGATAGCATGAATATGCTCGCGTTCGTCTTCGCTTACCATTGACACCTTATTTAATAATATAAGGTTGCAGAACTCTATTTGCTCGATGACCAGAGAAGCTAAATCTTCCGCTTTGGCTATTGGCAATTGGCTATTGGTCATAGGCGAAAGTTGCTCCACGAACTCATCCCTCATACGTAGCGCATCCACCACTGTTACGATAGCATCCAATTTAGGCGAAGGGCTATTAGGCGATGAGGCGATAAGGCTGGTATAAGAGCAGATGGTTTGCGCAATAGGTGCAGGTTCGCATATACCCGATGCCTCAATGACGATGTAATCGAAAGCAGCCCTGCTGCTTTCGGACGCTTCGCTATTGGACGGCGTTCCGCCTATTGGATATTGGGTATCGGTTTGATTACAGAGGTCGCGAAGTTGTTGAACGAGGTCCATCTTGAGCGAGCAGCAGATACAGCCGTTTTGCAGCGCTACTAGACTATCGTCTTGTTGCGCCACTACTCCACCCTTCTGTATCAATTCTGCATCGATATTCACTTCGCCTATATCATTGACAATCACCGCGAAACGTATGCCGCGGCGATTGGTCAAGATACGATTTAGTAGAGTCGTCTTGCCACTGCCCAAATAGCCAGTCAGCAGCAATACTGATATGTTATCGCACGGACGCATATTGCACATAGACATCATAGTACTGGTTGAACAACTCCTCTTGTTTGTAGCGCTCGAAGTTTTGCAACACATAACCCAAAATAGCCATCTGATGTTGCAAGGTTGATTGCGATGCAGTACGGTGCTCCTTTGTCAGCGATGCGCCCCACTCCAGATACTCCGCACAATTGTCGGCTACCTTCTGCATGATAGCATTGCCTTTCTCCATCTCGCCTAACTCATAGTAGTACATCGCCATGGTAGCCGATGTGTAGTCATATGGAATATTATATCCAGGCAACATCGCCTCCGCGAAGTCCAACACCTCCAGACACTTGTCGCGCTTGCCTTCCTCATAGAGCGCCTCTGCCAATTCCATAAACATCATACGGTGGGTACGGCACATACGCATCGTGTTCTCATCAATATAGATGCCTGGCACATTCATATTGCCATACTTGAACTTATGTAGCATATTGTCATACATCACCTCTGTGTTCACACGGTGTCTGCCATTTTCGCTACGCTCTGGCGTGATACGGTATGCCAAACCAGTGAGTTCCAAATAAGGGTCAAGACCCAGGTGATAGTCATTACCAATGGTCACAGCAAAGTAGATTGGACGCTTCCATTCGTTGGTAGAAAGCATATCCATCACCATCATTTCCGAACGAGTGAAGCGTTTTGCCTTCTTCAACATAATCTTCTGACTATCGGGAGCGAATATATACAACTGATCGCTTGGTATATATCCTTCTCCATCGCGTTTAGTACGAGGGTCATCGGAGTGCAAGAACTGGAAGGCCTTCTTCACCTCAAGCGGTGCGTTGAGGCGGTTCTCCACCCATACCACTTCGTTCTTGCCTGGCATATAGTCCTTCTCATCCCATGAGATAGGCAGACCAGGCGAATTGTAGTATGGTCGTTTCATTTGGCTGATATACCAATCTGTTTGCAGGTACGACAGGTTACATGCACGCACATCGTCTCGCTCCCGCTCTACCTCCAGGTTGTACCAGAGTGGGAAGGTATCGTTATCGCCGTTGCAGAAGATGATAGCCTCCTCATCGCAACTCTTCAGGTAGTTCGCACCGAAGTCACGCGCCGCATAGCGATTAGAGCGATCGTGGTCGTCCCAGTTCTGCGAAGCCATTTGTACTGGCACCAACAATGTTACAAGCACCACAGCTATCGAGGTTATGAGGCGAGAAGGCGAAGAGGCGAGAGGCGCGGTCTTCGAACGAGACACAGAATCAATAAGACTATTGACAATATCAATGATTGCCATCACGCCCAAGCCAATCCAAATACAGAAGGCATAGAATGATCCCGCGTACGCGTAGTCGCGCTCGCGTGGTTGATAAGGTGTCTGATTCAGATATACCACGATAGCCAGACCCGTGAGGAAGAACAGCAGGAAGACAATAGCGAATGAGCGATAGCCCTCTTTGTTCTTGCCCTGGTTGTTACGCTTGGAGAGTTGCCAGATAAGACCAATCAAACCTAGGATAAGAGGCAAGCAATAATAGACATTATGTCCCTTATTCTCACGCAGTTCGCTTGGCAACTTGCTTTGGTCACCCAGTAGAGCGTTATCAATGAATGGAATACCTGTGATCCAGTTGCCCTTGGTAAGTTCGCCATGCGATTGGATATCGTTTTGACGACCAGCAAAGTTCCACATGAAGTAGCGCCAGTACATGAAGTTCACCTGATAACGGAAGAAGAATTTGAGGTTCTCTCCAAAGGTTGGGCAGTACTCCGTTTTCTGCTGTCCGCAGTAGTCATATTTAATGCGTTTGCCTTTGACATCAGCCCATGACTTATACGCATCCACATGGTGCGCTTGTCCAGAGTGCATACGAGGGAAGAGCATCTTAAACTCGTCCATGTAGACATACGAGTTTTTGTGACCAGTCACCACATAGCGGTCTTTCTCTCCTTCTACCTTTGGCGCAGGCGCATATTGTGCATGTCCTTGTTTCTCTACAGGCACGCACATATTGCCTCTGATATCTAGTTTCACAGGCGCGTTATAAGTCTGACCGTAAAAAAGTGGCGTATCGCCATACTGCTCACGGTTGAGGTAGTATTTGAGTGAGAAGACATTGTCAGGCGAGTTCTGATCCATAGGTGTATCGGCGCTGGAACGAATCACAATCGCCGCATAGCTGGCATAGCCAATGACCACAACAGTCACCATTATCGCTATCGTATTCAACCAACGCGCGGGGATAACGTCCTTCTTGAGGAACAGCACCACCAACATAGTAATAATCAGCACAATACCAATCATAGCACTCTCCTTGATAAATGGCACACCAGCCAGCGCCATCGCCAATACAAAGGAGATGATGGTACGTGTGTTGATGGTGGTATCGTGTTCGATAACCATGTAACTCTCCCAAATAGCCCATACAAGCGCCGCCGCCATCAAAACAAGATAAACAGCTAAGCCCGTATTAAATGGACAACCAAGCACATTGGTAAAGAGCAATTCAAACCATCCAGCAATAGTAGGCACACCAGGGATAATGCCATAGAGAATGACCGCAAGTATAGCCACCGAAACAGCAAAAGCAGCGCATACGCCTTTCCAAGAGAACGTGTGACGGCGGAAATAGTACACCAGCACGATAGCAGGAATAGTCAATAGGTTGAGCAAGTGGGTACCAATACTCAATCCCATGAGGTATGCAATGAGAATCAGCCACTTATCCGAACCTTCTTCGTCAGCATGTTCGTCCCACTTGAGTATGAGCCAGAACACTACAGCCGTGAAAAGCGATGAGAGGGCATATACCTCGCCTTCGACCGCTGAGAACCAGAACGTATCTGAGAAGGTGTATGCTAATGAGCCTACAAGACCTGCGCCTAAGAGGGCGATGCCTTGGGCAAGTGACAGTTGACAGTTGACAGTTGACATTAACTTGCGTCCGAGTGCGGTGATAGTCCAGAATAGGAACAGGATAGTGAATGCCGAAGCCAATGCCGAAAGGGCATTCACGCACATCGCTACATGCGCCGTGTCGCTGGCAAAGAGCGAGAAGAAATGACCTAAAAGCATAAAGAAGGGTGCTCCAGGTGGGTGTCCCACGTCTAATTTATGTGCACTCACAATAAACTCGCCACAGTCCCAAAATGAGGCTGTAGGCTCCATCGTCAAAAGATAGGTAGCAGCGGCGATAGCAAAGACCAACCAACCGCAAATCCTATTCCACAGCTTAAAATTTTTCATAAATCATTAATTATTATGTTTCACACAGGTTGCTTGCCGCATGCGACAAGACCTGCAATGCATTGTTTGCTGTTTATTGCCAAGCGAGGTGTCGTTTTGGGGCACTTTTAGGCAATTTGGCTGCAAAGGTACAAAATTCTTTGCAAATTACCAAATTCGGCATTGACAAATTTCGACCACCTTTTGCATGGCAAAGTAGCAGGATAAGGGTATTTTTAAGCCACACTAATCATACGGAGTTCATCTAATAATCTACCGTGTATCTACCGTATATCTACCGTGTATCTACCGTGTATATACCGTATATATACCGTAATTGACAGATAAAAGATAGCATAAAAAGAAGAAGCGAATGAAGCGGCAAGCAAGAGAAAGAGCGTGGCTATGAGAGAAAAAAGCGAGAAAGCAACGCAAGAAAATCCGCAGAAAGAAAAGTGTAAAAAAAATTGATTTGGCAAATTTTTCCGATTTTATTTGTATAAATAAAAAAAAAGTCGTAACTTTGCACGCTATTTTGGGTAGTTATGTCCGTACTAGAACTAAAGAACAATAAACTTCAGCACTAAAGGACAATAAACCACAAAGTTGAATATTAATTAAAAACAACATAAAAACATGAATTTGAACGACAGAATTATTGCAGTCATTGGACTAGGTTATGTGGGATTGCCCCTGGCCATTGAGTATGGTAAGAAATACCGTGTAATCGGTTTTGATATCTACCAAGCACGTGTGGACGAACTCAATCGCGGCGAAGACCACACACTGGAAGCCGACCTTGTAGGCATGAAACAAGCACGTGATGCTTACGAAACAACCCAAAAGATTGGATTGACATTCACCAGTAACCCCGAAGACCTCAAACAAGTCAACACCTACATCGTGACCGTACCTACCCCAATTGACCGCTTCAATAACCCTGATTTGACTCCACTATTGAAAGCAAGCGAGACCATCGGCAAAACACTCAACCGAGGCGACCTCGTTATCTACGAATCAACCGTTTATCCAGGTTGCACCGAGGAAGATTGCGTGCCTGTACTGGAGAAACATAGCGGGTTGAAATTCAATGTGGACTTCTACTGCGGTTATTCACCAGAGCGTATCAATCCAGGTGATAAAGTGAACACACTGACCAAAATCAAGAAGATTACCTCGGGTTCGACACCTGAAATAGCTGACCTTGTGGATGCCATGTACAACAGCATCCTCGAAAATGGTACCCACAAAGCACCTAACATGAAAGTAGCCGAGGCTGCGAAAGCGGTAGAGAATAGCCAACGCGATGTGAATATTTCGTTTATGAACGAGTTGGCATTGATCTGCGACCGCGTGGGCATTGACACCAACGATGTAATCGAAGCAGCAGGCTCGAAATGGAACTTCCTGAAGTACCGTCCAGGTTTGGTAGGCGGACACTGTATCTCAGTGGATCCATACTACTTGGCACACAAAGCGAAGTCATTGGGTTATGACCCACAAGTGATTTTGTCTGGTCGTGCGGTGAACAACAGCATAGCTAAATTTATTGCTGACAAAGTGCTGAAGTTGATGATTCAGAAAGACCACAAGATTAACAAGTCCAACGTATTGGTATTGGGTGTGACCTTCAAGGAGAACTGCCCCGACTGCCGCAACACCAAAGTGGTGGACATCGTGGATGAGTTGGAAGACTTCGGTTGCAACGTGGACATCTACGACCCATGGGCAAGCAACGAAGTGGTGAAACATGAATACGGCAAAGAACTGATTGCTGCGATTGACCCAGATAAGGAGTATCAGGCAGTGATCGCATGTGTAAGCCACAACCAATTTAAAACCTTCGACTTCAAGAAGTACAAAGAGCAAGGCGCGGTTATTTTCGACGTGAAGGACTTCGTGGATCGCGCTGTTGTGGACGGAAGATTGTAAGCAGCGGAGCTGCGTTGTATGTCCTTCGGACGTTACATGTCTTCGACGTTGTTAAGTTATATGCCCTTTGGGCGTTAGTAACACGGACAATGCGAAGCAGATAACGCAAAGTAGAAAACGCGAAGCAGAAAACGCAAAGCAGAAAACGAACACAACAATGAAAATAGCAGTAGCGGGAACGGGATATGTGGGATTGTCGATAGCGACATTGCTGGCACAACATCACAAGGTGTTGGCAGTGGACATCGTACCCGAGAAGGTGGAGATGATCAATCGGCGTCAATCGCCTATCCAAGATGAATACATCGAGAAGTACTTCGCAGAGAAGGAACTGAACTTGACAGCCACTTTAGATGCAGAGATGGCATACAAAGAGGCAGAGTACGTGGTAATCGCAGCACCCACGAACTACGATAGCCAAAAGAACTACTTCGACACCTCTGCCGTAGAGCAGGTGATTGAATTGGTGCTGCGTGTGAATCCAAAAGCAATCATGGTCATCAAATCCACGATTCCTGTGGGATACACAGAGAGTGTGCGTAAGAAGTTTGGCACGGAGAATATTTTGTTCTCTCCTGAGTTCCTGCGTGAAAGCAAAGCGTTGTACGACAACCTCTACCCATCACGCATCATCGTAGGTACAGACCTAAAGAACGAGCGATTGGTAGTGGCAGCCAAGCAGTTTGCAGGATTGCTGCAAGAGGGTGCTATCAAACCCGAAGTAGATACCCTATATATGGGCTTTACAGAGGCAGAGGCGGTGAAGCTGTTTGCCAATACGTATTTGGCGTTGCGTGTGAGTTACTTCAACGAGTTGGACACCTACACCGAGATGAAAGGACTGGATACGCAGTCGATTATTGAGGGTGTATGCCTGGACCCGCGTATCGGCACGCACTACAACAACCCATCGTTTGGCTATGGCGGCTATTGCTTGCCCAAAGATACGAAGCAACTATTGGCAAACTACCAGGATGTGCCAGAGAATTTGATTGAAGCCATCGTAGAGAGCAATCGTACACGCAAAGACTTTATTGCTGACCGCGTACTGGCGAAAGCGGGATACTATGACTATTACAACAATGGTCAGTACAATGCCAAAGAGGAGCACAATTGCGTAATCGGCGTGTATCGACTGACTATGAAGTCAAATTCAGATAATTTCCGCCAATCCAGCATACAGGGCATTATGAAGCGCGTGAAAGCCAAAGGAGCACAAGTGATCATCTACGAGCCTACATTGGCAGACGGCACGACCTTTTTCGGTTCGCTGGTAGTGAATGACCTGGAGCAGTTCAAAGTACAGTCACAAGCCATCATCGCTAACCGATACGACGCTTGCTTGGAGGATGTGAGGGAGAAAGTGTATACGAGGGATATATTCCGTAGGGATTAGAGAAGCGGCAAGGCGAAGGTAAGAAATGACTAGTTCACAGCGAATTATAGTAAATACATTGGCACAATACACACGTACAATCATCAACGTGTGCTTGTCCTTGTACTCCACTCGTCTGATTTTGTCTGCACTCGGGCAAAGCGATTACGGTGTCTATTCTCTCATAGCAGGCGTGGTGGCTATGCTTTCCTTTGTAACCAACGCTCTGGTCATCACCACTCAACGCTATTTATCCTTCTATCACGGCAAAAATGACCCGCAACAAGTGCGCACGGTATTTGGAAATAGTTGGTTACTCCATCTATTCATTGGACTCATCGTAATGGCAGTCTTGTGTGCCTTAGGTCCATGGATTACGCAAGAGTTTTTGAATATAGAAGATAGCCGACGAGGTGCAGCCATGTTTGTGTATTTTGCTGCAGCAACTATGTTATTTCTAAGTTTCACGACCGCACCTATTCGCGCATTATTCGTGGCAAGAGAGAATATTGTCTATACCTCCATCGTGGATGTGTTGGATGGCGTACTGAAGTTCATCATCGCCATATGTCTCTCAAGAATAGCATACGATCACCTCATTGCCTACTCCAGTTTGCTGGTGGGGATTGCTCTATTCAATCTACTTGCATTTGGTATCTACGCCGCAGCAAAATACTCAGAGTTTCACCTGCCTAGACTGCGCGAGCTGGATTGGCAATACGTAAAGGGACTGAGCTACTTCGCAGGGTGGACTGTCTATTCAACAGGCTGTGTGATAGCTCGCAATCAAGGTCTATCGGTGGTGCTCAATCTTTTTTACGGAACACTGGTCAATTCAGCCTATGGCATTGCTCAACAAGTCTCAGGTGCTGTGCAGTTCTTATCCGCCTCTATCGTCAGCGCTATGAACCCGCAGATAATGAAGGCCGAAGGCGCTGGCGAACGAGCCAAAATGGTGCAATTGAGCGAATCTGCAAGCAAATATGCTTTTCTACTGCTATCGCTCGTAGCCATTCCATTGATAGCAGAAATGGACATAGTATTGCATTTTTGGTTGGGAGAGGTTCCTGAACATGCCGTTATGTTCTGTCGGTTCATTTTGATAGCCGCTTTGTGTGATCAAATATCCATTGGTTTAACGTCTGCCAACCAAGCTGTAGGCAAGATTCGAGTATATAACTTGGTTTTCTACACACTGAAACTTACCGTAGTCATTATTGCATGGTGGTGCTTAAAGAAAGGTCTTCCGTTGATATCCGTGATGGGATGTTACGCAGGTATTGAGTTTATCACCTCTCTGCTGCGACTGCCGCTAATGAAACATATAGCAGACATCCCTATGTTACCATTCTGCAAGAATGTATTTCTGCGCATTATCGTCCCATGTATCGCTATGGCAGTAACATGCTATGTATCAGTCAGATTTATTGATATACCATGGCGATTGGCAATAACGGCTACAGCATCCTTGATTATCGGCATATCAACTATATGGGGCTTCGCATTGAGAAGCGAAGAGAGACAATATATCAAACACACCATTACAAAACTGAAAAAATAGTATGATAAATACACAACAAGAATCGCGCTTTTCGTTATGGCAACCGTTTATCTACCTGGTTATACTGGGATTTACGTTTATTGCCATGCCTCAAAGCAATAGCACCTATCTATTGACTCGTCTCGTACAAGCCGTAGAAGTCGCATTTTGTGGCGTATTATTTATTCAATTCTTTCGACAAGAAATAACTATCAACCCATTTAACTGGCGAGTTAATCTATGGTGGTTTTTCTATACCGTCTTGGCATATATGTTCTCTCATTCTGCTGTAGGACTTACGCCATTCTTTAGGTGGCTAAACATCATCATATTTTTGCTATTGGGTGTTTGCTACTGGCAACACGACATCACGAATAGTTTGAAATACATGGCAATCGTCTTCTCGCTACTAATTTACGTAAATGCAGTATTATTGGTTATGTTCCCAGAGGGATTATGGATTGACTATGAGTGGAAGGGAACTGGTGATGCAACACGCCACTTCTTTGGCAACTACAACCAGATTGGTTTTATTTGTCTATTGGGCATTACCATTCACGCAATGTACACACTGACTACCCAACGTGGGCGAAGAAACCTCTTTATGCTAACAGCGGTTTCTATTTGGTCTGTTGTATTCGTAGGTTCGATGACATCTACCGTCGGATTGTGCATTCTAGGCGCCTATCTTCTACTTCACAAAAGAATCAAGCATCCAAAGGTCTTTTTGATTATTTTTGTTGTTTTATATATCCTCTTTTTCTTGATTGTCGTTTGGTTTGGCAATTCAATTGAGGAAGTTAATTTGATGACAAAATTTGTTGAAAACGTCTTAGCAAAAGATATTACATTTACCAATCGAACTGACATTTGGAGTAATGCTGTATATAGAATCCAGCGAAATCCATGGCTCGGTTACGGAATACAAGATGTGGAATGGAACATGACCTATTTAGATGGATCAGGTCCTCATAATTTATGGTTGATGCTATTATTACAAGGCGGTATCATACTGTGTTTAGGATTTCAAATTGTAGTTATCTTTGTTGTACGAAAAGCATGGAAAGCATCTACCATAGCGAGTATCACAAGTCTGGTTGCACTATGTGTATTCTTCCTCATGTCGTTGTTTGAAGCCTACAATATCATCCAAACATTCTTCTTTTTGCAACTCATATACTATTCTCCCCTATTAACCACCAATGAACATGAACCAAACGAACAATAAAATAGTAATATCCATCATCACTCCCTGCTACAACGCTGCACCCTACATTGCAACAACCATAAAATCCGTCCAACAACAAACATTCACAGACTGGGAAATGATTGTTGTTGATGATGGATCTACCGACAATAGTGCACATATTGTTAGTGAAATTGCCGAAATAGATTCCCGCATAAAACTCATACAAAAAGAGAATGGAGGTTCGGCATCTGCACGTAAGTTAGGATTATCATTAGCACAAGGAGAGTATATCCAATTTTTAGATGCAGATGATCGTCTAGATAAACATAAATTGCAGTTGCAAATTACACTAATGGAACAACAATCCTTAGATGTTTCGTACACTGATTGGTGTTGGATTAACATGAATGGTGAAACAACTCCTACGCAAGGATTACGTTGTAATTTATTCCGTTTGTTGACAATTTGGGGACCTTTCGGGACACTTCCACAACATTGTTTTATTTACAAACATCATTTCCTCAAAAAAAATAACATTAACATCCCTACACACATCAAAGAACGTGAAGACTTGGATTTTCATATCGAAGTGTTTTCTGCTCGTCCTAAAGCAAAACGAATAGCAGGATATTGTGGGGCAATGTATATGAAAGCACCAACAGGTAAGACCACTGGGGCTAGTGTGGAGAAAATACAATTAGGTACATTTAAATACCTTGCATATAAAATAGAAAACACATATGGATTAAAACGACAGTTGCTCTATTTGCGATTTTCAATAGAATTATTTTTCTGGATTGTTCGAAAAATTAAATATAAAAACAACGCATCTGTATTTTCCTGCCACACAAGATCGAATATTAAGAAAATAATTACAATAGGAAGTTTATATTTTCCTTTATCAGCAATCATTGCATCAATTAGCATTGTATATAATCACATTAATCTTCGAAAACAACAAAATCACATAAAATGAAACAAGGAATATTTATACTTGGTAAATTCTTTTCCTATCTTTTTCCACAAAATGTATGCAATATGTGGAATAGTATCATAGTTCGATTATTTACAGGTTATAAATCGCGATATTTCCACCATCTAGGAAAAAATAGCACACTAGGTAAACATACGACATATATTGGTGAACAATACGTAAGCATTGGTGAGAAATCGCACATCGGAGATTATGGTCGATTAACTGCATACGATTATTATCTGCATACACAACAAAAATTTACGCCACAAATTATAATTGGTAATCATTGTAGCATAGGAGTTCAATCACATATTTCAGCCATCAATCGAATCAAAATTGGTAACAATGTATTGACAGGACCACGCGTACTTATCACTGACAATTCGCATGGTGAAACCATATTTGAATCATTAAATACCCCTCCATATATGCGTCCATTACTATCCAAAGGAGAAGTTGTTATTGAGGATAATGTATGGATTGGTGAAGGAGCTATGATTATGCCAAATGTGCACATTGGCAAGGGAGCTATTATTGCATGTAACTCGGTGGTAACAACTGATATACCATCGTATTCTCTAGCAGCTGGGGCACCTGCTACAATCATAAAATCATTCAAATAAGCATATGAGAGGTCAAGATAACAAAAAAGCACGAGTAATAGCATTCTATTTACCACAATTTCATCCTATACCCGAAAATGACAAATGGTGGGGAAAAGGATTCACGGAGTGGACAAATGTAGCTAAAGCAAAACCGTTGTTTAAAGGGCACTATCAACCACGCATACCTGCCGATTTAGGCTTCTATGACTTGCGACTACCTGAAGTCCGAGAACAACAAGCACAAATGGCACGAGAAGCAGGCATTGAGGGATTCTGCTATTGGCATTATTGGTTTAGCCATGATAAAAAACTATTAGAGCGTCCTTTCCAAGAAGTACTTCAAAGTGGCAAACCTGATTTTCCATTTTGTTTAGGTTGGGCAAACCATAATTGGACCAATAAAAGTTGGGAGGCAGGAACACGGCAACAAAAAGAAATGACCTTAATGGAGATGGTGTACAACGAAGACGAATACCGCAAACACTTTTATGATGTATTACCTGCATTTAAGGATGAACGTCATATAACTGTAGATGGGAAACCATTATTTCTAATCTGGAGTCCAAATGACATTCCATCTGCACATACATTTATCCAACTATGGCAACAACTCGCCCGTGAGAATGGCCTCAAAGGCATCCACTTTGTTGGAATACAACAGAATATCATTAATACCGACATACATATTAAAGATTTGCTTCTGAAGCGAATACCCAATCAGGCATCTATGCTCTACAAACGTGTATTAGACCAGGGATTCGATGCCGTCAACAGTCGAGGTTATAATCGAGCAGATCTTTGTTGTCGTACATTATGGGATATCATATTCCGTACTCTTGTCATTCGATTATTCAAATATTTTCCAATATCTAAATGCAATCAAAGGAAAATCAATCGAAAGCTTTATACACAAGAGGACACTCGAGAGAACATATATCCTACTATTATACCTAATTGGGATAGATCACCACGAAGTGGTAAAAAAGCACGTATATACACAAATAGTACCCCTGAAGTTTTTGCAGAGCAAGTAGAAATGGCACTTGATTTAGTTAAGGATAAGCAACCAGAGCATCAAATCATCTTTCTTATGTCCTGGAACGAATGGGCAGAAGGTAATTATATGGAACCTGATCTTAAATTTGGTCATGGTTTCCTTGATGCATTGCGCAAAAAACTCATATAACCATGAAAATCTTTATCATTGCACGAGGATATCCATCTAAGCAAGACCCCACATGGGGTTGCTTTGAAAAAGACCAGGCAGAAGCACTTAGTCTATTAGGACATCAAGTCACTATTTTGAGCGTGGATACACGCTTCCGATGCTATTGGCGAAAGTTAGGTGTACAATTTGGTGTACATGATAACATCGCTACCTTCAACATATTCCTTCTGCCATATGCATTGCTCTTTTTCCTACCTCAGAAGATTAAAAATTGGTTTTACGCTTGGCAACTAGAGATTATATACAAACGTGCGATACTTAGAAATGGCACACCCGATGTAATATACTCACACTATCTACAAAACACACTAAAATCCATACCATTGCGACAAAAATATAATATTCCCATCGTAGCTATGGAGCATTGGAGTCAAATGGCATATACTCCTATTCCGAGGAACACCATTTCACTAGCCAAACATGTATATGCATCCATAGACCAATTGTTGACTGTATCTTCTGCACTCAAAGAAAATATTCTACGACAAATCGGGGTGGATTCTATTATTGTTCCTAATATGGTAGGTAACGAATTTCATTACACAGAACAAAACAACAATAAACACAAAACTATCCACCTCGTTACGACAGGACGTTTGATTCCAGAAAAGAATTTCAACATGCTCATCCAAGCGATAGCGAACATAACAACATTGCCATTAGAACTCAGTATTATTGGCAATGGCGCCGAGAAAGATAGACTACAGAAATTAACAAAGAAACTACACATTGAAGATCAAGTACATCTATTAGGACACAAATCTAAAAAAGAGATAGTTACACTACTTCAAGCCAGTGACATATTTGTTCTTCCGTCACAATCTGAAACTTTTGGTGTTGCATATATAGAGGCATTAGCTTGTGGATTGCCTATTATCGCTACCGATTGTGGAGGACCACGAGATATTGTCACCAACAACAATGGTATATTGATTCCAACGAACAATCAGCAAGCACTAGAACAGGCTATTATCCAAATGAGCAACAACCTCTACTCATACAACAAGCAGGCAATCGCCAAAGATTGTCAAAATCGATTTTCGGCGCATAATGTCGCAGAACTTATCACTCAAATATTTGAGAAAATTATTAAAGCATATTCATAATTTGCATAATCAAAAAAAAAATTGTAACTTTGCAGGCTAATTAGACATAACATGAAATATTTAATTATTATAGGAGCTGGAGGTATGGGACGTGTCATGTATGATATGGCGCGTGAAAGTATCGGATACCAAACCCAATACGTTATTAAGGGGTATATAGATGACAACATCCACTCATTGGATAACTTCGTTGGCTATCCACCTATATTAGGCACTATTGCAGACTACATACCTCAAGCAGATGACATATTTATTTGTTCTATTGGAGGCAATTCACGCAAAGCATGTATGGAATCTATCCTACAAAAAGGAGGAGAATTCCTAACTATGATTCATAAAACAGCGCGCATTGGAACCAACGTACAATTAGGAAAAGGTTGTATGGTCGGAGCATTTACCACTATTGCTGCCGATGCAAAAATTGGAAATTACAATTTTATTCAATCTAATATGATTGTCGGACACGATGTTGTTATTGGTGATTGGAATAGAATAGACTCGCATACCATGCTAATTGGAGGAATCAACATCGGCAACGAAAATATGATTCATTCCGCAGCTGTTATTAACCACGAAGTACAAATAGGTCACCACTGCCATATTGGTGCTTGTAGTTTCGTAACCCGCAATGTAGAAGATAATTGGACCGTTTTTGGTAATCCAGCTAGAAGATTATCCTAATCATGAGTACATTACTAGAAAATAAAATTTGCATTATCACAGGTGCAGCACAAGGGATAGGACGACAAATCGCGGAGCAGTTTGCTGCTGACGGAGCGATTGTCTATGCGTGCGATAGACAAGAATTCACTTCCTCCAATGAGCATATACACCCTGTTGTATTAGACATTACAGATGCAGTCAGTGTCAAGACTGCATTCATGCAAATCTTCAAAACTGAAGGACGCATTGACTGCCTCGTGAATAACGCAGGTATCGTTTACAACCGCAAGATTGGCATGATTACCCGCGAAGAAACTGAGCGCATGTTCCTTGTCAATGTCATCGCTGCGATGGAGTTGCTTCAGTTGGTTAGTCGCCTCATGGCGCGCAGCGGTGGCGGATCAATTATCAATATCGCCTCGGTCACTGCTGTACTCGGCTCACCAGGTCAAGTGGCTTATTCAGCCACCAAAGGTGCCATCATATCCATGACCAAATCCGCTGCCAAAGAATTGGCTTCACAAGGCATTCGTGTCAATGCGGTAGCACCTGGCATTGTCAAAACTGAACGTTTCGCCGAACTCTACGAAAGCGATGGTGACAAGATCGATGCCCGTATTGGACGCATCGCTTTGGGTCGTTTGGGCACACCAGAAGACGTCGCACACGCGTGCGCGTTCCTTGCTTCTAATAGAGCTAATTACATATCTGGACAAATCCTTGGTGTAGATGGATGCGCTTCCATATAATGATTTTAGGATTACAACATATTGACCCTCAGCGCATTGCTGCCATTGATTCCAATGGAGCAGAACTGTGCTATACTGAAATTAGCCAACTCTCGCAGCACATTTCATCACTTGTTCCTACACGCTCATTATGTTTCCTTCTCGTAGAGAACAACGTTGGCGGAATTGCATGGGTAATGAGCATGCTGGATAGTCGTCAGTTGGTTCCACTTATCCTCAACGTCAAAACGGAGGACACGCTATATCAACAACTACTCACAACCTATCAACCCACATATATCTGCGCACCTAATCATTTTGCAGTACAAGGCGAAGTCGTTGATTGTCAATACGAATATACTTTAACTAAAGTATCCGAAACCATCCCATCTATCCACAGCGAATTATCCCACTTGCTCCCAACCTCTGGTAGCACAGGTAGTCCCAAACTCGTTCGTCACAAATACGACAATATCGAAGCTGCTGGATTAAACATATCAACGTTCTTCGAACTCAAACAGACAGACCGTCCGTTGATGGTACTCCCACTCTATTACACCATGGGATTATCCATGGTTTTCAGCCACTTACGAGCAGGAGCAACTATTCTCATCACGGGACTGAGCATGACAGATATCAACTTTTGGAATTTCCTCAAACAGCAACAAGCCACCTCCTTTACAGGCGTACCATATAGTTTCCAGATTCTCAACCTTATGCGTTTCTTCCGTATGGATCTCCCTCATTTGGAGTTACTTACGCAAGGAGGAGGAAAAATGCCAACAGACCTCAACCTTAAGTTTGCAGAGTATTGTCGCGACAAGGGCAAACGTTGGATTGCCACGTATGGTCAATCCGAGTGTACAGCACGCATGGCATACTTGCCTGCAAAATGGGCACTAGATAAGGTAGGAAGTATCGGCATTGCTGTTCCTAATGGCGAATTATCGCTTATTGATGCTGATGGCAATCCTATTAGCGCTCTCTACACCGAAGGAGAGATGTGCTATCGTGGCAAAAACGTCACAATGGGCTACGCTCGCGAGCTAGCGGATTTAGCATTAGGTGACGAACGAGATGGATATATCCGCACAGGCGACCTCGCCTACTTCGACGAAGATGGTTGCTACTATATCGTTGGTCGCATGGGACGATTCCTCAAACTATTTGGCATGCGTGTGGGATTGGATGAATGTGAACAAATCGTACAAACCAATTGTGGAATAGAATGTGCTTGCGTAGGTACAGATGAAAAAATGCTCGTTTACATCACCGAGGCAGACAAACAAAACGAAGTAAAAGACATACTTGTGCAAAAAACACATATTGTCGCCACTTCATTCCAAATTCGCGTCGTTGATGAAATTCCCAAAAACGAAGCGGGAAAAAAACTATACAGTCACCTATCGTTTACCTAACAATTACGGGTTCTTGGCGGGTACATGACGGGTTTATACAATAGAATAAGCATCGAATAACGACAAAAAAAAGAATAATCTATAACTACATATATTATGACACATTTAGAGAAATACAATGCTATTTTCACCGAAGTATTCGGTGCGACTGCAGATCAATTGGGTGACAACTTTAACAAAGAAGCTGTAAGCGAATGGGACTCAGTTCACCAACTCAATATTATCTCTTTACTCGAAGAGACTTTTGACCTCATGCTTGATCCTGAAGATATCATGGCTTGTACTAGTTACAACGCAGGAAAAAAGATTCTTGCTAAAAACGGAATAGAACTATAAGAAATATAAGATGTATAAACATTTCTTCAAACGGCTAATTGATTTTACTATTGCATTGATTGCATTAGTATGCACTAGTCCAATACTATTACTCGTGACTATCTGGCTGCATTTTGCAAACAAGGGTGCTGGAGCATTTTTCACACAAGAGCGTCCTGGCAAAGATGCTAAAATATTTCGTGTGATTAAATTCAAGACAATGACAGACGATAGAGATGAGAACGGACAGTTGCTACCTGATGCACAACGCCTTACCAAAGTTGGACGCATTGTTCGTTCTACCTCATTAGATGAGTTGCCGCAATTGTTTAACGTCCTTAAAGGTGATATGGCGTTAATCGGTCCTAGACCATTGTTGGTAAAATACTTACCTCTCTATACCCCAACGCAAATGCGACGTCATGAGGTAAGACCAGGTATCACAGGATGGGCACAAGTCAACGGAAGAAATGCAATTACACATACCAAGAAGTTTGAATACGATGTATGGTATGTAGATCATATCTCTTTTGCATTGGATATGAAAATTATTTTTATGACCATCTATAACGTGCTACATCGCAAAGGTATTTCCACAGCAGGAGAAGCCACAGCACCTACATTTGATGGTACAAATTAGTTGAATATAAATCAAGTGATTAACTATGAGTAATGAGCAAAAAATAATATATCTTTGTTTGGCACATATGTCAGACGAAGGATTAGAGCAAAAATATATCAAAGAGGCATTTGATACTAATTGGGTTGTACCACTAGGACCTAATGTCAATGCTTTTGAAGCAGATCTCAAACAGTTTGTTGGGAAAGATCAGCAGGAACGAGAGAAAGAAGTAGTGGCACTTTCTGCTGGTACAGCTGCCATACATCTGGCGTTGGTTGCATGTGGCGTGAAGCCTGGTGATGAAGTCTGTGTACAATCATTCACATTCTGTGCCTCTTCCCATCCTATTACCTATTTAGGCGCGACCCCTGTCTTCATCGACTCAGAACGAGATACATGGAACATGGACCCTGAACTGTTAGAAAAAGCCATAATAGATCGTATCAATAAAACAGGTAAGAAACCTAAAGCCATTATCCCTGTAGCACTATATGGTATGCCTTATGACAGCGAACGCATCATGGCTATAGCAGAGAAATACGATATTCCTGTCATTGAAGATGCTGCAGAAGGATTTGGTTCTAAGTTTAAGGGACAAGTATTGGGAACATTTGGTAAATTTGGCGTACTCTCTTTCAATGGCAATAAGATGATTACCACCTCTGGTGGTGGAGCGTTGATATGTGAAAATGCCGAATGGAAAAACAAAATCATGTGGTATGCCACCCAAGCACGTGAAGCATATCCATACTATCAACATGAAGAGGTAGGATACAACTACCGCATGTCGAATATCTGTGCTGGTATAGGTCGAGGACAGATGACTATAGCAAATGACCATATCGCTCATCATAAACATGTACAAGCATTGTATGAGCAACTACTTGCTGATGTCAAGGGAGTTACTGTACACAAAGCACCATCTGCTGATTATGACTCTAATTATTGGCTCTGCACCATTGAATTAGATCCAGAATTACATATTAAGGGTCAAGAGAATGCATACAAAGAAATTACTACGAGTGCCGTAGGCGGTGCCGCAGGTGTTATTCATGCTGTTGATAATGCTGTGACTGATTGCCAACCAAATGACAACGTTGAAGCATTACGAGTATATATGCTCAATGCCAAAATTGAGGCGCGCCCTGTATGGAAGCCCATGCATAAACAACCTGTCTATCAACATGCACCAGCATACGTGAATGGTGTAAGCGAGGAGATTTTCAAAGTAGGTTTGTGTTTGCCTGCTGGTCCGTATGTGAGTGATGATGATGTTCATTATATAGTAGAAACAATTAAATCAGCTATATCTAAATAAATTAATAATTAACGTTTTAGTATGATAAAAAAAATGAAACATATATCCAAATCTGATATGTTCTCACACTGGATTAATATCGGTTACTTGCCTCGCTGGGGAGTACTCTTGTTGGATATTTTAATTGTTTTAACAGCTTTTGTTATCAGTTATCTCATTGGAAGTGGGTTATTGACATTTGATATGAGTGCCCGTTTTCCTATATGGTCACAAGGCTTACTTGTAATAATAGTACAGCTCATTTTCTTTTGGGTATTCCACACTTATTCTGGCATATTGAGATATTCCACATTCGTTGATATTCTAAAGGTCTGTAGTGCAGTTGGAGCTGCTGGAGGATTACTATTAATCATCAATTTGATTCTAAAATATACCATCATTATAGAAAATCCGCCATTCTTTAATTCGGTATTGATCATATATCTATTTGTTGCCATTACGCTATTGTTTGCATGGCGCGTGGGAATCAAAACTACGTTTGAATATGTTGCTCGCTTATCCAAAGGAGTTGACAAGGTATTGATCTATGGGACTAAATCAGCAGGGCTTTCAATCGCTAAGATGTTGCAATCCAATATAGACAGTCCATACCGACCCGTTGGATTTATTGCAGATATCAATGAATCTACACAACACAATTTATTGGGGTTACAAGTATATCAACGAGATGAAAATCTTATTAACATCATGAAGGAAAAACGAGTGAATAGTATCATCATCTCTCCTATCAAAATGAAAAGTATCAATCCACTTCAAGATTTGGCTATATTCATTGATAACAACATACGTATTCTTACAACACCATATTTTACCGATTATACACCAGAAAGCAACAATATTTCCAAACGTATAGGCACTATCGAATCTATCAAAGTGGAAGATCTTTTAGAGCGTCCAACCATTCATATTGATATAAAGGGAATCAGTAATATTCTAACAAAAAAGGTAGTTCTTATCACAGGTGCTGCTGGCAGTATTGGTAGCGAAATTGTACGTCAAGTTGCTGCACATAAACCCAATGGCATAATATTAGTTGAAATAGCAGAATCGCCACTCCATGATCTTCTAATGGATCTTAAATCGCAATTTCCTAGCATTAAATTTATTCACGTCATAGCTGATATACGTGAACAGAATATGATTGAACCTATCTTCAAAGAATACAATCCTGACATCGTTTTCCACGCAGCTGCATATAAACATGTTCCACTCATGGAAGATTTTCCACCACAAGCTATTCTTACCAACGTTTTAGGAACAAAGAATATTGCAGACTTATCAGTCAAATATCATGTAGAACGATTCATTATGGTATCCACTGATAAAGCAGTCAATCCAACAAATGTAATGGGAGCCTCTAAGCGTATTGCAGAAATTTATGTGCAATCATTATATCTAAAACTGAGTAAAGAGGGTAAATCATGTCCTAAGTTTATCACCACACGATTTGGCAATGTTTTAGGCAGCAATGGATCAGTAGTTCCCTATTTCAAGAAGCAAATCGCACAAGGGGGTCCTATCACAGTTACTCACCCTGATATCATTCGTTACTTCATGACAATCCCAGAAGCAAGTAGTTTAGTATTGGAAGCTGCAACACTGGGAAACGGAGGTGAGATATTTATTTTTGATATGGGACAACCTGTCAAAATATCTGATCTAGCAAAAAATATGATTCGTCTGGCAGGATATATACCTGGACAAGACATCGAAATCGTATATACAGGTTTGAGACCTGGTGAAAAACTCTACGAAGAATTACTTAATCAAAAAGAACTAACCATTCCTACCACACATGATAAGATTCTTGTGGCAAAAGTTAGAGAATACAATTTTGACTCTGTAACTCTTCTTATTGACAAACTTATTCATTGTGCAAAAGAAGGGAAAATATTCCCTACAGTACAAGTAATGAAAGAAATTGTTCCAGAATACAAAAGCAAAAACTCGGTATATGAACAATTAGACAAATAAATAGTACACATATATAAACATTTGTGATTTATGGCATTTTTTGGATTATTTGGTAAAGAAAAAAAAGAAACACTGGATAGAGGGTTAGAAAAAAGCAAAGAATCTGTTCTTAGCAAGATTGGTCGTGCTATTGCTGGCAAAACCACTATCGATGACGACGTATTGGATAACCTAGAGGAAGCACTTATCACTTCCGATGTGGGTGTAGAAACTACTTTGCGCATTATCGAACGCCTGCAAGAACGTGTAAAACATGATAAATATCTAGGGACTTCCGAACTTAACCGAATTCTTGTGGATGAAGTTGCATCTCTCTTGGCAGAAAATAATTCCACTCAAGTATTGGACTTCGCAGATGAACTCCCTTGCAAACCATACGTAATCATGGTAGTGGGAGTAAACGGTGTAGGAAAAACTACCACCATTGGCAAACTTGCACACCAATACAAACAAGCAGGCAAGAAAGTTTATCTAGGTGCTGCTGACACCTTCCGCGCAGCAGCCGTAGAGCAGCTCTGCATTTGGGGAGAGCGTGTCGGAGTACCAGTTGTCAAGCAGCAACAAGGTTCTGACCCTGCTAGCGTCGCATTTGACACCTTATCAAGCGCTAAAGCCAATGACGCAGATGTAGTTATTATTGATACTGCAGGGCGCTTACACAACAAAATTAACTTAATGAATGAGCTTACAAAAATCAAAAATGTTATGCAAAAAGTAGTACCAAGTGCACCACATGATGTTATGCTTGTATTAGATGGTAGTACTGGACAAAACGCTTTTGAGCAAGCTAAGCAATTCACAAGAGCTACACAGGTCAGTTCGTTAGCTATTACCAAGTTAGATGGAACTGCTAAAGGAGGTGTCGTTATTGGCATTAGTGATCAATTTAAAATTCCTGTACGATACATCGGTTTGGGCGAGCAGATGAACGATTTACAAGTATTTAATAAAGAAGAATTTGTAAGATCTCTCCTACAAATTCAATAATACTTGTTGCTTTTATTTTACATTTCACAAAAATGGCTACAAAACAGTTTCGATAGATTTGTAGCCATTTTTTATTACTTATAACTGCCTATACTAAATACTGGTTACCACACACATTTGCGAAATAATTGCTTATCTCCATCACGTTTTTCTTTAAAATACATCTCTTCAGCATTCAGATCCAGCATTTTATATTCAAATGGTATAGATGCTGCATTATTATCAGCAACATGCCATTCAATAACATCTTTATTGGTTTTCTTCCACTTAAACCAACCATTACCATAGGGAGTCAAATCCTCTTCATATATATCTTCAGCTTCATTCCATTCTCTACCCCAATAAAAATCATCCCCAGCAGGTTCGGTAGTGAAAATACGATACCAAGTTGTATCACTAGCGTGTTGCCATTTGCCCAGCATCAATGTATCAAGTTCTTCCTCTACGAAAACCACTATGCCATGCGTATGTTCATCCTCTGATAACTCTACTACTGTTCCTTTAGGCGTAGATATAGAAGAAGTAACTGATTTGTAATGAATATACGAATATATAGCCGCTACTAGCGAGAATACAGCTAAAAGGCACAAACATATTAAAATACTATTCTGTTTTTTCATAAGCCGCTATTAGGTATTAGAGTACTATTACTTGTGCTTGTTGATTATTCATACCAGGCATAGTACGTCCAAGTGGCGCACCAATATAGGTTGGATCACATACAATATACTTACGATTTTTATATGTGAGGAAGTCACCATTCACTTCTTGTTTAAAAGCAACAGCTGTTGCCAAATGACCAGGGTAATACAAGAGCACTACATCTAATCCAAGAATATCACGTACTAATCGAGAAAATAATATGGAACGATCTTCACAATCAGCATAGGGATAATGCAATGTTTCTGCTGCAAAAAACGCACGATCTCCCCCCCATACTTTATCATCATACTCATATACAAATGCCGTCTGTACAAAATTTAGAATTTTATTTACAGCATCACGTTCACTTAATCCTGCAATCGATTTTTTCAAAACAGGGTATAGATTTTCTTTAATTGATTTTTCTAATGGTGTATTTGCATATATTGCCCAACGAGTCATAACATCATTTCCTATATAGGCTGAAGGATAATCATTAAAGAAATTTATTACATTCTTATTCACGGCCACATTCGCAATAATGCCATATTTAGAAACTAGTTTACGAGGCTCTGTCAGTTGCGTAGCAAAACGCTGTTCATTGCGCAACTGCAACGATACAGATTTTTCTTTATCAAAAGCAGCTTTACATATATTCAATTCTCTACTTTTACAATTAAGCGCATAAAATTTTATGTCATCCAATACATAATATGGAGTAGATAGCAAATTATGTTGTGTAGCTACTAATATATATAGTTGTTTAGCATCTGTTGCCAATCGTATCTTATAACCTGATTGTGAAAGCAGAAAAGCTTGCATAAATATTGCCTCATTAGTTTTTCCATACTTATTTTCACATACGACTTGCAACATCTCAATATATCCCCAATCGCACAACGCCATTTTATCTCTCATTGCTAACACATTATTGAGCGTTACATCATACGATTCGGAAGATAATTCTTTCCAAGATTGTGCCAATTGTTTTTCAGATAGCCCTGCTAATGCAAAAGTAGTATTTGTAGGAAAACCAATAGAAACTGTTGTTCCATAAAAAGATGTTGAATACATTTTATATGGTATCTCCTCTTTTGGTTCAACTGGAGCAATTGGCTCTGGTGCAGGCTGAGGTATGGGCACTTGTATTACCTCTTCTTTTACCAATATAGGTTGTGGAGTTGGTGCTGGAGCAGGTGCTGGAGTTGGTGCTGGAGCAGGTGCTGGAGTTGGTGCTGGAGTTGGTGCTGGAGCAGGTGCTGGAGTTGGTGCTGGAGCAGGTGCAGGAGCTGGTGCTGGAGCAGGAGTTGGCGCTGGAGCAGGAGTTGGCGCTGGAGTTGGTGCTGGAGCGGGTGCAGGAGCTGGTGCTGGAGTTGGTGCTGGAGCGGGTGCTGGAGCTGGTACAGGAGTTGGCGCTGGAGCAGGTACTGGAGTTGGCGCTGGAGCGGGTGCAGGAGCTGGTGCTGGAGTTGGTGCTGGAGCGGGTGCTGGCTCTTGATATACGACAGGTGGTATTGGTTTTTCTTCCTCTGGTTCTACTGCAGGATGGGCATAAAAACGCTCCCAACTATTTTCCATAAACTCGGCATATCGCTCATTTTGTTTTCTGCGAAAAGCATCAAACTCAGTTTGACTATCCGATTTAAATTGACTAAAACGTTCTTGTTGTAATCTCCTAAATTCTTCAAATGACTGAGATTGGGCAAAAATATTGCACGCAATAAAAAGAGTTGCCAGAAAAGAAAAACACCTATTCATATTATTATTATTTAGTATCCATATCTATGATGTGCACTCTGAACCTCCTACAATACGCAGGTTTACGCTGCAAAGGTACAAAAAATAATGAATATAAACAAACAAAAATGATTTTTTATTACAAAAATCCAATCTATTCGCATTAAACCCTCCCTTTCATCTATTTTTTAATAACCACACTGAAGTTCTGGTTTCGTTATTATTTTTGCCCTATAGATATACATACACAAGTGGAATATTCCACTTGTGTATATACTTATTGAGTACAAATGTGTACTTATTTTTCTAAAATAGAATTAATCAATTATCCACCGCAACGGCTGTATCCACATTCGCGGCAATGCATACAGCCCTCTTCGAAGATCAAGGCATTACCGCAGTTAGGACAAGACTGACCTTGTACTACAGTACCATCTTGAATATACTTCTTGAGCGCACGCTCTACACCCACCTTCCACGAGTTGATCGTCTCTGAATCCATCTGGAGTGAACTAATCATCTTAATTACTTGGTCAATAGGCATGCCATAACGCAAGACACCAGAGATGAGTTTAGCGTAGTTCCAGAACTCTTTGTCGAACTTATAGCTCAAGCCCTCCATTGTGGTCTTGAAGCCACGAGAGTTGACAAATTGGAAGTCATAACGTTTGGTACCGTCCTCTTGTACCACGCGGATGATTTTACCTTTGGTGACAGACTTAGGCAAGAGAATTCCCTCCTCATCGTCTGCAAGACCAGTAAAAATCTCGTATGGAACACCATCTTTCAAACCCACAAAAGCAATCCATTTATCTTTATTGTTTTGGAAACGAACCACATCGCACTCCAACTCTGCTGGACGGATACGCACCTTATTGTCGAAGCATACGCAGTTTTTCTCCTCTTTCTTGTCTTCTTTCTTTTTCTCTTTGATACCCTCAAGAACGCCTGTGCGTGAACCATCGCGGTATACCGTACAGCCCTTGCAACCACAACGCCATGCCTCTTCATAGAGTTGGCCAACGAGTTCTTCGCTGACATCGTTAGGCAAGTTAATAGTCACAGAGATCGAGTGATCTACCCACTTTTGGATAGCACCTTGCATCTGTACTTTCTCCAACCAATCCACATCGTTGGCAGTAGCTTTGTAGTAAGGTGACTTTTGTACCAACTCATCAATCTCGGCTGGAGTATAGCGATGAGCAGGATCATACTCATAGCCATTAGCTTGCATCCAAGTGATGAACTTATGGTGGAATACTACATACTCTTCGAAGCTATCACCCACCTCATCTACAAGATCTACATGCACATTCTTATCATTTGGATTCACCTTGCGACGACGGCGATATACAGGTTGGAAGACAGGTTCAATACCAGAAGTAGTTTGGGTCATGATACTGGTGGTTCCAGTTGGCGCAATTGTCAAGCAGGCAATATTACGACGACCGTGCTCTACCATGAGAGCATACAATTCTGGATCAGCCTCTTTGATACGTTGGATATATGGGTTATTCTCCTCGCGTTTAGCATCATATACCTTGAATGCGCCACGTTCCTTAGCCATCATCACACTACTGCGGTATGCAGCAAGCGCGAGTGTCTTGTGTACTTCCACAGAGAAAGCGGTCGCCTCTGGCGTACCATAACGCAACCCCATAGCTGCAAGCATATCGCCTTCGGCAGTTGTACCTACACCCGTACGGCGACCTTGGGTAGTCTTGTCCAAAATCTTTTCCCATAGTTCGCGCTCAGTACGCTTGATCGACTCTGATTCTGGGTCAGAACCTACCTTCGCTAGAATCTTCTCAATCTTCTCCACCTCGAGGTCAATTATATCGTCCATCATACGTTGTGCCACCGCCACATGTTTTTTGAAGAGTTCGAAGTCAAACTCGGCTTGAGGAGTAAATGGATTTTTCACATAACTATATAGGTTGATTGCCAAAAGACGGCAACTATCGTATGGACACAAAGGAATTTCACCACAAGGGTTAGTGCTGACAGTCTTGTAGCCAAGGTCTGCATAGCAGTCTGGAACAGACTCACGGGTAATGGTATCCCAGAACAGCACACCTGGCTCAGCCGATTTCCATGCATTATGGATAATCTTCTTCCAAAGTTTGTGAGCATCTACCTCCTTAGCAAATGCTGGTTCTGTAGCATCAATAGGATATTGTTGTTGGTACATTTGCTTGTTGATGGCTGCCTGCATGAAATCATCATGCACCTTGACAGAAACATTGGCGCCAGTCACCTTGCCAGACTCCATCTTAGCATCAATAAATGCCTCGCTATCAGGGTGTTTAATACTAACGCTAAGCATTAACGCGCCACGACGACCATCTTGAGCCACTTCGCGGGTTGAGTTGCTATACCGCTCCATAAATGGCACAAGACCCGTAGATGTGAGTGCAGAGTTCTTTACAGGACTTCCATGAGGACGGATATGACTCAGGTCATGACCTACTCCACCACGACGCTTCATCAGTTGAACTTGCTCCTCATCAATTTGAATAATAGCGCCATAGCTATCTGCACTACCATCTTGACCAATCACAAAACAGTTGCTTAAGCTAGCGACCTGAAAATCATTACCAATACCTGTCATAGGACTTCCTGCAGGTACGATATACTTGAAATCACGCAACAACTCGAACAATTCAGCCTCTTTCATTGGGTTGGCATACTTGTTCTCAACACGTGCAATCTCACTCGCCAAACGATGGTGCATATCGTCTGGGGTTAATTCATAAAGATTACCAAAGGAATCTTTCAACGCATACTTAGTACTCCAAACACGTGCAGCCAACTCGTCACCGCCAAAGTAACTGACGGACGCTTGCTCTGCTTCTTTTTGGGTAAAAATCTTTTTCTCCATGATATATAAATAGTTACAATTTTTCAAAATACATTCGCTTATTTAAAGAGGCGAAAATCGAGTGCAAAGGTAATACATATTTATGATATATGCAAGTATTTCGACACAAAAAGTTTTCAACAATCATACAAAGTTGTCCAAAACAAAAATGCAAATCACTCATTATAAGCAATTTGCATTTTTTATAACATTGAAAAGTTATCAATTTCAGAAAAGTTATCAACAAGTAACATTTTCTATTTTAGAAATTTTAGCACTACAACATGTTACGCCATTGTCATCCACTTGTTGATACTGAACAGCATCCTGTGTTTTGAGGAATCGAGTATACATTTTATCACCTTGATACAATTCCTTCACATAGTTAATATCCAATCTAAATGGCTTCTGGTTATCATACGCCTGTTGCGTATTCACCATCCACTCCAAATATTTACATGAATTGCAATGACAATTGTAATCTACATCAGAATATTGTATCTCATGCAAAACCTCTCCTGTATGCAATGCTTCAGAATCATCTTCTAAATTATCCAAATGTATTGGCTGAAGACGTGGTGCACGTGTCATATTAAGCACTTCGCCATCTACAGAGCCCTCAAACATAGGCATATCAAATATATTTACTATCTCACGACTGGTCAAATCCAGCACAGCCCAAACAGATTTAGCACAGCCAATTAACTGCTCTGTACCATCGGACATGGGTTGATATATGCGAAAATCACGCACCGATAACATATGCGCATTACGCTCTATCCATGTCTCAATAATCATCTCTTCTCCATGCTTGGGAAGAAACATCATTTCCATATTGAGATGCGTAATAATCCAAGTATAGTTCATGGGTAGCAAAGCTGGAATGCCAAACCCCATTTCATCAGCAACTTTACCAGCCACATTCAGCAAGTAATTCTCCAGCGTATAAAGACGTAGGCGACGTGTGGCATCCACATCTTGATACGGTACAATATAATTATATTTATATTTCATAACACAATTAGAAAAATCAGAGTGGTAATCTCGAGTGGTTTCGATAGATACGCTCCCCCTTCGACTATTCTTCAATCGGAAAAACACCCGTTGGATATTGTATGGTATAATTGGTCATTTCTTGATTCGACCGAAACCCAACTCCTTTAATAATAGACGTTTCACGAGTAATTGTAATAGATGAATCCGAATAAACCGATTCAGATTTTTGATCCCAATATAATAATGGAGTCTCAAATTTCTCACCCTCAAGATTCATCGCTTCTACATTCCCCTTTAAGGTCCAACGTTGAGCAGGCTCATTATAATAGGCATAGTCAGCCTCTACTGTAGCATCTGCTTCCAGATCCATATTGAATTTCTCCAAATAAATCCCTTCAGGAAACTCCCAATACGGCGTATCAGCTTTGTCAAAAACGAGCCATTTTTTTGCCTTTATTCGATAGCGTGTGACACCCGAATCGGATATGAGTGTCGTCACGTCAGTACCCTCTAATGCTGGCATCGCAGCACGATCTGCAATAGCACTTGCACGATGGCGTATTTCTTTTTTTGCACACGCCGATAACATACATAACAACACCAAGAGAACCATAGATATGATTCTCTTGATATATATCTGATTATTAGTGATACGATTTTTCACCAACTAGAATTACTCTTTTCTTGCACGGCAACGTGTAGATTTGTTAATCCAACCACCTACATAGTAGGATTGACCTTCATTCATTTCACGTTGGAAGAAGATTTCCTCTTTCGATGGAAAATATTGGCTATATGTCTTGATAAAGTTTTTTGCAGCATCTGCACATGTCTCATCAATAGATTGCGCTTTCTGGAACATATCACACGCTACCCAAAACTTAGCGCGATCCAATACGGGGTCATCAGAAATCTTACCACCATTAGCATAACTCATACCGATGAGCAAGTAGCAACGACCATCTTCAGGATTGAGTTCCAATGCTTGATTAGCATACGAAACACTTTGTTTGTAGTTTTGAAGAGATATAAACACATTGGCCAAGCGATACAAATAGTCAGCTTTATCCTCATTGGACTCGACCATACTGAGCGCTTGTTGGTAATACTCCACTGCACCATCCAAATCACCTTTCTTGAGGCACATTTGGGCACAACCAGCAGCAGACTCGCTAGTAGGTTGGAGTTTGTGCGCATTTTCTGCAGCTGCAAAATACACATCGCTCTCCGTACAGCCAAGGCGACGATAGAGCTTCATGATTGAACTCAGTTTATCCAAATCAGCTGCACTTTCAGCAACTACACCTGCGTACATTTGATCCATTTGACCACAATCAGCAGCACCAGAAGCAGCATACAAACGGTCCACATATGCTTTTTGACTTTGTGCGTGAGGTGAATTCTTACCACCCTTAGCAGCAATAGCATCCAACAATGCAGAAACATTCTGATAATCAGCCAAGAACTGATCACCATACTGATCTGAATTAGATTTATAAATATTATAACTAACCTCTACCAATTTACGCAAAACAGTGATTTGCGAGTTCTCGCCCAATCCGTTTACAGATTCTTTTAACCAACCATATGCCGGTAACGCTAATTCATCCTCAGAATAATAAGTCAAATAATCCATACCTTTCAACCCTAGCACATATGCATCTGGATATTTTGGATCATCAAAGAATTTGATACGTTCATCATGTAGTTTCATAATCATCTCACGCCATTGAACCTTTTCTTCTGGTGTTTGAGCATTATTCCACTTGTACTCTAAAATTTTATTTCCATCTGTAAAGATTGTCTTGTTAAAATCAGGACGACTTTGATAGAGTTTGCTCCAGTTCTCGTAAGCATCATCATACTGCTCTGCTTTTACTGATTCGTGACTAAGAGAGAGCAACATCAGACACTCTTCATCATCCAAAACTTCTACAACAGGTGCAACTACAACCTCTTCTTGAGCTTTTTTACCTTTTTTAGCTTTCTTCTGGGCAAAGCCTACCATTGGGATTGCAACACAAAGTGCAATAATCAAAATCTTTTTCATTTTCATGTTATTTATAATATTATCAAAGTTTACGTTTGAAAAACCAGTTCTCAGCAATTGTAGCATTCACGATAAATCGCAACGAATTTTCTTGTAGTGCCTCATTCCTATTCATTGATCCTCTATGTACATATTCAAAAGTTGTATTGATAACCGTACCTACCGTGCGCAAAGGGAAACCAATACCAATTGAAGCTCCGATTTCTGGCATTGAGGTATTCATCGAATATGAGGTCGTGTAATTAGCACCTAGTCGCCAACATATACGGTGTGCATACGTCCTACTCGTAGGATCATGGCGATACTCTAAACCCATCATCCAACGCTCACGCGCTCGAAGTACATTATTCTTATCAAAAAACAACACGTCAGTCCAATCTTGACATTGATAATCTAATGCTATTGTCAAACGATTTGCATAATTATAGCTAATACCCGCACCGTACATCAACGGCATTTCGAAAGCATTCTGCAATGTCTCTACCGTATCGTTGCTAGTAATTTCCACTTGCATATACTCGCTACGAGAAAATCTTTGTTTATTTTCGAAAATACCTCCCAATACAATAGTATGTTTACCAAATGTATGAAAGAATTGTATGCCATATCGAAGTCGCAAACTGTTGATTTTCAAGTAATCTGTTTGTGTAGCACCCATAACATCTGCTTCCAAAAAACTTTGTGTTCGTGATTTAGTGATATCA
This sequence comes from Paludibacteraceae bacterium, assembly GCA_045589755.1. GTDB lineage: Bacteria > Bacteroidota > Bacteroidia > Bacteroidales > Paludibacteraceae > Colicola. The sequence goes on from JAZNPR010000073.1 coordinate 33,167, forward strand.
CCAAACATATAATACACATTTGCGCCTAACGCCACCCAATTACATATATTAAAACTCAGACCACCATACACTTGCGTAAAACCACCCTCACCAGAATAGGTATGCGTATAATGATAATCAGAATTAACAGAATCCGATAACGAAAAATTATATCCCGATGCAGAATAGGGAGTTACACCAGCCGAAAATGCAATATGCTGACGCCATATAGGAAATTGCACCGTTACATATTCCAAATTGCCATTTAAACGATTACGCATTCCGTATGAATCTCCATAATTGGTGTACAAGAACGATCCTGCAATATCGAACATGAATGTCATTGAATCACACGCTGTGTATGAAGCGGGTTGTGCAGAGTTGATTGCTTTATTCGACCTCATACCTATTCCTACTCCACCCATAGCCCTGTACGCACTAGGTAGGTTGTCATTCAATTCGCCATAACCAAAACGAGACGATGGCGACGAGGTCGCATTTTGCGCTCCCACTCCTATAGCCATCACGCTGGCAAATACTAAAACTATATATCTTTTTATACTCATAATCTTTTAATCCGCGCCTTTATGGCATACTCCTCATACTATAAACTACTCAAAATACAATTGAGTCCAATTAACACCAAGTGCGGTTCGCCTACTACATCCTTCTGCTTCATTGCGTTTAATATATAAGGTGCGTGTCCGCCCGTGATATAGGTCTTGAACGCTATCTTCTGTTCTTTCAGTTGGCGCATATACCCTTTCACCTCGAAGACCAGTCCGCGCACTACACCTGCTGCCATAGCTTCCTTGGTGTTCTTACCAAATAATGGTGTCAGCGCATCGGGTTCTACCTCCACCTTTGGCAGTCGCTTAGTCATCTGGTTGAGTGACGCTAGTCGCATCTTGATACCAGGGGCAATATTGCCCCCCAGATACCCTTGCTCTGCCGACACAAAGTCATAAGTCACTGCCGAGCCGGCATCCACTATCAGTAGGTTCTGCCCTGCACTGAGATGTGCTGCGCCTACGGCAGCTGCTATGCGGTCATGCCCAAGCGTCTCGGGTGTCTGATAGCAATTCTTGATAGGCAAGGGTGTCAGGTGGTCAAACAAAACAAATCGTTTCGACAAACGGTTGAGTGCATTGATGACCGCAGGCTCCATATTCGCCACCGATGATACGATACTCTGTGTGATAGGATACAACGAGAATAATCGCTCCACATCCACACTCGTAAACGAACGGTACAAGAGGTTCTTCACGATAACGCCATCCTTAAACAACGCCACCTTCGTCCTCGAATTTCCTTGATCAATACACAAGTTCATACCTTTAACCTCTCGCCTCTAAACACTAAACTGTAGCGAAGCGTCCTCTAGACTAAGCGCTTTATTTACGCCTCGTAAAGAAAGCGCTTAATACTCTTCTTAGGCGTCTTCTCAAACTCGTGTGTATATATTCTCAGTTCGTTAATCTGCTCGTATGCAGCTAGTTCGGCGTTCACCAGCTTGCGGTTCTCCTCCATGACTACCTCCAATTGCTCTTGGCCCAGCTTGTCCGCATCCACAGCCTCAAAGTCTGGGCATACCAATGCCACCAAGCGGGTGTCTTTCTGCAACACCAATGACTCCAGCACGTATGGCATATTGTTGATCTTAGCCTCTATCTCCTCAGGGTAGATATTTTGTCCGCTTGGACCGAGCAACATTGTCTTGCAACGACCTTTAATATATATAAAGCCATCTTCGTCTATCACGCCCAGATCACCTGTACGCAACCATCCGTCCTCAGTAAAGGATTCTGCGGTAGCTTGTTCGTTCTTATAGTAACCAGCCATCACGTTCTCGCCGCGCACCTGTATCTCACCTACGCCATCGGCATCTGGATGAGCGATACGAGCATCCATTAAGCCCTTCAGTACTTGTCCGCAAGACTGACTGCGGAACTCTGTCCATGGGGTAAAACTGATGAGCGGAGCGGTCTCGGTCATACCATAACCTACGGTCACAGGGAACTTAATGCGGCGCAAGAATGCCTCTACCTCGGCGTTCAATGGCGCACCACCAATGATGATTTGCGAGAACTCGCCACCAAAAGCGTTCATCAACGTCTCGCGAATCTTATTCAGCACCACCTTGTCCAGCAATGGCATTTTCAACACCCAACTCACAGGCTTCTTCGAAATCTGCGGCTGTATCATCTTCTTGTAAATCTTCTCCAAGATCAATGGCACAGACAAGATAACGGTTGGCTTCACTTCGGCGAAGGCCTTCATCAAAATCTTGGGCGAAGGCGTACGACCAATCAAGTAGGTGTGTCCACCAGCAGCCAGACATGCCAAGAAGTCAAACGCGCAACCATACGCATGTGCTAGTGGCAAGAAAGCAACGTGACGACAACCAGGATAAACCAATTTAGTCGTTAGTCCAAAAATGATATTGCCTGCCAACGCATTAGCAGGGGTCATTACGCCCTTGCTAAAACCTGTGGTACCCGAAGTATAGTTGATACTTGCCAATTCGGCATTGCTACGCTCGATATATTGCACACAGTCTTTCGTGAAACCATTTGGATATTTCTCTGCAAAGAGTTCCTCAATAGTCATCTTGTCCACAGCTTGAGTCTTAGGCAGACCTGCAATAATCAAATCCATTGTGTTCAGCGAGATAACTGCCTGTAAGTCTGGCACTTGCTCCACATCTATATTCTCCCAAATTTGGTCGGTGATAAAGAGCAGCTTGCTCTCCGAGTGGTTGATGATATGGATAGCATCATTTGCCTTGAAGTCTTGCAGTATAGGCACGATTACGGCGCCATAGGTCACGGTAGCCAAGTAGGTGGTAACCCAGTTGCTATTGTTCTTGCCCATCACAGCAATACGGTCGCCTTCTTGAATCCCCACGCGTTCAAAGAGCAGGTGCAGGTAGGCTATGCGCTCTGCCATCTGACCATAGGTCAAGGTCACGCTGGTGCCGTAATCAGTTACGGCCTCAAGATCCCAGTTCTTGCGAAACGAGTTCTCGTATATCTTAATAAGATTTTCTTCTGGTTTTGTTAACATATTATTATACAATTATTTTCGTTATTATTTACTTAATTCTCTACGGGCAATGGCATCTCCTGTAGGACATCCTCCACTTGTGGTGCTACTTGTCTGACGGATATAATCGAGTCCACCACAAATTGGCTATTTCCACGCCATGGCAAGGTGCCCAAATAGCGTTTCCAATGCAGTTTAATCTGGCGGCTAGAGTTATTGTCAATCTGCTGTGCCACGCGCTCATCTACAACCGAGAACTTAAACTCATTCGACTGAATCGTTGCGCTCGTGTTGTGTGAGTTATAGCCCGTCTGAATCATCTTGCCTTCATAGGTCTTGAAGATGAAGCCCTCGCGTTGGAAATAGTTGATGTCACCTTCGTTCGTACCTTCACTATACACAAAGAAGAACTTAAAAAACACAAAAAGCCCTAAACCGATGAGCAATACGCTCACCATGCTTGTTACTATTTTACCACCTGTATTCATATTCTTGCCTTTAAAGTTTAGACTATTTAGCCACAAAGAGCGTGCAAAGGTACAAAAAAAAATCGGACTATGCAAATCATTATGCATTTTATCCGATTTTTTAATAAATATTTAATTTATTACAGCACTTTATATCCTACCAACCTATCACACCTTCCGCCAAAAGGTGTATAGTAAACACATATCGAATATTCGTTCTGCGTCTGCCAATGCGAACCCTCTATTGGTAAACTCGTCACACCATTCTGCCCCCAAACATAGTACATATAGTCGTATCCACCTTGCTTCAAATAGGCATACAAGTAGTAGTATTTTTGGTCGGCATTATACTCCATCCTATTCTGTGCACTCAACTGATTACCAAATGCTTCACCCCCCACAAACACTTGTCCATCCATCACATATTGATCCACAGGCAACACAAAATGCACCCACATATATTCCGCCTCTGTATCCACATAATCCGTCTTCTCACAGTTCACCAACCACTGTCCATTGGCATCCATCTCCGTTACATATGGCAACCCCTCACGACCTGCATTCTTATTCTTCGTACCGCGCACCTCATCTATATCCAATAGCGCATGGTATTCGCCTTGTGCATACTCTACTCTATCCACGTGATAACCTGCGTAATACGCCGAATATATATCAAAGTGTCTATACTCATTTCCGCCCTCAAAGATGAGTGCTTTCTGATTCACATAGCGTAGCCGATTGGGTTCTACAAATGTGGGTCTGCTCAGCACAACTTGATTGTCCCGTCTGCCATTTTGCTCTACCACAATTTTTATCTCGTTGGGATTCTGCAGGTTTAGCGAGCGAATGTTTACATCTATATCTAGTTGCTGATAACGACCATTAAACTCCATGTCGGTATTTCCTCTCACATTTGCATCCATGCTCACCATAGGTTCTACTATTCTAAAACACACCTCTGCTACCACGTTCTCCTGATCGCCATCCTCATAAATCTGTAATGCATAATTGCCACTGGCTTTCAGTTGCATATCTTCGTTGGGAAATGCAAACGAATAGTGCGTATATGCTTGCTGGGTATTCATCGAGTGTTCATACTCCACGATGTCGGCGGTCGTGAAGCCGTCCACATATTCGTAACTGCTGATGTCGCTTTCGGTCCAATCCCTATTGCAATGCACTACGCGATAGCTGTATTGGTGTACATCGTGGCTCATCTCGTCGAAGCTAATCTCCAAAGTGTTCTCCGCTTCGCTGCCGTCGATCACGCCATTCTCTGGGAGTATTAGATAGGGTCTGCTAACCGTGCCCGAAGGCGCTAATGCCTCTATCATATACCGCATACGTAACGTGCGTATATCGGTGTCTAATACTTGTGTCTTATGCTGCGCATATCCTGCCATGGACACCATGAGTAACAATAATATCAATCTTCTTTTCATATATCCTCAACTTATAACGTAATTACGGCATCACCACGAGCCAGTTCGTCGGATAACTATGTCCCTTAGGGTGCAGTATATGCACTTTTCCCTCAGCATCCCTATAGAACGAATAATTCCATCCCGCACCCATATCCATGTATAGCGCCTGCTCCACGCCAGCGTCTAAAAGCGCTTGCAGATAGTCCTGATACGCCATCTCCTCGCGGTTGGCCATCACGTAGAATCTTTCGCCCTTCTGACAAATCGAGCGGTAATGCTCCACCCTGTCCATTGGCTGAATTTTGTGCTCAAATATCGCCCCATTTTTGATCACCCAATGCTGGGTAAATGCCATACCACCATGCTCAACGGCGTTATGCAACACCTCCTCGCAAGGAAAACCGAATATTTTCTTAGGTAACAGATTATCATTCAAACCCTTACCTTCCCATACAAACAGCGCGTATCGCTCCGCGAATGGAATACCGTCTTTATCTTCTGTATATCCTTCGTATAGCAATCCGCCCGAGATATGTGGTCCCAGGATATTGCTATGTTCAAAGTGATTGAGACATTTGCCTGTGAAGGCAGCAGCGGCGCAAAGTAGGATATTTTCTTGTGTCGTGTCTGGCATTTGTCCGCAGGCAAGATCGAGTGGACAGTCTGTAATATCGTAGATGGTGAGCAGTTCCGTGCTATCTACTTGCATGGGATACGATGGTTTGTTTGGCATGATTGTATGATCGTTATTGCACGCTCGTCCGAGAGCCGCTATGATAGCTGCTCCAGCGATACATACTAGCGTACGAATGAGTGTCTTTTTCATAGGTTATGTTTGAGAATACGTTTGCTCAAAAAACTCCTTTTCGCCGACAAAATTACAAAAAAATCCTCAAATACGCAAAAAAATTTGCATATTTCCAAAAAAAGCAGTACTTTTGTACCCGTATTTGCGATTTTTCGTTTCAGTTCAGTCGCTTCGCTCCTGCCACCATAGCTCAGTTGGTAGAGCAACTCATTCGTAATGAGTAGGTCCGGGGTTCGAGTCCCCGTGGTGGCTCAGGATTATGACTACTAAAAAAGCGAGATTTAGATCTCGCTTTTTTGTTGTATATTGCTTTTCCATTAAGCTTCTTCATCACTATCATCAATATAGTAGGATGTTTCATCCACCTTTTTCTTCGTCAACTTATATCGGAAATAATCAGTGTACTTGTTATACTTACCGTATTTAGTATTCCTCTTTCTCTTTCCTGAGCCATAGCCGTAACCATAGCCATAGCCGTAACCATAACCGTATCCGTAGCCCGAACCATAGCCGTAACCATAGCCATAACCAGCCCCAGAACCGCCTGGTACAACATCAGATAATACTATACTTACTTTTTCTTTATGATTGAGCGACAGAGCCTGCAATGTCTGCTCCGCAAATTTTTTATTGGTTTCCATACAACGAATCACAAATAATGTTACATCCGTCTGCTCAATCAACGCTAATGCATCAGGAACCATTCCCACAGGCGAAGAGTCCACAATGATATACTCATATTTAGATCGTAATATACGAATGAGTTCTGATAATTTATCGCTGCGTATCAACTCACCTGGATTAGGAGGTATTGTACCAGCAGATATTACATCAAATCCCAAATTTGGATGGCGCAAAATAATATCATCCAATTCACAATCACCTATCAAATAATTTGTCACACCCACTTTTGTTTCCAAACCTAATTTATCATGTACGTTAGGTTTACGAATATCCATATCTAACAATACAGTTGGATGTCCAGTCATAGCATATTGCGCTGCCATATTGGTACTGATAAACGTTTTTCCGTCACCTGATTGAGTAGATGTAATGGTGATTGCTATATTTATTTTTCGCTGAACAATAAATTCCATACGCAATCGGATACTTCGTAGCATCTCTGCATATCCAGACCGTGGATGTTTTTGGGCGTGCAATGGATTTTGAGATTTCACGCGTCGCAATGTTCCTATCAACTTAAAATCGCTCAACTTTTCAGCTTCTTTAGGATTGCGCACCTTATTATTTAACAACTCAGACAAAATCAGTATTAGCAATGGTATCACTAGACCTATTGCCATATACGCAACCATATTCTTGCGTTTCTCTTTGCTATTCATTGAGCGCGTTGTGCGCGCACGATCCATAATTTCACTATCAGGAGTATTTCGTGCCTTCTGTATCTCAGCCTCGGCACGTTTTTGCAAGAAGAATGTGTAATAATTATCATCTATGCGATAATTACGTTCAATAGCTACCATTTGCAACTCTTTCTCTGGCAGATTCTGAATATCACGTTCCACTTCTTGAAGACGATTAGCCAAATCTTGTTTTTCTATCTCCAAGGATATTTTCATAGATTGTACTAATTCGGCAATCGCAGTCTTTACATTGTTAATATCATTGGTATATTTGGCATAATACACATTGCGTTCACTCAATTCGCCTCGTTGGATATGCAAATCATTCAACTGCTGAACCAATGTCATCAACATCGGCTCATTAACCCCCACAGATACAGGTGCTACCACCGTACCTTGTTCTATTTTCTGCTCTAAATAATTTGTCAGATAATTCAAATATGTTTCTTTCAATCGCAAGGCCATCTTTTGCTGATCATATTGATTGATCTTACCCATTAGTCCGCCTGCATATGAAGAAACATCCACGAACTTATTTTCTTGTCGAAAATCTGTCATAGCACTTTCGCTTTGACTCAGACTAACTTGCAGAATTCCCAATTGCTGATTAATAAATTCAATCGTTTTATCAGCCACCATATTTTTGCGTTCTACGCTATGTATCAGATATATTTCAGATAATTTATCAATAAAATCACGATCGCGTTCTGGTGTTACGCCCACCAATTGAATACCCAAAATAGTACTTCGATCTGTCACAAAATTCAATTGAAGGCGACTAGAGAACTCATTGGTCAGGCTTTCACGACTTCTAAAGCGGAAATAAACATGTTGTCCTGAACGCATCATCACTTCTGTAGGTATAATTGTTATATCAAACAGAGGTGTATGCAACGGCTGACCATATTGAGCCGTGTATGAAAATTTGAAATCATCATGTCCTTCAACGGAAACCACCAATAATCCATCCTCTTGCACAGAACACTTGAACAAATAATTATATGCAGTAGGATCCAATCGAGTATATTCTACCAAGATTGGTGTATTGCGATAGATATTGCGTGTTTTGAATCGTCCTTTAGTAATGTATTCTACATTCATAAATGGCAGAGAATCCACGGTACGAGAAATCAAATCATAACTACCCATAATAATCAATTGGTTATTTACGTTACGATACCCTGCTTCCATACCAAATCCTTGCATCAAAGCAGAATTTCCATAACCTCCTCCACCAGATTCCTGAATAATCATTGTACCCGTAGTAAGATATGTTTCCATCACTTTACGGTTCTTCAAGTATGCTAAAGAAAAAGCAATGATTGCCGCAATTACAAACAAATACCAATGGTCAATAATACGAAATACCCACTCCAATATATCTATACCAGAGCTATCCTCTTCCAGGAGAGGAGCTTGTGGTTGCAGTGGTTGTGGAACTTGTTGTGCGGACTGCATTTGTTGCGCCTGTTGATGTGATTGTTGTTCTTCCTGTATCATATAATCATACTATTTTTTCATGTTTTAATCCAAATAACTGCCTGTTATTACCAAATTCCAGGTATGTAATTAAGCACTGTTATCAACAACGATACAGAGCTAGTAATCAATGCTAAAAACGAACTATAACTAGATTGTTTGTAGAAACTTCCCGAATCGCGACTCACATAAATCAAATCATTGGGATAGACATAATAATATTTCGAATCTATAATCGAATTAGTTCGTATATCAAATTCCAGCACCTCTGGTTCTGCATTTCCATGTGGTCGAACGATGCGCACATGACGGCGATCTCCTGAATTCATCAAATCTCCCGTCATTGCCAATGCTTGGAAAATAGTCAATCGCTCCTTGTATATAGAATATGTACCAGAGTTCGCATCACCTAATACCGTAAATTGCTTGTTGTACATGGCCAATTTCACATCGGCATCAGGTATAATCTCCCGCATGGCTTTACGCAACGTATCCTGTGCCTCTAACTCGGTTAAACCTTCTAATTTGATAGGTGCCAAAAATGGAATATCCACGGTACCATCCGAGTAGATACGATACGAATTAGCATATTGTCCTCCCACGGAATTGTTCGCAGAAAAAACCTTTGCTATCGTTTCATCCATTGTTATCACGCGATAAATAATTTCATCATTTACCTGCAACCGATAAGGGACATATGGTACAGAATCATATTGAGGTAAATCCTGACGTTCTTGAAGGATTCCCACCTGACGATAGCCATAGCACCCTGTGAATAGTATAGCCACAACCAGCATCCATACATAGTTGATATACTTATATATCGTTTTCATCATCATTACACATTTACTTTTTGACATGCAACTAATTGTGATTTTCCACCGAATTCATAATTCGCACGATCAATCCATAGACAAAACCACCAAAGGCCAATGTGGTAGCCACGACACTAATAGACGTCGTCACTGAGTTTATACCAAAGCTCTGACCCTTGATTCGTTGAATATATATCACATCATTTGGTTCGATGTAGTAGTACTCTGAATTGATAATATCTTTCGAGCGAACATCAAATACTTTCACTTCAGTCTTTCCCTCTTTCTCGCGCACAATACGTATCTTACTTCTATCTCCAAAATCCCCTATGTCTCCTGCCATGGCCAAGGCTTCATAGATAGTTACTTTCTCTCTCTGTATGTTAAACGTTCCACTACCTCTATCGCTAATCACACTAAATGACCTACGTACAATATTCACCTCTACGGACATCATTTGATACTCGCCATAACCTTTGATAAAACTACTCAATTCTTTCTCCAATATGTGTTTCACATCACGAGTCGTTTTACCTCGAACTGGCACACGCCCCACCATCGGAAAATCTATTGTACCATCGTCTTGCACGAGATACGTATAGAGGTCATATCCACCTCCTGTACTTCCCTGGCGCATCTGCGAACTAGATACTCCGCCACCCGAAGCGTTGAACATTTTATCAATGCGTTCATCAACGGAATAGACATAAATATACAACCTATCGCCCGTGCGCAACTCATAATCCTCATACGACAACGTATCTGCGTAATGAGGTATATTATTCTTTCCTGGTTCTTGCATGAGGTTCACTCGCCTACTAGTCACACATGAAGCCATCAGCAGGGGCAAGAGAACAATCAATATTCGTTTATAACTCATAAGTCTAATTTTTAACCTTTAACCTCTAATCGTCCGCCTCTCATCTCTTCTCATCCCAACCAAATGGGTGTGATGCCAATGGCAACTTTGCTAACGGATGATAATCGCCCACCAAGCCAATGGGACTCGCACTACGAATCGTGCTCACAATCTCGATACTGGGGCGCGCCTCCGAAATACGAAAACCATTGCCCGCCAATATCTGACGATAGCTCTCCGTATGCAGCTCCGTAAATCCTTGACTAAACTCAAACTCCTCGCCGTCAATCGACAAAGTACGATAAGTCTTCTTCTCGCCTTCTACTGCATTATCGGGCAAGCATGCAGCATTGATACTCAGGAAGTAACGAACACGTGCACGCTTCAGTTGCAGGTAACCTGCCACACGGTCGAACGACATTACATGCACAATATTCTGCTCCACCTCGCCAAACAGCCATTGCAGCATATCGTAGAAATGCACACCGATATTTGTCGCTATACCACCTGCCTTATGCACATCGCCTTTCCACGAACTGTAATACCACTTGCCGCGGCTGGTAATATAGGTCAAATCCACATCATAAATCTTGTCTGCTGGTCCTGCCTCTATCTTCTTCTTCAATGCAGCGATACGATCATGCAAACGCAACTGAAGAATCGTGTATGCCTCTTTACCCGTCTCGCGTTCCAACTCAATCAAGTTATCTATATTGTATGGATTCAGCACAAGAGGCTTCTCGCATATCACATTACACCCCAAACGCAAGCCATAGCGAATGAACGCATCATGCGTATAGTTAGGTGTACAGATACTCATCCACGACAATGGATTATCGGTGCGCATCTGCTTCGAGCAAAAACGGTCAAACTGCTCATGCTCTGTAAAGAACGAACAGTCGGGGAAACTACTATCCAAACGCCCCACAGAATCAAACTTATCATAAGCCACCATCAAGTTATTGCCCGTGTCCGCAATTGCCTTGATATGACGAGGAGCTATGTAACCTGCAGCACCTATCAGTGCAAAGTGCTGCACTCCGTTCGCATTATGTTGTCCTATTAAATTCTTTTGCATATATTTTTGATAATTTACTTCGCACATTATTTGCCGCTGCAAAGGTACTACTTTTTTTTTATATATACAAATAATTCACGCGAAACTGCAAAATTATTTCCAATTACACGCGAAAGATTTGTATATATGCATTTTTTGTTGTACCTTTGCGCGAAAATTATGTGTTTGCAACAATTATTGTATGTCCGTTATTCGTTTTTGGTTTAATAATGCGCGTAACATTGCGCTTCCACAGTCTGCTCTACCCTGCCTTACGGCAATCATACTTTGTATCGGGCAAGACGGATTCCTTTGGTGGTTATCATTTCCCATCTTTTTCGGCATATGCGCTGCACATTTAGGTATGAATCTCGCTGATGACTACTTCGATTACAAGCACGACTCTCGTGTCCGTTCCGACTTGAGTAGTACCAGTATCCGTGCCCGCATGGAGAAATGTCATTACATCCAGAGCGGCGCCACCGACATACACCATCTCGGTTGGGCTGTTGTTGCGTTCCTCGCTTTTGCAGCTACTATGGGTGCTATCGCCTTTGTAGCACAATGGCTCATACACGGTTGGCAAGCGGCTATGGGTATTGTGGTTTATGGTGTTTTAGGATTGATTGTAGGTATCAATTATTCAAGCAAGCCTCTTGAATTGGGTTATCATGGTCTGGGTGAATTAGTGATTGGACTGATGTTCGGTCCGCTCAATATGCTCGGTATTCAAGCGGCATTGACAGGCACGCCCTTCACATGGCAAATGCTCTGCATGAGCATCGCTATCGGATGTATGGTAACCAATATCGTCTATGTCCACTCGGTTATGGAGGTGAATGCCGATGCTGAACTCAACAAGATGACTTTTGCCCGATTACTGATGGGCAAGGATATCCACAACCATGGCAAACAGCGAATGATTCTCTTTATCGGTTTTTTCGCAGTAGTTCCTTTCCTTTTGTTGGTTATGGGCATAGTACTCGGTTGGTGGAGTCCATGGTATCTACTGACGCTGTGCACCCTACCAATGTCCATTTTCCTCATTCACTCCACACGACTTTTTGCCTACGGACTCCCTCGCAACGATACACCTCGCTGGTGGATGGGACCAATGGGCGACTGGGCATCATATGTACAGAGCGGCATGGATTGGTTCCTCTTCCGTTGGCTTCTTGCACGAAACATTTGCACATTCTTCTGCCTCATCCTTATCATTATACACATCATCTTGCTGGCGACAGCATAGTATCCCAATATGCCAATCAACGATTCCAATAGCACGTCCATTCTCAACCGCCAATGGCTCGTTCGTACAGCCATCACCCTTGCGGTGCTCGTTGCCTTGTACCTACTCGTTCGCCGATTAAGCGGCGTACTCTTGCCATTCTTGATTAGTTTTGTGGTAGCGTATATGCTAGCCCCTATTGTTAATTTCTTTCAGCACACTTGCCGACTGAAGAGCCGCGTGCTATCCATCATAGTAACCATTCTGCTGGTGATAGGCGTGCTGACTGGTGCCGTAGCGGCAGTCATGCCTGCCATTAGTCGCCAAGCCAACGCACTGTCGCAGAGCGTCAAGACCTATGTCAGTCAGTGGGACGGCAGCGAGTATTTCTCGCCACAAGTCAACCAACGCATCGAAGAGATTATCCAGAGTATCGACATCAAAACACTCATCGAATCCCAAGAAATACAACAAGGCATCAAGAAAGTGCTACCTATCTTGGGCGACTGGATTAGCAGTGGTGTCAATGCATTGATGGGGCTGGCTGTGGCATTTATATGTATCTTGTATATTATTTTTCTGCTCATTGACTACGAAAAGATTACCACCAATTGGCACAAATACATACCCACTCGTTTCCGCGATAGCATTGTGATGCTCATCAGCGATTTGGATCGTAATATGAATGCCTATTTCCGCGGACAAGCCCTTGTGGCTGGTATTGTAGGCATCTTGTTTGCCATAGGTTTTCAGATTATTGGCTTGCCAATGGGTATTGGTATTGGTCTATTTATCGGCTTGCTGAACCTTGTGCCTTACATGCAAGCGTTGGGTATTCCGCCTTGTATCTTGCTTGGCTTGATTCAGTCAGCAGAGACAAGTCGCCCCGTGTGGGTCGTGATGCTATGTATCGCAGCGGTGTTTATCATTGTGCAGACTATCCAAGATATGGTGCTTGTGCCAAAGATTATGGGTGATGTCACGGGTATGGGTCCCGCGTGGATATTGCTTAGCCTATCCGTATGGGGGTCATTGCTCGGATTTGTAGGTATGATTATCGCTTTGCCTGTCACCACACTGCTGGTGTCCTACTACAAGCGCTTTGTATTGCACATGACAGACGATATGACAAAACCCTTGCCACGTTCGTCGTGGAATATCCCATTCTTCAAACGAAAAAGAAAATAACTCATAACTCATAGTTTATAACTCATAACTACAATGAAAGTTCGCGTTCGTTTTGCGCCTAGTCCTACTGGCGCGTTGCACATCGGTGGTGTTCGTACCGCCCTGTTTAATTATCTGTTTGCTCGCCAACATGGCGGCGAAATGTTGCTGCGTATTGAGGATACCGACTCCACACGCTTTGTCCCTGGAGCCGAAGAATATATCACCGAGGCACTAGCTTGGCTCGGCATCGAGATTGATGAGGGTATCTGCCAAGATGCCCCAAACGGCAAGGGCGATCATGGTCCATACCGCCAAAGCGAGCGCCGCGAGATTTACCACAAGTATGTGGACCAACTGCTTGCCTCAGGCAATGCCTATATCGCCTTCGACACCCCTGAGCAACTCGAAGCCAAGCGTGCGGAGATTGCCAATTTCCAATACGATGCCCGCACCCGCGAGCAGATGGTGAACTCGCTGACACTCAGCAAGGAGGAGGTGGACGCGCGCATCGCTGCTGGCGAGAAGTATGTCGTGCGCTTCAAGGTACAACCTAATATCGACGTACATGTCCACGACCTTATCCGCGGCGAAGTGGTTATCAACTCCAATATCCTCGATGATAAGGTATTGTACAAGTCAGCCGATGACCTGCCTACTTACCACCTTGCCAACATCGTGGATGACCATTTGATGGAGATCAGCCATGTCATCCGTGGCGAAGAGTGGTTGCCTTCTGCCCCACTCCATGTACTCTTGTATAAGGCATTCGGTTGGGAAGATACCATGCCTCATTTTGCACATTTGCCACTCCTGCTCAAACCTGACGGCAATGGTAAACTCTCCAAACGCGATGGCGACCGACTTGGCTTCCCTGTCTTCCCTCTAGAGTTCCATAACCAAAAAGATGGCTCTGTGTCATCGGGCTACCGCGAGGAGGGATACTACCCTGAGGCAGTCATCAATTTCCTTGCTTTGCTTGGCTGGCATGCTACAGGCGACCAAGAGATGTACACTATGCAGGAGTTGATTGATCAGTTCTCGCTGGAGCGCGTGAGTAAGTCGGGCGCTAAGTTCGACTACGAGAAGGGCAAATGGTTCAACCACCAATACCTCCA
>JAZNPR010000074.1:0-5990 GCA_045589755.1 Paludibacteraceae bacterium
TTCCCAGAGGAAGCAGGTGGTGGTTCAATCACCATTATCGCTGTGACCACCTTGTCTGGTGGCGATATTACCCACGCTATTCCAGATAACACGGGTTATATCACCGAGGGTCAGTTGTACTTGCGCCGTGATAGTGATATCGGTAAGGTTATTGTTGACCCATTCCGTTCACTCTCTCGTTTGAAACAGTTGGTTGCAGGTAAGAAGACACGCGAAGATCACCCACAAGTGATGAACGCTGCTGTTCGCCTCTATGCTGATGCTGCAAATGCAAAAACAAAGCAAGAGAATGGTTTCGACCTCACCAATTACGACGAGCGTTGCCTTGAGTTTGCAAAGGACTACTCTAGCCAAATTTTGGCTATCGATGTGAATATCAACACCACTCAGATGTTGGATGTAGCTTGGACTTTATTTGCAAAGTACTTCAAACCAGAAGAGGCAAACATCAAGCAAGCATTGGTGGATAAATATTGGCCAAAAGCATAATATTAATTATGGCAATTCAATATCAATTTAATAAAACATCGTTGCAGGCACTTGAGAAGGACCTCAAAATGCGCCAACGTACTCTGCCTACGCTTCAGAGCAAGGAGTCGGCTCTTCGACTGGAAGTGAAGCGTGCTAAGGACGAGATAAAGGCGCTGGATGAGGAAGTGGACCGCCGAATCAAGGACTACGACCAGATGTTGGCTCTATGGGGCGAGTTCGACACCTCGCTTATCCATGTGGACGACGTGCGCATGTCTATTAAGAAGATCGCAGGCGTGCGCGTACCCGTATTGGAAGAGGTGGTGTACTCAACCAAAGAGTTTAGCATCTTCTCAAGTCCTAAATGGTTTGCAGACGGTTTCAACCAACTCAAAGCCATTGCCGATGTAGGTATTCGTCAGGAGTTTGTGCGCCGTAAGGTGGAACTCTTGGACTATGCACGTAAGAAGACCACCCAAAAGGTGAACCTCTTTGAGAAAGTGCAGATACCTGGTTATCAAGACGCTATTCGTAAGATTAAGCGTTTTATGGAAGATGAAGAGAACCTCAGCAAGTCATCGCAAAAGATTGTAAAATCCAAACGCGAAGCAGAAGCACGTATGGCTGAGGAGCAAGCAAGAAAGGAGGCACAAGCATGATTACGCAAATGAAGAAATACACCTTCTTGGTGTTCCATCGCGAGTATGAAGCCTTCCTCGAGCAATTGCGCGAGGTGGGAGTAGTGCATGTGACTGAGAAAGCGGCAGGTATGGCAGAAGATGCACATTTGCAAGAACTGCTGGCTAAAGCCGACAACGCTCGCAAACTCATCGCGCAGGGTGCTCCTGATCAGTTGCTGCAAGAAAAAGCTGCGCTCGAAAGCCGCATTGCTGTTACCCAAAAAGAGGTCAATAAGATGGCTATCTGGGGCGACTTTTCGGCAGAACGCATTGCTCAACTCAAAGAAGCAGGTTATACACTCCGCTATTTCACATGCCCAAAGAAACTCTTCCAAGAAGAGTGGGGTATCGTAGTAGCAGAACAAGGAGCAATGGTGTACTTCGTACAGGTGACTTCGTCAGGCGATGAGGCGATGAGGTTATTAGGCGATGAGGCAAGTGTTTGTCAAGAGCAATACTTGAATGAGAAGTCTGCTGCTGACTTGCAGAAGGATGTAGAGGGCTTGAATGGCTTGCTCGTAGCGCAAAATGCACGTATCGAACTTTGGGCAAAAGAAAATATCCCTGCATTGGAGAACGAACTCAACGAACTGCAACAACAGATTGACTGGAAGCGAGTTACACTCAACACAGCATCTGAAGCAGATGGTAGTTTGAAGGTGCTGGAGGGTTTCTGCCCAATCGACCAAGTGGCTGCATTGGACGCTATGCTCCAAAAGCAAGAGGTATATTACCAAGCCGAAGATCCAACAGCAGAGGACAATACGCCAATTAAGTTGCGTAACAATAAGTTTACCCAACTCTTTGAAAGTCTGACAGGTATGTATGGTTGGCCTAATTATGGTGAGTTTGATCCTACACCAATCTTGGCACCATTCTTCTTGTTGTTCTTCGCGATGTGTATGGGCGACTGCGGATATGGTATCTTGCTCATTATCATCGGTTTGCTGATTGCAAAGAAGAAACTCAATATCGCTATGTTTGAGGGTCTTGGTCCTATCATTACTGTGCTGGGTGTGGGTACTACGGTAGTAGGATTCTTCCTTGGCACCTTCATGGGTATTGACCTCTACAACGCAGAGTGGGTACCTCAGGCGTTGAAGAATGTGATGATCAAGGGCAATGTGATGGGCTACGATATTCAGATGGTATTGGCAATATGCATTGGTGTGTTCCATATCTGTCTGGCGATGGTGGTGAAAGCTATCTGCTACACCAAGCAATTTGGCTTCAAGGAGAATATCGCTACTTGGGGTTGGTTGTTGCTCGTCGTAGGTGGTCTGATTGTGGCTATATTGGGCTTGACCATATTGCCAGAGAACGTCTTTAAGTGGGCGTTGATAGCAGTAGGTGCGGTATCTGCATTGGCTATCTATATCTTCAATACTCCAGGTCGTAACCCATTGATTAATATCGGTGCAGGTTTGTGGGATACCTACAATATGGCCACTGGTATCTTGGGTGACGTGCTGTCATATATCCGTCTGTATGCCCTCGGTTTGGCAGGTGGTATGTTGGGTGCAGCGTTCAACAACTTGGGCTTGATGGTGATGGGTGGCACTACCGAAGGTGCCACATGGCAATGGTTGCCATTCGTGCTGATTCTTGTCTTGGGCCACGTATTGAACTTGGCGATGTCAGCGCTGGGTGCGTTTGTTCACCCATTGCGTTTGAGTTTCGTAGAGTATTTCAAGAACGCAGGTTACGAAGGTAAAGGTACGTTGTATCAACCATTTAAGAAATAAATTAATAACTAATAAATAAAAAATTAAACAATTATGAATGAAATTTTAGGTTATCTCGGCTGGGGCTTGATGTTAGGTCTCGCTGGTGTAGGTTCTGCTTATGGTACCACTATTGCAGGTAATGCTGCAGAAGGTGCGTTGAAGAAGAACAAAGAAAAAGGTAGTAGCTACATGATCTTGTCTGCTCTTCCTGCTACTCAAGGTTTGTACGGTTTCGTAGCATTCTTGATGTGGATGGGTAAAGATTTTGCAACTCAAGGTCCTATGCTTTTTGCAGTTGGTTTGGCAGTAGGTTTGGTTTGCTTGTTCTCTGCTATCCGTCAAGGTCAAGTTTGTGCTAATGGTATCGCAGGTATCGCTGCTGGTCACGATGTACAAACCAACACCATGATCTACGCTGCGCTCCCTGAGTTCTACGCTATTTTGGCACTCGTTGGTGCGTTGATGTTGCCATAATAACAGATTTTTCTTACGAAAAAAATGGAAGGAGATATAGCTCTTTCCATTTTTTTATTGTTTAACAACATATTTTGTATCATTTTTTTTGCGTATTCAAAAAAATATAGTACCTTTGCCCAACGGATGATTTAATATATTTTAATTTATTATGCGACACCACCAGAAAATAGCTATTGCGCGTTTGATATCAGACCTTATCAAATCTGATGATGTGATATGCAAGGAAGAGATTTCGCTATACAATCAGATTATTAGCAACTATGATATTGCGCAGGACGAATTGTATGAAGCTCAATTTATTTCGCAGGCGGAAGCTGTTGGCTATATCAAGCATATGATTCCTGCTGAACAGAAAAAGATTTATTCTATTTTACAACAAGCAGCTTATGCGGATAATTCCTGCGTGGCACGTGAGGCATTGCTATTGCAGACATTGTCGCTCTTGCTTAATGATACGCGTGATAAATACTATTTATTATCAGTGTTGATGAAGGGTTGGCAACATCAGGAGAAATATGTGGTATATATTGAGAGCGACTATATGCCAGCCATTAATGAGGAAATCTTGCAGCAATATGAAATGATAGCGAATCTGTTACATCTATGGAAGTTTGAGTTTATATATATTCCTAAAGTGTGTCAGTCTCTCCGCGAAATGGATCGTAGTTATCTGTGTGATATTATTCGCTATATGAATCCGCGTTTATCGAGTGAGATGCTCAACACGTTGTATGATCGACTGATTAATTTTACTACAGAGAGTTTTACACGCAATTATTTGGCTAATTCATCGCATCAGAATCATTTTTATGATATAGAGCCATCGCTGTTGATTAATGTAGGAAAATCGCATGTACCAGCATCTGTAGCAACTCAACAAGATACCTATTTTATCAATTTTCTGACGATTCGATTGGATGATGAACCCAATAGTGTATTGAATGAAGTTCGTAGTTTTTTGGATGAATATGAGACTTTTATTACAGAGCCAGAGTATCATCGTCCGAAACGCGGCAAAACATTGTTTCACTATCATGGATTTTATAAGCAGTTGTTTGATTTTTTGGCGCGTCATCACACCAATGGCGAAGAAAATCGCATATTGATAGATTTGCCTGCACGCCGTATATGGATGAGGGGAGTAGAAGTACAGATGAGTGCGACACAATTGGCTACATATGTTTTTATCTTGCATCAAACATATTGTACACATCACGGTGGGTTAGTAAAGGCAGGGCAACATTATCCTTTGTCGGATAAAGATGTACAGCGCTTGGGAAATACATATCATGCAATATGCAATCAATTTAGGGAAACGCCCATTGCCGAAGCACGATCATATTTAGAAGATGTGCAGAATATACGCGGTTATATTGCTCGTATTCGTACTACCATAACTCATCATATTGATGAACAAGATTTGAATTATTATATGCCACAAGATACCAGCGATAAATCACGCTATTATATAGCTATAGAATCTACAAAGATTTTTCTGCATACCGCTTCAGGGGATATGATGTTTGTAGATTATCCTCTGTGGAAAATATTGAAATAAGGTTCACACGAGCGAAATATAACAATATTGCTATTTTTTCTATTGTCTGCATGGTAGAGAAAATAGCAATATTGTTATTATTATTTTTTTTGAAAAAATGGCACTACTTTTGCAGCGAATTTAATAGCAAATAATCGCTGCCATTAAACCAATAACTACTTAAAACCTATGACTATGCTACATTATTATTTTGGTGATTCCACCCATTTTTCGCTTCAAGAGCGAATGCAACGGGTTGCAACCTGCAAGATGGTTAAGGGCATGCTTATTATGAATATAGGAATATTGTTTTTAATTCCTATCCTTGACCTAATTTTAGAGGATATGTCCTATAAGGTCGGGTTATTATCGCTGATATTTGTAGGATTATGTTTGTATGTTTGTTTGATAGCTTGGATTAGTGGTCATTGGGATGAGCAAAAACAGCGTATGGAACTGAAACCATTAATCAATGCACTGATAATAATCCTAACATGTTCGTGTGCGGTGGCATTTTATCAAAATGTTTTTGGTGGATTAGCAGGTTGGACTGCATATTTAATACCTATAGGAATAGGGTTACTGACACTATTAATTGCTATTATCACCGCACTTATTGAACAGCGACATAGGTAATATTTCCTTGTATTAAGAAAAATTTGCATATAATTGGTAATAGAATAAAAAATATGCTTTAGCCAATTACTTGATAGTATGGCAACAGGTATTGTTCAAATGGCGACAAATCTATTAACAAAAGAAGTGCGCACACCGTACGGCACGGGTTTTGTTCTACAATGTGTAGTACCATTCATTATTAACTATGAAAATTTTAATTCTTTCATGCAATACAGGAGAGGGGCACAATTCCTGTGCAAAGGCACTGAAGATAGCCATGGATAGGCGCGGTATGGTGTGCGATATCCAAGATACATTGGCATTGGTCAGCGATGAACTATCGCAGCGTGTAGCTAATGCATACGTCTCTTCTACACAAGGTGCATTATTTGAAACGGTGTATAAGATTGGCCGTTTCGTGAGCGATAATATCGCTTTCCATCAATCGCTCGTTTATGGCGTGAATCGTCTGTATGCTAA
>JAZNPR010000075.1:0-20902 GCA_045589755.1 Paludibacteraceae bacterium
TGACAGGCAAGAACTTCCGTTTGCCTACTGAAGCAGAGTGGGAGTATGCTGCTCGCGGTGGTCAGAAGAGTAGAGGGTATAAGTATGCAGGTAGCAATACCTTGAGCGATGTGGCTTGGTATTGGGACAATAACAGTAGCAAGACACACCCTGTGAAGCAAAAACAGGCGAATGAGTTGGGCTTGTATGATATGAGTGGTAATGTGTGGGAATGGTGTCAGGACTGGTATGGCAGTTATAGCAGCAATGCGCAGACTAATCCTACAGGTCCATCGTCGGGGGCCGGCCGCGTGTATCGGGGCGGTAGCTGGAGCAGCCTTACTTCCTACTGTCGCGTTGCCAGCCGTGGCGACGACTCTCCTGGCGATCGCCGCGGCAACCTTGGGTTCCGTGTTGTTCTTCTCCCATAGTTTATTGCAGTCCATTTTTGCCATAAGCTAATCAAAGAAGGCAGGAGGTCAGAAAGAGAATTCCAAAAATATTGCCATAAATTTGGAAAATAAAGAAAAGTCTATCTTTTTTGAAAATAATCCTCGCTTTACTCGCGTATGTGCATTTTTTGTTGACCTTTTCTGCCGAAAGGCGGAATTTATTTGCATATGTCAAAAAAAAGTAGTATCTTTGCACTCGCTTTAATAGAAAAGTGTAAAGTGTAAGGTGTAAAGGCAGGATGTATATAGCCATAGCAGGAAATATCGGAGCTGGTAAGACAACGCTGACAAAGATGTTGGCGAAGTATTACGGTTGGGAGCCACGCTTTGAGTCGGTGAGCTTTAATCCCTATCTGGAGGATTACTACACAGACATCAAGCGCTGGTCGTTCTGCGTGGAGACCTACTTCCTCAAAGAGCGTTTCAAAGATATGCTACGCATCAAAGAGGTGGAGCACACCATCGTGCAAGACCGTAGTATCTTTGAGGGTGTGTATGTGTTCGTGACCAACAACTACCTGCGCGGCGACCTCTCGGAGCGCGATTATCAGACATACATGGAGCTCTTTGATCACATGAAACGCATGATGAAGCTCCCCGACCTGATGATCTACCTTCGTAAGTCCGTTCCCTCGCTCATTGCACAGATACAGAAACGCGGTCGCGAATACGAGAAAACCATGCAGATAGACTACCTGCGCGACCTTAACGAACGCTACGAGGAGTTTATATACAAGCAATACGAGGGTAGGGTGCTGGTCATTGAGAGCGATGACCTCGATTTCGAAAGCAATCCCGAAGACTTTCGCAAAGTCATCAACAAGATAGACGCTGAGCTCTTTGGACTCTTTTCGGCTGAGAACTTCTGATACTAACTTTTAACAGCGAAGCGGTCTAATATCTAACAATAAAACGGTCTAAAATTAACAATTATGCATATAGCAATAGCAGGAAATATTGGTTGCGGTAAGACTACGCTGACCAACATGCTCGCCAAACATTATGGTTGGGAGCCACGATTCGAGAGTGTGGAGTTTAACCCATACTTGGAGGATTTCTATGCGGACATGGGCCGCTGGTCGTTTAACTTGCAAGTGTATTTCTTGAACAAACGCTTCAAGGATGTGGTAGATATTTCCAAGTCCGACAAGTTTATTATTCAAGACCGCACCATTTACGAAGATGCGCGTATCTTTGCCCCTAACTTGCACCGTCAGGGATTTATGTCTGATCGCGACTTCGATAACTACCGCGACCTCTTCGACCTGATGATGTCGCTGGTGAAGATGCCCGATCTGATGATTTATATCCGATCGACTATCCCTAACCTGGTGGCACAAATCCAGAAACGTGGTCGCGCCTATGAATCAAGCATGCGCATTGACTATCTGCAAGGTTTGAACGAACTGTATGAAAACTGGATTGCGGACTACAAAGGCAAATTGCTCATCATCGACGGCGACACCATCAAGTTCGGAGACAAACCAGAGGACTTCCGCTATATCACCGACCGCATCGATGCAGAACTCTTCGGCTTGTTCCCATTTGAGGGAACTTCGGAACACGGAAGGGAAGTGAAATAAGCTCCTGCTCGCTCCGCTCGCGTGTGGTTTAGATAGTTTGGATTTCTGCCCTTGGGCAAGGAGAATAAGTAACCTTGATACAGAAGTTTTTAGATTATATTGCCATAGAGAAACGGTACTCAGCGCGTACCGTGGGAGAGTATGGAGATGATCTGAAAGCGTGGTGCAAGTTCTTGGATTGCAAAGTAGAAGACTTTGACCCTAAGAATGTGGATGCAGAGGATGTGAAGGCGTGGATGATTGACATGTTGGATCGCAAGCAGTCGCCGCGCAGCGTGAAAAGGCGATTGTCGGCAGTCAAGAGTTTCTATAAGTTCTTGCTGCGGGTGGGGCTGGTGAAAGTGGATATCACACGCGCCATCGTAGCACCGAAGACGGACAAACCGCTGCCCATCTACTTTCGCGAAAGCGAGATGCAGGGCGTAAAGATAAACCAAGCGCGCGACTGGAACGAGGAGATGAGCGAGGAGGAACAGTGGGTGCATATGCGTGATTACCTAATGGTGGAATTGCTGTATCAGACTGGCATGCGTCGTGCCGAATTGGTGGGACTGAAAGAGGAGGATGTGGACACGCGGCAGAAACAGATACGCGTATTCGGGAAGCGAGCTAAAGAGCGAATAGTGCCGATAGGAGAGGGTTTGTGTGAGTTGATAGAGGAGTATAGGGAAAATAAATGCAAATTGTTGGGCGAACAAGTGGGGATTGGCACGTTTCTTGTGCGAAAAAAGAAAAACGGCGAATGGCAGGCGATGAATGCGCAGACCCTATATAATATAGTACGTGCGCGTATGGGAGAAGTGAGTACGCTCAAGAAACATTCGCCACACGTATTGAGGCACACCTTTGCGACCGCAATGCTCAACAACGGAGCAGATATACGTACCATACAGAGCCTACTGGGGCACGCGAGTCTGGCTGCTACGCAAGTATATACGCATGCAACCTTTGAACAGATGAAACAAGCCTACGAAGCGGCACACCCGCGGAGTAGAAAATAATATAATACTTAACCATATAAAGAAAAAGGAGGACTTATGAAACTGAACACGCAAGCGGTGAACTTCGAGATTGCTGAGCGTCTCGAGAAACACATTGAGAAGAAGACAAGACGCTATGAAAAACTGCTTCCAGAGTCCGCAGAAATGGAGATTCGTATGACGGTCGTGAAACCAGAAACGAATCTGAATAAAGAGACGGCGATCAGAGTGCTGGGATTTGGCGCGGAATTATTTGCTCAGAAAGTATGCGACACTTTTGAGGAAGGAATAGATGATTGCTTGGAGGCAATCGAGAAACAAATCGAAAAACGAAAAGATAAGTAAAAATACGCAATTTTAGCATGAGAGGGGCGATTTTGCCCCTCTTTTTGCGAAAAAATGAAGAAAAATATCATTTTTTTTCAAAAACATTTGGTCATGTCAGAAAAAAGCACTACCTTTGCACCGCTTTTCCGCCGACGTGTTTTTTAGGGCGTGGCAAAAAGTGAAAAGACCCGCCTCTTTAGCTCAGTTGGCCAGAGCACGTGATTTGTAATCTCGGGGTCGTTGGTTCGAATCCGACAAGAGGCTCAAAAAAAGTTGAACTTTGAAATAATAGAATTGGGAGTATTCCAGAGCGGCCAAATGGGGCAGACTGTAAATCTGCTGGTTTTCACCTTCGGTGGTTCGAATCCATCTGCTCCCACAAATAACTAACCGTCGCGGAAGTCGTGGTTAATTCGCGGAAATAGCTCAGTCGATAGAGCACTAGCCTTCCAAGCTGGGGGTCGCGGGTTTGAGCCCCGTTTTCCGCTCTGTTTTTATTTATACACTCGTATTTTCGAGTAGTAGCGAACAGGAGAGTTCGTGTTGCTGATGTAGCTCAGTGGTAGAGCGCATCCTTGGTAAGGATGAGGTCGCGGGTTCAACTCCCGCCATTAGCTCAAAACACATAATGCCGTGAGGTACTTCCGAGATATGGGAGTATTGCGGTGTGTAAAGAAAAGAAATTGTAAAATACATTAGTATTAACGTTAATAACTAAAAACATTCTAGAATTATGGCAAAAGAAAAATTTGACCGTTCGAAACCACACGTGAACATTGGTACTATTGGTCACGTTGATCACGGTAAAACTACTTTGACCGCAGCTATCACTACTGTATTGGCAGCTAAGGGTCTTTCTGAGCTCCGTTCATTCGACTCTATCGACAATGCTCCAGAGGAGAAAGAGCGTGGTATTACTATTAACACTGCACACGTTGAGTATCAAACAGCTACTCGTCACTACGCTCACGTTGACTGCCCTGGTCACGCTGACTACGTAAAGAACATGGTAACTGGTGCTGCTCAAATGGACGGCGCTATCATCGTAGTAGCTGCTACTGATGGTCCTATGCCTCAAACACGTGAGCACATCCTTTTGGCTCGTCAGGTGAACGTTCCTCGCTTGGTTGTATTTATGAACAAGTGCGACCTTGTTGATGACGCTGAGATGCTTGACCTCGTTGAGATGGAGATGCGTGAGCTTCTTTCATTCTATGAGTTCGACGGTGACAATACTCCTATCATTCGCGGTTCTGCTCTTGGTGCGTTGAACGCAGTTCCAGAGTGGGAAGACAAAGTTATGGAGTTGATGGATGCTTGCGATACATGGATTGAGTTGCCTCCACGTGCTGTTGATAAACCATTCTTGATGCCTGTTGAGGACGTATTCTCAATTACAGGTCGTGGTACCGTAGCTACTGGTCGTATCGAAACTGGTATCATCAAAGTTGGTGAGGAAGTTCAATTGATCGGTCTTGGTGCTGAGGGTAAGAAGTCAGTTGTAACTGGTGTTGAGATGTTCCGTAAGTTGCTCGACCAAGGTGAGGCTGGTGATAACGTAGGTTTGTTGCTCCGTGGTATTGACAAAGACGAGGTTCGCCGTGGTATGGTAATCACCCACCCAGGTGTTGTTAAACCTCACGAGGAGTTCAAGGCTTCTGTTTATATCTTGAAGAAAGAGGAAGGTGGCCGTCACACTCCATTCCACAACCACTATCGTCCACAATTCTACATCCGTACAATGGACGTAACTGGCGAGATTACATTGCCAGAGGGTACAGAGATGGTTATGCCAGGTGACAACTTGGAGATCAAGGTTAAATTGATCTACCCAGTAGCATGCTCTGAGGGTCTCCGTTTCGCTATCCGCGAAGGTGGTCGTACCGTAGGTTCAGGTCAAATCACTGGTTTGCTTGACTAATACAAAGTCTGACTTTGGTCAGCAATAAAACAAAAGATTGCCGAGGTTTCGGCCTTGGCAATCACTTACGAAAGTCTTCTAATGGTAAGAAAGCGGTGTCCAAAACCGTCAATGTGGGTTCGATTCCTGCCTTCCGTGCTGTTACAAAAATAGCTTCCGTCTGACTTCGGCTGCTGCTGAGGCCAGATGTTTGGCGCAAATAGGGAATATTTAGAAAAAAAACTATAAGATATGAAGTTCGTTGAGAATCTTAAAGAATCCTACAATGAGTTGGTTCATAAAGTAAGTTGGCCTACTCGCAAAGAATTGTCCAAAAGCGCAGTGCTGGTATTGATTGCTTCCATAATACTAGCTCTCATCGTATGGCTTATGGACTTCTGTTTCGAGTCAATCATGACTTTTGTATATGGCTTGTTCTAATAAGTAAAATTGTTTGTATATGGCTGTAGGCAATTTTAAATGGTATGTACTTCGTGCTATTAGTGGCAAGGAGAACAAAGTGAAGGAGTATATCGAAGGTGCTTTGGTAACTTCTACATTGTTCAAAGAGTATGTATCTCAAGTCTTGATTCCGACCGAAAAAGTGGTTAGTCTTCGTGGTGGTAAGCGTGTTGTGAAAGAGCGTAACATGCTGCCTGGTTATGTGCTCGTAGAGTGCAATTTGACCGATGAATGCTATCCACTATTGCGCAACATTCCAAATGTGCTTGGTTTTTTGAGTGAGAGTAAATCTTCCACAAAGCCAGCTCCAGTATCTCAATCCGAGATTAATAAGATCATGGGTAATGTAGATGATACGGCAGTTGAGGCAATGATGGATGAAACTTTCTTCGTAGGTGAGCATGTGAAAGTGATTAGTGGCGCATTCAATGGATTTGAAGGTGTTATCAATGAGGTGTCGCAAGACAAACGTAAACTCAAGGTTGTTGTGACGATTTTTGATCGTCAAACACCGTTAGAGTTGGGCTTCGATCAAGTAGCGAAGGAGTAGGAGGCATTTGTTACGGGCCGTTGTACTACTCGGTAGTTTATAAACAACAAAACTATTAACAAAGTAAAACTAACATTTAATTATGGCTAAAGAAATTGCTGGATTTATCAAACTCCAGATTAAGGGTGGCGCAGCTAACCCATCACCTCCAGTAGGACCTGCGTTGGGTTCTAAGGGTGTTAACATCATGGAGTTTTGTAAACAATTCAATGCCAGAACGCAGGAGAAGGCAGGTAAGATTTTGCCTGTAGTAATCACTGTTTACACTGACAAATCATTCGATTTTATCGTTAAGACTCCACCTGTTGCTGTTCAATTGAAGGAGGCTGCTAAGATTAAGTCTGGTTCTAACCAACCTAACCGTAATAAAGTGGCTACCATCACAGAGGAGCAAGTAGTGGCAATCGCAACCGATAAGATGGTGGATTTGAACTGTTTCACCGTAGAGAGCGCTATCAGCATGGTTAAGGGTACCGCTCGTAGTATGGGTATTACCGTTAAATAATTAAAACTTCAATCACTATTATGGCAAAATTGACAAAGAATCAAAAGCTTGCTGCTGAGAAGATTGAAGCAGGTAAGCTCTACACCGTAGCAGAAGCTGCTGCGTTGGTGAAAGAGATCACTACAACTAAGTTTGATGCAAGCGTAGATGTAGATGTTCGTTTGGGTGTTGACCCACGTAAAGCAAACCAAATGGTTCGTGGCGTGGTAAGTCTTCCTCACGGTACAGGTAAACAAGTTCGCGTACTCGCATTGTGTACTGCAGACCAAGAGGCAGCTGCAAAAGAGGCAGGTGCTGATTATGTAGGTCTGGATGAGTATATCGAGAAGATCAAAGGCGGTTGGACAGACATTGACGTGATCATCACTCAACCTCAAATCATGGGTAAGATTGGTGCTCTCGGTCGTGTACTCGGTCCTCGCGGTTTGATGCCTAACCCAAAATCAGGTACAGTAACAATGGATGTTGCTAAGGCTGTTAAGGAGGTTAAGCAAGGTAAAATCGACTTTAAGGTTGACAAATTTGGTATCGTTCACACTTCTATTGGTAAGGTGTCTTTTGCACCAGAGGCAATTGCAGAGAACGCTATTGAGTTCGTACAAACTTTGATTAAGTTGAAACCTGCAGTTAGCAAGGGTACCTATATCAAGAGCATTTATCTTTCCAGTACAATGAGTCAGGGTATTAAGATTGACCCAAAATCTATTGAGTAATTTATTTAATCGAAGACAAGTATGAAGAAGGAAGATAAAAACGCCATTATTGCTTCATTGCAAGAGCAGTTGGGTCAATACTCACACTTTTATCTCACAAACATTGAAGGTTTGAATGCAGAGAAGACCAGTGAGTTGCGCCGTGCTTGCTTCAAGCAAGATATCAAATTGCTTGTAGCTAAGAACACATTGCTGCAAAAGGCACTTGAGGCAAAGGGTATTGATGCTCAGATTTTTGAGGCTCTCAAGGGTAATACTGCTTTGATGTTGTCTAACACAGGTAATGCACCTGCTAAGCTCATCAAGGAGTTCACTAAGAAAGAGAAAAATAAAGAAGAGGCTAAGCCACAGTTGAAGGCTGCTTATGTAGAAGAAACTATCTATGTAGGTGCTCAAAACTTGGATTTCTTGGCTACAATCAAGTCCAAAAACGAACTCATTGCAGATCTTGTTGCTTTGCTCCAATCTCCTGCAAAGAATGTCGTTTCAGCCCTCCAATCAGGTGCTACTACCATCCACGGTGTTTTGCAAACGCTGGGTGAACGCGCTGAGTAATCAGCAATTATAAATCAATTAACATTAAAAATTAACATTTTAAAATTATACAACAATGGCAGATTTGAAAGCTTTTGCTGAACAATTAGTAAACCTTACAGTTAAGGAAGTAAATGAACTCGCTCAAATTTTGAAAGAGGAGTATGGTATCGAACCAGCAGCTGCTGCAGTAGCAGTAGCAGCACCTGCAGCTGGCGCTGAGGCTCCAGCAGCTGAGGAGAAGACATCTTTTGATGTTGTTTTGAAATCAGCTGGTGCTAACAAGCTCCAAGTAGTAAAGGCAGTTAAAGAGCAAACTGGTCTTGGCTTGAAAGAGGCTAAGGACATCGTAGATGCTGCTCCTGCAACTGTTAAAGAAGGTGTAGATAAAGCTACTGCTGAGGCACTCAAGAAAGCTCTTGAGGAGGTAGGTGCTGAGGTAGAGTTGAAGTAATACCTATTAACCTAATAATGGTAGGGTTAGACGCTTAAATGGGGTCTAAACCTTTTTCTCTGAATAGAGGTGAATGTTGAAAAAATGTTAAATCCTGATAATATAATTGCGATTCTTATTAACAAATATTAAATTATGGAATCAACTATTTAGCTGTAAATAACTAATTATCAGGCGTTTTGTTGATATTCGAAACCAATAAAATTATAAATAAATGGCAAATCAAAACAAAAACCAGCGAATCAATTTTTCGGCAATGCAAAAGCAGATGCCTTATCCTGATTTTCTGGAGATTCAATTAAAGTCATTCCATGACTTCTTCCAGATGAATTCTACACCTGAGGTGCGTCATCAGGAAGGTTTGTTCAAAGTTTTTTCTGAGAACTTCCCTATTGAGGATACTCGAAAGAACTTCCGACTTGAGTTCTTGGATTATCATGTTGATCCTCCTCGTTATTCGATAGAGGAATGTTTGCTTCGTGGACTCACGTATAGTGTGCCTTTGAAGGCTAAATTGTTCCTAACTTGTACAGATCCTGATCACGAGGATTTTGAGCCAGTAATGCAGGATGTATTCTTGGGTACTATTCCATACATGACTCCTAAGGGTACTTTTGTTATCAATGGTGCAGAGCGTGTTGTAGTAAGTCAATTGCATCGTTCGCCAGGTGTATTCTTTGGTACATCTATGCACTCAAATGGTACGAAGTTATATTCAGCTCGTATTATTCCATTCCGTGGTTCTTGGATTGAGTTCGCTACAGACATCAACCGTGTTATGTATGCGTACATTGATCGTAAGAAGAAATTGCCTGTAACCACTTTGCTCCGTGCTATCGGCTTCGAAAGTGATAAAGATATTTTGGATTGCTTCGGTTTGGCAGAGGAGATTAAGTGCAACAAGGAGAATTTGGATGCGGTAGTAGGTCGTACTTTGGCGGGTAATGTGCTAAAGGCATGGACTGAAGATTTTGTGGATGAGGATACCGGCGAGGTTGTGACAATTGAGCGTAACGAGGTTATTCTTGAGCGTGAGACTGTTTTGACTGAAGAGTTGTGTGAGTTGATTCTAGAGTCGGGTACAAAGACTATTCTTTTGCATAAGGATGAGAACCATGAGTCTGAATATTCGATTATCTTCAACACGTTGCAAAAAGACCCATCTCATTCGGAGAAAGAAGCTGTGTTGTATATTTATCGTCAGTTGCGTAATTCAGAGCCTGCTGATGATGCAACAGCACGTGAGGCAATTCAAAATCTCTTCTTCTCTGACAAGCGTTATGACTTGGGTGAAGTAGGTCGTTATCGTATCAATCGCAAGTTGGAGATGGATACTCCAATGGAGACTCGTACATTGACTAATCAGGACATTATTGAGATTATCAAGTATTTGGTACAGCTCATTAACTCTAATGCAGAGGTGGATGATATTGACCACTTGTCTAACCGTCGTGTGCGTACCGTAGGTGAGCAATTGTACAACCAGTTTGGTATAGGTTTGGCTCGTATGGCTCGTACTATTCGCGAGCGTATGAACGTGCGTGACACTGAGGTGTTCACTCCAACCGATTTGATCAATGCTAAGGCTATTTCTAGTGTAATCAACACGTATTTTGGTACTAACGCATTGTCGCAGTTCATGGATCAACAAAACCCATTGGCAGAGATTACTCACAAGCGTCGTATGTCTGCCCTTGGTCCTGGTGGACTTAGCCGTGACCGTGCAGGTTTCGAGGTTCGTGACGTACACTATACACACTATGGTCGTTTGTGTCCTATTGAGACTCCTGAAGGTCCAAATATTGGTCTTATATCCTCTCTCTGTATCTATGCTAAGATTAACGATTTAGGTTTCATAGAGACTCCTTATCGCAAGGCAGAGAATGGCGTGGTAGATTTGGATAATGATCACGTTGTTTATATGACGGCAGAAGATGAGGAGAATGCTACTGTAGCACAAGGTAACGCTCCATTGGATGAGAATGGTAAGTTTATCCGCAAGAAAGTAAAAGCGCGTTACGAGGCAGATTTCCCAGTGGTTGCGCCTAATGAAGTGGACTTGATGGACGTTTCTCCATCACAAATTGCTTCTATCGCTGCCGCATTGATTCCTTTCTTGGAGCACGATGATGCTAACCGTGCGTTGATGGGTTCTAACATGATGCGCCAAGCGGTACCATTGCTCCGCAACGAGGCTCCTATTGTTGGTACAGGTATTGAGGGTCAATTGATTCAAGATTCTCGTACCCAAGTTGTAGCAGAGGGAGAGGGCGTTGTGACTTATGTAGATGCAGATTGTATTCGTATTAAATACGATCGTACGAAAGAAGAAGAGTTCATTTCGTTTGATTCTGCTGAGAAAGAATACAAATTGCCTAAGTTCCAAAAGACCAATCAAAACACCACTATCGACCTTCGTCCTATCGTTCGCAAGGGTGATAAGGTGACTAAGGGTCAAATCCTCACTGAGGGTTATTCTACAGAGAAGGGTGAGTTGGCTTTGGGTAAGAACTTGAAGGTAGCTTATATTCCTTGGAAGGGTTACAACTACGAGGATGCTATCGTGCTCAGCGAGCGCATTGTACGTGAGGATATGTTTACTTCAGTACACGTGGTTGAGCAACTGTTGGAGGTTCGCGAGACCAAGCGTGGTATGGACGAGTTCACCTCGGATATTCCTAACGTAAGTGAGGAAGCAACCAAGGATTTGGACGAGAACGGTATTATTCGTATTGGTGCTCATGTTGAGCCAGGTGATATTATTGTCGGTAAGATTACTCCTAAGGGAGAGTCAGATCCTTCTCCAGAGGAGAAACTCTTGAAAGCCATCTTTGGTGACAAGGCAGGTGATGTTAAGGATGCATCTTTGAAGGCTAGTCCATCATTGAGTGGTGTGGTGATTGACAAGAATCTCTACAAGAAAGCTCAAAAGGACCGCAAGCAGAAGATGGAGGACAAAGAGACCATTGCTAAACTCGATGCTTCTTTTGCGGTTAAGGTGGCTGAGTTGAAGGCAGTTTTGGTAGGTAAGTTGGTGACTCTGTTGGATGGTCACACATCGTTAGGCGTTCGTGATCATGTGAATACAGAGGTGATTGCAAAGGGTTTGACCTTCACCGAGGAGCGTTTGAAAGATTTAGATTATACATCATTGATGTTGGCTAATTGGACAGCTGATGAGCATGTGAATGCTTTGGTTAGTGAGTGTATTATGAACTACCTGGCAAAACACAAAGAGATGGATGCTGCATTCAAGCGTGATAAATTCAATCTTACTATTGGTGATGAGTTGCCAAACGGTATCATCCAAATGGCTAAGGTATATATAGCTAAGCGTTGTAAGATTCGCGTAGGTGATAAGATGGCAGGTCGTCACGGTAACAAGGGTATTGTAAGTAAGATTGTGCGTGTAGAAGATATGCCATTCTTGGCTGACGGTACTCCAGTAGATATTGTATTGAACCCACTAGGTGTGCCTTCTCGTATGAATATTGGTCAGATATTCGAGGCAGTTCTTGGTTGGGCAGGTAAGGAATTGGGCGTGAAGTTTGCTACTCCTATCTTCGATGGCTGTACGTTGGATGATCTCAACGAATGGACAGATAAGGCAGGTCTGCCACGTGCTGGTAAAACTCAGCTCTACGATGGTGGTACAGGTGAGGCCTTTGACCAAATGGCTACAGTGGGTGTAACCTACTTCATGAAGCTTGGTCACATGGTTGATGATAAGATGCACGCTCGTTCGATAGGTCCTTACAGTTTGATTACACAGCAACCTCTTGGTGGTAAAGCACAATTTGGTGGTCAACGTTTCGGTGAGATGGAGGTTTGGGCGCTTGAGGCGCACGGAGCTGCACATATCTTGCAAGAGATTTTGACAGTGAAATCAGATGATGTCACAGGTCGTGCTCGAACCTATGAGGCTATCGTTAAGGGCGAGTCAATGCCAACTCCTGGATTGCCAGAATCGCTCAATGTGTTGTTGCATGAGTTGCAAGGTCTAGGTCTATCAATTACAATGGAATAAAAATCAAGAATTATGGCTTTCAAACAAGATAATAAGAAAAACGGTTTTTCCCGTATCTCAATTGGCTTAGCATCGCCAGATGAGATTATGCGTATCAGTTCGGGTGAGGTACTCAAGCCTGAGACTATCAACTATCGTACCTACAAACCTGAGCGTGATGGCCTATTCTGCGAACGCATTTTTGGTCCTACGAAAGACTACGAGTGCCATTGCGGTAAGTATAAGCGTATTCGCTACAAAGGTATTGTGTGCGAGCGTTGTGGTGTAGAGGTAACCGAGAAGAAAGTGCGTCGTGAACGTATGGGACATATCAAATTGGTTGTTCCTGTAACACATATTTGGTATTTGCGTTCATTGCCTTCTAAGATGGCAGCATTGTTGGGTGTACCTACCAAGAAGTTGGATTCTGTTGTCTATTATGAGAAATATATCGTGCTGCAAGCTGGTGTATTGGAAGGACAGGAGATAGATGACGAAGTAGTAGCAACAAAAATGTTGCTTGATGAGGATCAATACATGGAGTTGATGGATCGTCTTCCACAAGACAATCAATTGTTGGACGACAGCGATCCTAACAAGTTCATTGCTAAGATGGGTGCTGAGGCCATTGAGGAGTTGTTGAAGAACATCGACTTGGATGCGCTGAGTTACGAGTTGCGTGACCGTGCCAATGCAGATACATCAATGCAACGTAAGGCAGAGGCGCTCAAACGCTTGCAAGTGGTAGAGAACTTCCGTGCGAGCAAGGGTAGAAACTTGCCAGAGTGGATGGTATTGCATGTGATACCAGTGACTCCTCCCGAATTGCGTCCTCTCGTGCCACTGGATGGTGGTCGTTTTGCGACATCGGACCTCAACGATTTGTATCGTCGTGTGATTATCCGTAACAATCGTCTCAAACGCCTTGTAGAGATTAAGGCTCCAGATGTGATTTTGCGCAATGAGAAACGTATGCTTCAAGAAGCAGTGGATTCATTGTTCGATAATAGCAAGAAGACCACAGCTATCAAGTCTGATGCTAACCGTCCTTTGAAATCACTGTCTGACTCATTGAAGGGTAAGCAAGGTCGTTTCCGTCAAAACTTGCTCGGTAAACGTGTTGACTACTCAGCTCGTTCAGTAATTGTCGTAGGTCCAGAGTTGAAGATGCATGAGTGCGGTTTGCCAAAGGATATGGCAGCAGAGCTCTATAAACCATTTATTATCCGCAAACTGATTGAGCGTGGTGTAGTAAAGACGGTTAAGTCTGCAAAGAAGATTATTGACCGCAAGGAGCCTATCATCTTTGATATCCTTGAGCATGTAATGAAAGGTCACCCAGTGCTTTTGAACCGTGCTCCTACACTTCACCGTCACGGTATTTTGGCATTCCAACCTCGCATGATTGAGGGTAAGGCTATTCAGTTGCACCCACTGGCATGTGCTGGTTTCAACGCCGACTTTGATGGTGACCAAATGGCTGTACACTTGCCACTGAGCAATGAGGCTATTTTGGAGGCACAATTGTTGATGCTTGGTTCGCACAACATTTTGGACCCAGCGAATGGTAATCCTATTACTGTTCCTTCACAGGATATGATTCTTGGTTTGTACTACATTACTAAGGAGCGTGCAGGTGCGAAGGGTGAGGGCTTGGCTTTCTATTCTCCAGAGGAGTGTGAGATAGCACTCAACGAAGGAAAAGTAGATATGCACGCCCTTGTGAAAGTGCGTATTACTGATGAGCGTACTGGCGAGACTTCGCTAGTTGAAACCACTCCAGGTCGTGTATTGGTTAACTACTACGTGCCTAATGAAGTAGGATACAAGAACGTTACACTCGGCAAGAAAGCGGTTAAGGAAATCATTACTGATGTTATCAAAACTTGTGGTGTGGCTCGTACCGCTAAGTTCTTGGATGAAATCAAAGACCTCGGTTATAAGATGGCCTTCAAGGGTGGCTTGAGCTTCAACTTGAACGATATTCTGATTCCAGAAGAGAAGAACGAGTTGGTGGCTAAAGGTAACCAAGTGGTAGAAGAAGTGACCGAACTCTATATGGAAGGTTTGATGACTGACAACGAGCGTTATAACAAGGTTGTCGGTGCATGGAACGAGGTGGATACCAAGGTGACTGAGGTGCTGATGAAGCACATGAAAGAGGCTGATCAAGGTTTCAACTCTGTATATATGATGATGGATTCAGGTGCCCGTGGTTCGCGTCAGCAGATTAAACAGTTGGCAGGTATGCGTGGTCTGATGGCTAAGCCTCAGAAGGCAGGTGCTACTGACAGTCGTCAAACGATTGAGAACCCTATTCTTTCGAACTTTAAGGAAGGTTTGAGCGTGTTGGAGTACTTTATTTCTACCCACGGTGCTCGTAAGGGTCTTGCCGATACAGCGTTGAAGACTGCCGATGCTGGTTATTTGACTCGTCGTTTGGTGGACGTATCTCACGATGTGATTATCACAGAAACTGACTGCGGAACCTTGCGTGGTTTGACTGCTAAGGCTATCAAGCAAAACGATAATGTGGTAGCTACATTGACACAGCGTATCTTGGGTCGTGTGAGTGTGCATGATATCTATGACATGGATGGCAATCTGATTGTGGCATCTGGTGAGGAGATTCGTGAGGCACAATGTAAGGCTATTGAAGATGCTGGTATCGAGTCAGTAGAGATACGTTCGGTACTCACCTGTGAGGCTAAACAAGGTGTCTGCGCTAAGTGCTACGGTCGCAACTTGGCAAGCCGTAAGATGGTACAGAAGGGTGAGGCTGTTGGTGTGATTGCCGCTCAAGCTATTGGTGAGCCTGGTACACAGTTGACACTTCGTACTTTCCACTCTGGTGGTGTGGCTGGTAACGCAGCAACACAAAATACCTACGCGTTGACACAACCTGGTCGCATTGAGATTGACGAGCTCCGTACTATTACCACTGATGGTGGCGAGGTTATTGTGGTTAGCCGTCTAAATGAGATGCGTCTGGTGGATGTGAAGACTGGTGTAGTTCTCACAACCTTTAATATCCCTTATGCTTCTAAGCTTTTCATTACTCCAGGTGAAGTATATGAGAAGGGTACACAAGTCTGCGAGTGGGATCCATACAAGGCTACATTGATTATTGAGCAAGCAGGTCGTTTGCAATATGAAGATGTGATTGAAGGTGTGACCGCTAAGACCGAGACCGATGAGCAAACAGGTAAGAAAGAGGTTAGTATCATTGAGACTAAAGATAAGACAAAGATGCCTTCGGCACATATCTTAGATGCAGATGGCAATATCTTGCGCACCTACAACTTGCCAGTTAAGGCGTTGTTGGTACACAATGATGGTGCTGACGTTAAGGTAGGTGATTCGCTCTTTACACAGACACGCTCGTTCGGTACAGCAGGCGATATCACAGGTGGTCTTCCACGTGTGACAGAGCTCTTTGAGGCACGCAACCCATCTAATCCAGCTATCGTAGCAGAGATTGATGGTGAGGTTAGCTTCGGCCGTATCAAACGTGGTAACCGCGAATTGTCGATTACCTCTAAGTTGGGCGAGGTGAAGTCCTATCTGATTCCACTGGGTAAACAAATCCTTGTGCAAGAGGGCGACTATGTGCGTGCTGGTGTGGCGTTGTCAGACGGTGCTATCACGCCAAACGATATTCTTGCTATCCAAGGTCCTACCGCCGTGCAAGATTATATCGTGAACGAAGCTCAATCCGTATATCGTATGCAAGGTGTGGAAATTAACGACAAGCACTTTGAGATTATCGTACGTCAGATGATGCGTAAGGTAGAGATACAAGACGCAGGTGACACACGTTATCTGGAGAAGCAAATCGTGGATAAACGTGACTTCTTGGAGGAGAACGATCGTATCTGGGGCAAGAAAGTGGTTACTGATGCAGGTGATAGCGAGACCCTGAAAGCAGGTCAGATTGTCACCGCTCGTCGTCTCCACGATGAGAACTCTTCGCTCCGTCGTAAGGACAAGAAACTGGTTCAAGTACGTGATGCTATGTGCGCAACAGCAAGTCAAATCCTGCAAGGTATTACTCGTGCTGCTTTGGGTACTAAGTCCTTTATGTCAGCGGCTTCCTTCCAAGAGACCACTAAGGTGCTCAACGAGGCAGCTATTCAAGGCAAGGTGGACTACTTGGACGGTATGAAGGAGAACGTTATCTGCGGTAACTTGATTCCAGCAGGTACAGGTCTTCGCGACTTCCAACACGTGATTGTGCATAATGCAGATGAGTATGCAGCCATCCAAGCTGCTCGCGCAGCGGCAGCAGCTGAAGCACAACTCCGCCAACAAGAGGAAGAGTTCTAAGCGTTTAGTCGTTAAACGAACAATACAGAAAAATATCCAGTCATGTATGACTGGATATTTTTTGTTTGGGTTATCTGTTTTTTTATACAAAAATACGCTATCTATGATAGCTACAAAAATATTTAAAATATAATCGGCAAATTAAAAAGTCCGCTTTTGCAAAATGAAAGGTGCATTTTTTCAAATTGAAAAGTGCACCTTTTAATTTACATTCGAAGCGGTTTCAAACGCTTTTTGAAAGCCGATTAAACACAATAAATCAAAGCCAATGCAAAACTGTTGAACCGCAAAAACCTTTCTCAAACACAAACCAAGCGTAATTCACTGCTGATGATGTGCATCGCTCAAAATTACCATTTTTAGCGCACACAATGCGCTTTGAAAACAAATACAATTCCTTTAATACACCACGTGAATAAATACGCTTAAAACGCGTTTGCCCTGCAAGATTATTCACATTAAGCAAGAATATTGCTTTTCCTCCTTGTGGTAATATTTCCAATGCGTGTTCTATAAACTCATTGGTAAACTTATAAGGTGGATTTGTTAGTATGCAATCGCAGTGTTCCGGCATTGATTCCACCTCCAGAAAATTAACATTACCTTGACCAAAACCACGGTCAATTAAGTCGGTTGCAATAACTTTATGCCCAAGCCGATTAAGTTCGTTGGCAAGATGACCCGTCCCACACGCGCATTCATATATAATGTGTGGAAGCTGCATGTGCTCTGCTAATGCGGTCAAGGCCTTTGGATCAGTTGCGTAGAAGTCGTGTTGTTCACGTTCGCTGTCACTGTGGTTGCTTGAACCAAGTGCGACAAAGAGTGATGAACGGTTACCAGTCCAGTCTTTCATACATTCAGCTCAAACTTCACCCCTTGTGCACCGTTTAATAGTTCGTAGGTGCGTAGTAGGTTGGATTCGTAAATATGCACATTGCCTAAAAACAATGTAATAGACTTGAGAGGCAAATCAATTTGACGCGCCATCAAATAGAGGTGGTAGATGTCAGCAGGCAGTCCCAAATTTGCGTCAGAACTGCGTTGGTAAGCACTGAGTACCAACATACCATCTTCTATTTGGAACTGCACCAGAGACAAACATGGTTGCTGATTAGTCTCTACATTCGTTTCACCCAAGAACAGCACATAGTTCTTGCTATTCTTTTTCTCAGCATTGATCTTCTTGATAAGCTTGGGCAATCGCTTGAAGTATGTGGGATAACTGTTTTTGAGTTGCTCCCCACAATAGTCCCACCAAGTAATGCCCTCTTGACGATATTGCTCCGTAGAGGTGATTCCTGCTTGGAACATGCTCAACTCTGTTTTGAGTTTCTTACGCGCAATGCCATGTGTCTCGAAGATGTCGAGCAAATCGGCTGGAGTGAGGTGCAGCACCTCGTTGGTTAGGTACTTGATTCCGCCCTTCTTATTGGTCTGTGTGCGACCATCGGACATGATTTTGTCCAACATTTGATAGTAAAGATTCATGAAAATTCTCCTTTCCTGTTCAAAAATTTGTTTATGTCAAAAAAATGTAGTAATTTTGCAGCCTCTTACCTCATAGCCCTTTTTTAGGGCACATACCTTGGTCTTCTCTCCCTTGACCAGATACAAATAGCGCAGACCCGCTATGCAAAGGATTGTTATGTCCTCGGTAGCGGGTCTGCGCTTGTAAATACATTCATCAGGGAGGTAAGAGAATCTGTTGAATGTAGCCGGGGATATTTTTA
The DNA here is from genome assembly GCA_045589755.1 of Paludibacteraceae bacterium. Taxonomy (GTDB): domain Bacteria; phylum Bacteroidota; class Bacteroidia; order Bacteroidales; family Paludibacteraceae; genus Colicola. The sequence goes on from JAZNPR010000075.1 coordinate 18,505, forward strand.
TTCCCCGTGTGCGATTTTCTAATTTATTATATTACATCAGATTTTGCAAGCATCTGATGGGTGTGGGGTGTACTGTTGATGTGCAGTATTCTCATGTTTATTTGTGTCAGGTCGTGCCGCCCGATACACGTCATAAGCAGCATTTCGCACTTCATCAGGAATATCCCAAGATCCATTCTCCGTGATAAAATCGAAGATAATACGCTCATAGGCGTGTTTACTATCAAGTTTATCAACGAGAGGTTGAAGTTGCTTGAGATCATCAATAGTTAAGCCAATTTCTTCTGCAAACTCTTTGACAAGGAATTTGCCTACCTGCATGGCTGCACCATGTTGAAGAGCGTAGTCTATCATCTCTTGTTTTGGTCTGCGGACAAACTCAAAAATACATTGATGAGGAAACGACAACTGGCGGACGAACTGGAAGCCATTGCCCTTATTCACTAAAATGAGGTAATCAATGTCTTTGCTGTTGAAATTAGGGCATTTACTAAAAAAGGCACGTGAACCTATTAAAATCTTTTTATTCATAATTAAAACTATTTTTATATGTTGTCAAGAATTGCATATAGACCTGTTTTTAATCGCGCTGCACGCCTGAACTTGTCAGGTAAGGGACTTATTGAAATAGAGTGTCGCCAAGCAGGGCGAAGAATATATTTTACTACTAACACTTATGTAGAAAGTAACCAGTGGGAACACGGACGAGTAATCAATCATCCGCTTGCAGAGGGACTGAATAACTCCATATTGATGTCGTTGCTTGATATTCAGAAAGTAGAACTGGAGTACTTGAAAAGAGGAGTCTATTTGTCGCTCCCTGCATTGAAACATGCTGTTAGAGAGAAAATAAAACCTACTGCTACATTGGTTGAATTTGGTAATGAAATAATCATTGGTTCTGAACGCAAGAAGGCGACTATATCGGGATATCAAACTTTGTTCCGAAACATTGAGAAATTTCGTACTGGAGTATTGGTTGCTGATATTGATTATTCTTTCCTTGTTGCCTATGAAAACTGGATGCGTGCTCTTGGTATTGCACACAATACTCGTGTAGGGCGATTGTGTTTTCTTAGAACCATTATGAATGAAGCTGTGAGACACAAGATAATCAATAGCAGCCCTTTTACGGAATATAAAATACCACCAATGATTGCACGCGAAGGTTTCCTCACTACAGCTCAGCTGCACAAAATTGAGAAAATTGAGCTTCAAGGTAAAATGGCTGTTATCAGAGATGCGTTCCTTTTCGCATGCTATACAGGGTTGCGTTTTTCTGATTTGGTGACTCTTAAAAGCGAACACATTGTAAAACAGTGGATTCATAAAAGAATGATTAAGACGGAAAAGGTGGTCGATATTCCAATTTCTGATATATTCCAAGGCAAAGCATCTATTATTATAGAGCGTTATGGTAGCATTGAACAGCTTGTCACCAAGATAGGCTGTAACTCCACTGCCAACAAACGACTGCGAGACATCTTGAAGTTGGTCGGTATTACAGAACACTACACCTTCCATACCGCACGGCATACTTTTGCTACTTTGCTTATTCAATATGGCTTGGCTATCACAACTGTTCAAAAGTTGCTTGGTCATCAAAAAATTGAAACTACACAAATCTATGGTGAAATTACCAGCAAAGCAATTACAGCCGATATTAAGCGTGCAAATCGTAAACACAACAAGTGAAAAAGTTTGGAGGATACTTGTTATATTGTGGCGATGTTCTCTCATAAATTCCTTATATTTTGACTATTATAGAGTTATCAGATTGTTTGGCTATTTTTGTGTTGCATAGTTTTTGCCAGATAAGGCAACAATCTGGCAAAAACTTGCAAAACTATCATACTAAAATCTCCTCTTTTGAGGTTGGTTTTATCTCCACCAAACTATTATTTCTGGTAGGAATTATAACCGTCAATGTTTCGCTTTCGGTACCACAAACACCGCCATAAATATATACATTTTTGATCTCTCCTTCACTTGTATCAGAGCAAGTAACAGTCAGATATTCAATACCGGGATTGATTACTAAATTCGTCCATGTTTCTCCTTCCTTGCCAATTGTGAAGTGATATAAATAGCCGTGTATATGACCGTTAGATAAGTTTCCTCCAAAGGTACAACTTGACAAGCCTCCTCCAAAGGTAGTTTCAACAATGTATCCTCCAAAGGTGGTACCATAAATGTATCCTCCAAAGGTAGTATAGCCAATGTCTCCTCCAAAGGTAGTTTCAACAATGTATCCTCCAAAGGTAGTATTCTCAATGTATCCTCCAAAGGTACAACTTGACAAGCCTCCTCCAAAGGTAGTATCAACAATGTTTCCTCCAAAGGTAGTTTCAACAATGTATCCTCCAAAGGTAGTTTCAACAATGTATCCTCCAAAGGT
>JAZNPR010000076.1:0-31313 GCA_045589755.1 Paludibacteraceae bacterium
ACATTCAATGCGGAATGTTTGTTGGTAGATACGCCATCAATATCTAAACCCACTTTCTCGCGGAGTTTGTTGATATTAGGCACAGTACCGAAGAAGTCGGATCGTAGCCATGTCGTTCTGTGGGCCAAGGAGTTGAATACAAATTTTGTCTTCCTAAGACCGCTTGGCCTCCGACTTGCATTGACATTCAATGCGGAATGTTTGTTGGTAGATACGCCATCAATATCTAAACCCACTTTCTCGCGGAGTTTGTTGATATTAGGCACAGTACCGAAGATACCTATCGAACCAGTCAATGTAGTTGGCTCAGCATAGATATAATCGGCGTTGCAAGAGATATAATAACCACCAGACGCTGCATAATCACCCATAGAAACCACTACAGGCAGACCCTTGTCTTGCAACATCTTCATCGCATGCCAAATCTGCTCGCTCGCATCGGCACTACCACCAGGGCTATTGACACGGAAAACTACTGCCTTCACATCGTCATCCTTATAAATCTTCTTGATGGTTTTCAGTATCTTACCCTCCACAATACCCTCTGCACCTGCGTCAGAAATCGCACCTTCTGCATAGAGCACTGCCACTTTGTCCTTCGCCTCATTCTCACTACGCTCTACATTGGTCATCTTGCTGTTAGAGAGTTGCTTATAATCTTTGGTACCCGCATAGGTGCGCAAAATGGAATCCATTTCTTGCACATACACCAATGAATCCACAAAGTTGTAGGTGAGGTATTTCTCTTGTGGTTGCAGCGACATGCACTCATCGGCGTATGCGTGCAATTGCTCCGTAGCGATTTGGCGACTTTGTCCGACTGCCGTTTTCATCTCACTCCATATACCACCAAGATATTGCTCGGTTTGTTTGCGGTCAGCATCTGACATCGATGTGCGGAAGTATGGTTCAACAGCTGACTTGAATGTACCTACCTTCAGTATCTGCATCTCAATACCGATCTTCTCAAACAAACGAGTATAGTACTCTTTTTGTGCGCTCAAGCCGTCCCATGCCAACGAACCCACTGGATTGAAGAACATCTTATCTGCCACCGAAGCAATGTAGTAGTTGGTCTGCGAATACGAATCAGCATACGCAATCACAAACTTGCCCGACTGCTTGAAATCAAGGAGTGCATCACGAAGTGCCTTAGCCGATGCAGGACCGGCAGAAAGCGAGCCACCTTTGAGGTAAATACCCAAAATCTTGTCGTTGTCTTTTGCCAGAGCAATATTACTGAGTAAGTCGCTCAATCCTACGGTTGACGTGGATTGACCATACATCTCTGCAAAGAGTGCATCAAAAGGATTCTCCTCGCCGGCTTGCTCCACCAACTTACCTTTCAAATCAATACGATAGATGGTGTTCTCCTCCAATTTGGTGGCTGGTGTGGACATCATATCGCCCATCAACGCCCCTAAAAGGAAACAAAAACCAAAATACACACCAATACCAATTAGGGTTTTGCCTAAGCAACCCATTTTCTTACGAGGTTCTCCCTCTTTTTTTACAAAAATTGCCATGTTATTATAAATGTTTAAAAAGTTTTAACAATTCTAATAGTTTTAATCGTTACAAGGGTTTATTTTATCAACTTAAAGGTCTTTCGGTGGTAGGGCGTGATGCCATACTGCCGAATGGCTTCGTAGTGCGCTTTGGTGGGATAGCCCATATTTGTATCCCAATGATACTGCGGATACTCCTCATGCAAACGCAACATATACTCATCGCGATAGGTCTTAGCCAGCACGCTTGCTGCCGCTATAGACAGGTACTTTCCATCGCCTTTGACCACCGTGCGCGCTGGAATCTCCAGCACTTGCCCCTCGGGGATATAAGGTCGCCACTTGTTGCCGTCCACGATGATATGCTGGGGCGTAATAGGCAGTTTATCCAATGCGCGCTGCATACCGATAATAGAGGCATTGAGGATATTGATTTGATCTATCTCTTCCGCCGTCACCTCGACCACTGCCCACGCCGTGGCATATTGCTCTATTATCGGACGCAAGTATTGGCGCTGTTTGTCGGTGAGTTGCTTGCTATCGTTGAGCATTGATAGCCACTCGCGGTGCTCATCCTTCTCCAGCAAACCCGCATCCAATATTACCGCCGCTGCAAACACGCTGCCAGCCAATGGTCCGCGTCCTGCCTCATCGCAACCCGCCTCAATCACACCTTCTATGCAACACGATTTCAACATTCTACTTTAGAGTTATGAATTTTGAATTAGAATGGATAGCCAATAGCGAAATGAAAACTCATATCATCACCCCAATTCAATCCATTAGATACGGTTCGCCATTGTGTTCCTGCAAGAGAACCATACATACGGCTCGGGTCATACAGTTTAACACCAAAATCCACACGGAAGACAAAGATTGAAAAATCCAATCGTACACCCACACCATATGCCAAGGCGATTTGCTTATAGAACTCATTCCAATGGAATTGTCCATAAGGCTGTGTCTCGTAATCATAGATTGTCCAAATGTTTCCTGCATCTACGAATGCAGCTAATTCAACGAACGACCATACCTTAGCACGATATTCCATACTAAGATTCAATCGGATATCGCCTGATTGATTGTTGAAATCAATTAGACTACCAGCTCCGCGATAACTTCCAGGTCCAAGACTGCGAGCCGTCCAACCACGTACACTATTAGAACCTCCCGCAAAATATCGTTTCTCAAAAGGCACTGCCTCAGAATTGGCATAAGGCACAGCCACGCCCACATCGGCATGATAAACCAATCTATGCGATTGATTGAAAATCTGATGATAGGTAAATGACACATCTGCCTTTGCGTATTGAGCAAAGCGTGTATTAAATAAGGTATATTTACCATTTTCATCTGTTGGGAACTTACATAATGCTGCCAGTCCAAGCATCAAGTTACCAGCTGTCTCAATATTATAATTAAGATTTGTGTACGACCGATAGGGATAACGCGCATTAAACGATGAGTAATTGCCCGAATATCCCCAACCTACAATAAAATGGTTCTCGTAGGAGTATTTCAGGATATTGGTAGATTGCAAAAATTGCTCACGAAAATCATCACTTATCCAAGGCAGATAGACATAACTAATATCCACAATACGAAACTGGTGCTGCAAGTGTAAATTCGGTTTTCGAAGTTGAAATTGCAATCCAGCATTGAAAATCGAACGTGTATATTCATCTGGACGATTTTGATAGTTATAATTAAGGTCTATGGCCAAAGAATTAGAAAATTTCAGTCCCATCGTAGCTTTACCCTCAATAGCCCGTCCACCATTCTGTCGCCATTCATAACTAGCACGACCATCCAGCGTAAACTCTTCAGCTCCTCTAAATAAATTACGATTCGTATATCCAGCCCCCACTGCTATGCCCCAATCGCCAGCCGAATAAGTGCCTTCCGCTTCTACGGACACAGAATTCAGTTTCGTTCTAGATAATACAATATGACACACTAATTCATCTTCGGAAATGGGGTCAAAACTGATGTCCACATACTTGATAGGAGCTAACTGATTAAGGTTGCTGTATGCCTTCTCTACTAAATACTCATCATACAACTCACCTGGTAGAATCGGACATCTTTGCATCAAAATATTTTCACGGAGCAACTTATTTCCCACCCATGTAAATTCATATCCGTCATACAGAGAGGTCTGTATATCTTCTCCTTCAGGAATACGATCTAGCTCATAATCCATATGAAAACAAACACGTGCAATGGTGTAGTGTCTAAAGAGTTGCTCTTGCAATTCAGGAGTAAGTTGGTCCACATAATCTTGCAAACAAATGGTCAAATCCAGCTGTTGTTTTCCTCGTGTGCTATCGGCAACAAAACGAATCAAATTAGCATCAAAATAAAAACAACCATTTCTTCGCATAGCCCGTGCAATACGCTGGCGTTCTTGATTCAATACATCCACATCAAACTGCATGCCCTCATACACTAGCGAGTTGCGTTGATTTTGTGCAATGTGCAACAATTCATCTTGCAGAAAATTCACATGATAACGGCGAATGATATAGGGTTTACCAGCTTTTATATTGTAGGTAATATCCACTTTTCTGTCCTTCACCCTCATCGTTGTATCTACCACAGCAGCAAAATATCCCTTGTTCTGCATTGCTTTTTCCAATTGCACAACACTTCTATCCGTCAGTTCGGGTGAATAAATCACAGGTGCCTCGCCAATCTTGCGTGCGTTCTTGCTTGTCCATTTAGTTGTATCCAACGAGGCTGTGTTATACAAAGCCAACTGCATCTTCAAGAAGCCCAAAATTTCTGTATTTTGTTTCTGTTGCAAGTAATTTCGCAGATCGGTTGTGGCTATTTCCTTAGTATCTTCCACACGGATGTGCGCTTTGTTGAGTAAATATTCTCCTTCAGGTACAAATTTCGTTATTTTACACCCGACTAACCCAACAACACACAACAGCATGGAGAGCCTAATGCCCCCACGCAAGGTGTACAATATGTTTCTCACAAAACTATGCATAATAAATCAGGCTACAAAGGTACTACTTTTTTTGCAAATACGCAAATATATATTCATTTTTCAATCAATCAACTTATTTTCAGCACAATGTTTGCATAATTCCAAAAAATTGCGTACCTTTGCACACGATTTTGGATTAGACTGCGATAAATTTTGTTTTATAGACACGAAATAGTAAATATGCGTAATTTTTTTCTGATGGCTACACTTGCCCTTCTTACTACAGCTTGCCACACTACCAATGAGGAAAAAGCTCCAATTACAAAACCCGATATTTCGATAGAATCGGGACGTCTTACTCCTGAAGCCCTTTGGGCGATGGGGCGTATCAATAGCGTACACCCTGACGAACAGTCGGGACGCGTAGCCTACACCGTTAGTTACTACAGCGTGGAGGAAAACCGCTCGACATCGTGGATAAGAGTGTGTGAGGTTAAAGACAATGAGGCGATGAGGCAAGAAGGCGAGTTGATAGGACACTCTCCTGCATGGCATAATGGCGAGTTGTGCTATATCAACGGCGATGGACAAGTGGTAATTGGCGATAAGGTTCTCGCTGGGTTCGACAAGGATATAGAGGGCTTCCTACTCTCTCCAAAGGGCGACAAGATTATCCTAATCGCTCAAGTGAAGACCATAGCCAGCACCGCTGACAAGCACCCAGACCTGCCACTGGCATCGGGTCGCATAGTGGATGACCTCATGTACAAGCATTGGGACGAATGGACCGAAACTGCCCCCCATCCGTTCCTGTGTGAACTGAAATCAAGTATCGGAAAGTTAGAAGTAGTCAATTGCATTGACCTATTAGAAGGTACGCCCTACGAGTCGCCAATGAAACCTTTTGGCGGCGTAGAGCAGTTGGCATGGAGTCCAGACGGCAAACAGATTGCCTACACCTGCCGCAAGAAATGCGGATTGGATTATGCCATTTCGACCAACTCCGACATCTACCTCTATGACTTAGCAACAGGCACGCACACCAACCTCACAGAAGGCAATATGGGTTATGACACCAACCCCAGTTATTCGCCTGATGGACAATGGATTGCATGGCAATCAATGGAGCGCGATGGCTACGAGAGCGATGAGAACCGCCTGATGATTCAGCATCTGCAAACAGGCGAACGCCGTTTCCTGACACAAGGCATGGAAACCAATGTAGATAGTTACTATTGGAAAGATAATAACTCGCTCGTTTTCAGCGCCGTATGGCACGCTACCGCTATGCTTTACGAAGTCAATCTGCAAGGTGAGCGCACTTGTTTGACCACAGGCCAATATGACTATGTTCCAGGCGGAAACATCGGCGACACCTATTATTGCCTGCGCCATTCGATGCGAGAGGCGAATGAGATATTTGCTTTTGAGGCGAAAGGCGAGGTAAGACAACTGACGCACGAGAACGACAACATCTACTCACAAATCGAAATGGGCACTGTGGTGCCTCGTTGGCAGAAGACCACCGATGGCAAGCAGATGCTCACATGGATTATTTATCCGCCTCACTTCGACCCCAGCAAGAAATACCCTACTCTGCTCTACTGCGAAGGCGGTCCACAATCGCCTGTAAGTCAGTTTTGGAGTTTCCGTTGGAACTTCATGATGATGGCTGCCAACGACTACATCATCGTAGCTCCTAACCGCCGTGGACTACCAGGATTCGGCAACGAATGGAACGAGCAGATCAGTGGCGACTACGGAGGTCAGTGCATGAAAGACTACCTATCGGCTATTGATGAGTTTGTCGCTAGCGAACCTTATGTAGACAAAGACCGCTTGGGTTGCGTAGGTGCATCGTTTGGCGGATTCAGTGTGTATTGGTTGGCAGGACATCACGACAAACGCTTCAAAGCCTTTATCGCGCACGATGGTATCTTCAATATGGAGATGCAGTACCTCGAAACGGAGGAGAAATGGTTTGCCAACTGGGATATGGGTGGCGCCTATTGGGATAAGAGCAACAAGATTGCTCAGCGCACTTTTGCTAACTCGCCACACCTGTTTGTAGACAAATGGGATACCCCTATCCTCTGTATTCACGGCGAAAAAGACTATCGTATCCTTGCCAACCAAGGTATGGCGGCCTTTGATGCAGCCAAAATGCGCGGCGTAGAAGCACAGTTGCTGATCTTCCCCGATGAGAACCACTGGGTATTGAAGCCACAAAACGGCATCCTCTGGCAACGCACCTTCTTCGCTTGGCTTGATAAATACTTGAAATAACTAGTGAGGCTAGCAGCACTAGCGGAACTAGCCAAACTAGTTGAACTAGATAAAAAACAGAAAACTATGCTAAAAAATAAAACTGCCCTTATCACAGGTGCTTCGCGCGGAATAGGTCGTGCAATAGCCCAATTATACGCCAAGAACGGCTGTCACGTTGCATTCACCGACCTCTGCCTTGATGAAAATGTGGTATCACTAATCCAAGAAATAGAAAGCCACGGTGTCAAAGCGCACTTTATTGCAAGCAATGCTGCCGATTTCGAAGCAGCGCATGCCGTGGTAGACGAAGTAGTGAAGACTTTCGGACAACTGGATATACTAGTCTGCAACGCGGGCATCACGCGCGATACTTTACTTATGCGCATGAACGAACAACAATGGGATAGCGTGCTGGAGGTGAATCTAAAATCGGTATTCAACTACTGCCATGCCGCTACGCCCCAGATGATGCGTCAGCGTAGCGGTAGTATTATCGCCATGTCATCGGTGGTAGGCATAGGTGGTAACGCAGGACAAGCCAATTATGCAGCCAGCAAAGCGGGTATCATCGGTTTCATCAAATCGCTGAGCAAAGAGCTTGGCAGCCGCAATATCCGCGCCAATGCGATTGCTCCAGGATTCATTCTCACGGAGATGACACTGGCATTACCCGAAGCCACCCGCGCAGAAATGGTGAAAATGGTTCCTATGCGCCGCTGTGGTGAAGCAGAGGAAGTAGCCAAAGTGGCACTCTTCCTCGCCTCCGATCTATCGTCCTATGTATCAGGACAAGTACTCTCCGTCAATGGCGCAATGGGATAATCCATTCTACACAATGCTAAACTATACTACACAACATAATTATGACACGAGATTTAGAAATTTTTGACATCATCCGCCGCGAGCGTGAGCGTCAAACCAAAGGCATCGAATTGATTGCCAGTGAGAACTTTGTCAGCGACCAAGTCATGGAAGCAATGGGCAGCGTACTGACCAACAAGTACGCCGAAGGCTACCCAGGCAAACGCTACTACGGCGGTTGCGAAGTGGTGGACGAGAGCGAGAATATCGCACGCCAACGCCTCTGCCAACTCTTTGATGCTGAGTATGCTAATGTACAACCCCACTCGGGCGCACAAGCCAATATGGCTGTCTTCATGGCATGTCTGCAAGCGGGCGACACCTTCCTCGGACTCAACCTAAGCCACGGTGGTCACCTCAGCCACGGTTCGCCAGTGAACTTCTCTGGCTTGATGTTCAACGCATTGGAATACAATGTCAAAGAAGATACAGGTCGCGTGGACTACGACCAACTGGAGCAAGTAGCGCGCGAGCATAAACCAAAACTCATCATCGCGGGCGCCAGCGCATACAGCCGCGAGTGGGATTACGCGCGTATCCGTAAGGTAGCCGACGAGATTGGTGCTATCTTCATGGTGGATATGGCTCACCCTGCTGGACTGATTGCAGCGGGCTTGTTGGAGAACCCAGTTAAGCACGCCCATATCGTGACCTCTACTACCCACAAGACCTTGCGCGGTCCTCGTGGCGGTATCATCTTGATGGGCAAGGACTTCCCTAACCCATGGGGCAAAACTACTCCAAAAGGCGAGGTGAAGATGATGTCTGCATTGCTTGACTCAGCCGTGTTCCCAGGCACACAAGGTGGACCATTGGAGCATGTGATTGCAGCCAAAGCAGTAGCGTTTGGCGAGGCACTAACACCAGAATTCAAAGAATATCAAAAGCAAGTACAACTCAATGCTGCTGCTATGGCTAAGGCATTGATGGACAAGGGATATAAGATCATTTCTGACGGTACAGACAACCACTCTATGCTGGTGGACTTGCGTACCAAATACCCAGACTTGACTGGTAAAGTGGCAGAGAAAGCGCTCGTAGCAGCCGACATCACAACCAACAAGAACATGGTGCCATTCGACTCACGCTCTGCATTCCAAACCAGCGGATTGCGCTTCGGTACACCTGCTATCACCACCCGCGGATTGAAAGAGGATAAGATGGCATGGATTGTAGAATTGATTGACCGTGTACTCCAAAATCCAGATTCAGAGGAGAACATCGCTGCTGTACGCGCCGAGGTGAATGCCGAAATGGTGAAATACCCATTGTTCGCTTGGTAAATCCTTTATGGAAGTTTTATTAGGTAAAACATTAGAAGAACTGCAAGCGGTGGCCCAAGAAGTTGGGCTACCGCGTTTTGCTGGTAAGCAGTTAGCAGAGTGGATCTATGTGCGCCGCGCTACTTCCTTCGATGAGATGACCAATATCTCGCTCAAAGGGCGCGAAGCGCTCAAAGCCCGCTACACCATCGGTCGCCATGCACCTGTGGCAGAAGCCGTTTCAAAAGACGGCACAAAGAAATACCTCTTTCGTATATCTAACAGCATCAGCGGTCTGACTTCTAATAGCGAAGCGGTCTTCATTGAATCCGTCTATATCCCTGATGATGACCGTGCTACGCTGTGCGTGAGTACGCAAGCGGGGTGCAAGATGGGGTGCAAATTCTGCATGACTGGCACACTCGGTTTTCATGGTCATCTCAGTACCGCCGACATACTCAACCAGATTTTCTCCATCCCCGATGCCGACAAACTGACCAACATCGTGTATATGGGCGAAGGCGAACCAATGGATAATCTGGACAATGTGCTCCGTTCGCTCCATGCCATGACCAGCACATGGGGCTGCGCGTGGTCGCCTAAACGAATCACGGTATCTTCGGTAGGTCTATTACACCTCCCGAATTCAAAATTCAAAATTCAAAATTCAAAATTACTTCAACGTTTCATCGAAGAAAGCGACTGCCATTTGGCAATCTCGCTGCACAATCCGTTTTCCACTGAACGTCAAGAGATTATGCCTATTGAGAAGCTCAATCACCTCAGTGATGTGATAGCGCTGCTCAAGCAATACGATTGGTCGCACCAACGCCGTGTGAGTTTCGAGTATATCTGTTGGGGTGGCGTGAATGACACGCCTAAGCACGCCAATGAACTCCTACGCTTGCTCAAAGGGCTTGACTGCCGTATCAACTTGATTCGTTTCCATGGATCCTCCCCAGCCCTCCCTTCAAGGGAGGGAGTTCCTCCCCTCAAAGGGGAGGTTAGGTGGGGTCAGAGCGACGAGCAACAGATGGAGTGGCTTCGCGACTATCTCACCGAACACGGAATAACGACCACTATCCGCCGCAGTAGAGGCGAAGATATATTGGCAGCCTGCGGAATGTTGGTCAATGCATTAAAAAACGAATAAAGAATTTGCATATTCAAAAAAAAAGTCGTATCTTTGCCCGATTTTTATTACAAACGAACAACTCTGAAGAATTGTATATTTATGAAAAAGATTTTATTTCTCGCATTGGTAATGCTTACAGCACTTAACCTACACGCACAGTTGCCTAATGTTCGTCTTCAGGACATGGATGGCAAAACCATTCAAACAGGCGAAATCAGCAATGATGGCAACCCTATCATCATCTCGTTCTGGGCTACATGGTGCAAGCCATGCTTGCGCGAACTGAAAGCCATTCACGAAGTGTATCCTGATTGGCAAGATGAGACTGGCGTTAAGATGATTATTGTGAGTATCGACCAAGCGCAAGATGCTAACCGCGTTAAGCCACTCGTGGACGGTTTTGGATGGGAGTACGAGGTATTGCTCGACCCTAACGGTGACTTCAAACGCGCCATGAACGTGCAAAACGTACCTCACGTATTCGTTCTTGACGGCAAAGGCAAGATTGTTTACAACCACGCTGGTTATGTGGACGGTGGCGAGCAAGACATCTACGAAGCATTGCAATAACTAATCCAATACCCTTCAATACCGTGTCAATCACGGTAGATATACGGTAGATACACGGTAGATATACGGTAGATAAACGAGTTTATACCAAGGGTTAAAGGAAACTACAAAATGATGAAAATTAAGAAATACATACTTCTCCTCGCTTTCATCCCTACTCTACTTTGGGCAAAGGATACGGTGATTGTCGTAGGTGGCATTCAGCACGAAGGTCTTTTTGCTACTGACAACAGCGAAGTGCCTCCACAACCTGAGTGGGCTAAGATTACCCACCTAAGCAATACATATTTGGATTTAGGTGTTCGTTGGGAACATAACAAAGACAATCAACAGTTCAAAGGACTAGAAGTGGTGACCCGTGCAGAGCTCACGGAATGGCCTATGCTGGGTTATGATGCGAACTTCGGCGGCTATGGTCTTAGCCATTTGCACGTGGGGGCTAACTTCTCTTGGGGTAAGATCACCATTGGCGATGTCTATGGTCAGTTTGGTAGTGGTATGGTGCTGCGTCTGTACGAAGATAGAGCACTGGGTGTAGACAATGCACTTCGCGGAGCAAAGGTAGAAGCCACACCATATAAGGGCATCTTCATTGAGGCATTAGGCGGTAAACAACGTCGCTACTGGAACTGCTACGATGATGGCGCTTGGGGGTGGAACTACACGCAAGATGCGGTACTCGGTGCCAACTTAGAATTAGGCTTGCACGAGTGGATACCTCAATTGCAAGAAGCAGGAGCCAACCTCACCATTGGCGGTAGCTATGTCAGCAAGTATCAAAAGGAAGATACCATTATCTTTAACACCGTTATCCAACCAGAGGGTAAGTACGACTATTACTACAACTTGCCAGAATGGGTAGGTGCAGGTAGCGTGCGTGCGCAGTTGCAAATGAAAGGTTGGAATGCTTTGGTTGAATATGCCTACAAGGCCAACGATCCAACCGTTGTGAATAAGTACAGCTACGACCCGGGTCAAGCATTGCTCTTGTCGCTCAGTTACTCGCAAAAGGGATTGGCTATCATCGCACAAGCCAAGCGTTCGGAGAACATGTCATTCCGTTCGGATCGTGGACTCAACAATATGGCAGGTACCATCAACCACATGACGCCATTTGCCAATCAGCACACCTATATGCTCACTTCTCTCTACCCTTATGGCACCCATGCTACCGCTAGCGAATGGGCTTTCCAAGGAGAGATTCGATATACATGGAAACGCGGCACCAAAATGGGCGGTAAGTATGGTACGACCCTCAAGCTTAACGCTTCGCATATCCGTGGTACGACTGACACATGGTTTGGCATGAGCGATGCACCTTATTATACCGATGTCAATTTGGAACTCAACAAGAAGATTAACAAACAATGGTATATCGGTGCTATGGCTATGTACCAAACCTATAACAAGCAAGTGATAGAAGGTCACGGCGACCTGATTCGTTCGGGTATTGGTGTCATCGAAGCCAAGTATGCAACCTCCAAGAACGTACAAATGCGTGCAGAATTGCAATACCTCTACACCCAGCAAGACGAAGGACAATGGGTAGCAGCATTATATGAAATCAGTTTGTGGCGCAAATTGGTTCTCTCTGGACAATGGATGTACAACATCGGCTATGCACACGAGGCGACCAACGAGCACTACTATACTTTGTCAGCCACCTACACGCATGGTGCCCACCGCGTAATGGCAGGTTATACCAAGACACGCGAAGGATTCAACTGCTCGGGTGGCGTATGCCGCTACGTTCCAAAACAAGAGGGTATATCTCTCACCTATAATTTCACATGGTAAGGTAATTAGTTAGAATTTATGAAATCGAATATACAAATAACTCTTTGTTCTTTGCTCTTGGTTCTTGGCTCGCTGCTGACATCTTGCGAAGTAATACCCGCAGGTCAACGCGAAGAAGTAATCTTCACGCCCACCGATCCCAGTGCTGTCAAACGCAGCTCGCTGCTCATCGAATATTCAGGATGGCAATGTGTCAACTGCCCTACAGCCGCAGAAGAAGCACACCGCTTGAAGGAACTGTATGGTGAAGACTTGGTTGTGGTAGTGATGCACCCCGAGAGCAATCCCAATACCCGCCACAATAACAAACCAGCTCTCAACTATACATGCCCTGAGGCAGATAGTATCTATATCGTGATGGGGGGAACCAACACAACCCCATTCCCTACGGGTAATGTGAATATGGTTCAGGTAGCTACCAAAGGCTACTTCCAAGACTTCGACAAGTGGGGTACTCTCATCAGCCAAGCCTATGCTACTCCCAAACCGATACTTCTATCACAGGAGGTAAAAGGAACTGCAGATAGCAAGGATGTAAACATTGCGGTGGATATCACCAACCTAGATACACAAGCCATCGATGCTACCCTACAAATATGGCTAACAGAAGACTCTGTGATGGGTAGTCAAAAGAAACCAGAAGGCACAGACAAGAATTATGCACACAACCACCTGATGCGTGCTTCTATCTCTTCTCTATGGGGCGAAACACTACCTATAGATGCCCATATAACGCAACAAGTAGTGTATGAATATACCCTACCCGATAAGGTGGTAAAAGAAAACTGCAATATCGTGTCACTTGTCAGTGTAAACGGCGAAGTGGTACAAGCCAAAGAAACAAGAATCATCATAGAGTAAAGAAAATCACATAGAAAACAATATAATAAATAGATAAGAGAATGAAAAAGATTTTTACTACATTTTTTGTGCTGTTGGCAGCATTGAGTTTGCAAGCAGCATTGCATTTGAACTACGAGAAATGGGTTGGTGATGAGAAAGTGGTTACAGAAGTTACCCAAAACACCACCATCATCGTAACCGAGTACGAGTGGGATGAGGACATGGAAGAAGCCCTCATGGAGGTAAAAGGACAGTTGTACTCAGATGAGACAGAGAACATCACCGTAACTATCACCCGCCAAAGCATGGGTATCATCGACCAATTCTGCGCAGCAGGTAACTGCGTGCCTGGCAATGGCGAATTGAACCAAGTATGCGAGTTTGTAGTAGGTACAATGGAGATGCAACGCAGTTGGTTTACCCACTATACGCCAATGGAAGCAGGCGAAGAGGTTATCAGCTACGAGTTCAACGATGGTGTAAACCCTACCATTACATTGACCATCAACTACAGCTACAAGACTACGGCTATTGATCATGTGGTTGCGCCACAACACAACGGCAAAATCTACAACCTACTCGGTCAAGAGATGCCTACTAACGAACTCAGCGAGTTACCTAAAGGTATCTATATCATCAACGGTAAAAAGTATATTAAACAATAATATTAACTGTTTTATTTTTAAGGTATGAAAAAGATTTTCACAGTTCTCGTGTTGCTTTCTGCAACACTCATAGCTTCAGCACAAGAGGTGCCAGCATCATTCCCACGTAAGTACCTCATCGAACACTTCACAGGCGACCAATGCGGCTATTGCCCATGGGGTATGTTTAGCATTGTGGAATATATCCAGAACACCTCTACTCCATGTATTTGGGTAAGTCACCACTATGGTTTCAGTGATGATGAATATACTATTCCTGAGAATGCTAAAATTGGTAAAGCTGTCGGGGTACAAGGAGCTCCAAACATGGCCATGAACCGTACTAAGGTTACGGGTACATCTATCGCTTTCCATCCTGCTTACTTGGTAGAAGAGGGTTTTCCTGAACTGATTGCCAGCAAGTGCGACACCGTAGCTGAGGCATCTGTGGTAATAGACCACACCTACGATGCTGCTACTCGTGCACTCAACGTTACTGTGAGCGGTCAAGTGGCAAATACCGAGGTAACTGAGTACTTGCTCACCGTTCTCATCAAGGAGAATGGTTTGATTGGTAAACAATCAGACTATGGTTACTACTCATTCCAGAGTAAAGGATTTAAGGAGTTTATACACCCACGCGTAGCACGTGATATACTCTGCTCTGAGGCTTTAGGTGACACCGTTGCTGTAGAGAATCAAGCATATAGCAAGAATTACACCTTTACAGTACCTGAGGAATGGGTAGCAGAGAACTGCGGTATTGTGGCTTATATTACTCCATTGGCTAAGAAGCCTATCATCAATGCAGAGGAGACTCCATTGGTAGCAGGCACTACTGGTGGCGAAGAGTACTTGCCATTTGGTGTTACCGAGAATCAAGCACCATCTAATGCAAGTAAATTAAAATTTGATAATTTTACTATTGACAAACCATCTGACAACAAACTTGTGCTTCAACTCATTGCATCTTCATCAAGTCGTTCTCAGTTGTATGGTCCTATGAAATTGGTTGTTGATTTAGAATTTAATACGCCAGATACTATCATTCCTATGGACACATTGGATTATGTGGCAGGCGATGAACTCAACACCTTTAGTGCTGGTACAGTAGATTTAGCTACACAAACTTTTGGTGGTTCACGTATGATCTACTACTTATCTGCCAGTTTGGAAGAAGGCGTATGGCAATGGTGCCATGCATGGCGTATAAAGAGTGGCAAATTCTTGATGGACAACAATGGCGGTTTCCTTACCTCAGGTAACTTGTACAACGGCAAATACTTCAGCATTACTTGCACCTTGCCAACCACAGATGTAGAGGACGTTGTCTTTGATAAAACCCACGTAGAGAAACTCATGCGCGAGGGTCAATTCGTTATCCGCATTGATGACGTAGAATACGATATCCAAGGTCGTGTAATTAAGCAATAATGAAGCGGTTTAGTATCATACTACTGCTTTTAGCAGGTATAAAAATGTCGGCGGAAACGCCGACATTTTTTCCACGTAAGTTCCTCTTGGAGCATTTTACGAGTGCCAATTGCAACCAGTGTCCGATGGGTATGAAGTATATCGTGGAGTATCTAGACAAACAGACAACTCCCTATATCTGGGTGAGCCATCATGCAGTATATGGCACGGATGAATATACGATCCCAGCAAGCAATGCGATTGCGATGAACTATTTGGGTATGAATAGTGTGCCCAGTGTGGTATTCAATCGTAGCAAGCAAGATGAGTTGCTGGTCATAGGAGCATGGAATATTGAGAATTTGGTAGTGAAAGATGATACCGTGGCTGAAGCGTCCGTGGTGATTGATCATCAGTTTGATGCTACTACACGCCGTTTGGATATAAGCGTGAGGGGTCAGGTGGCAAATAAGGAAAGAACAGAATATTTGCTCAGCATATTGATTAAGGAGAACGGTTTGGTAGGTAAGCAGGAAGATGCCTACTGCTCGTGGAAAGGAGCTAAGTGGCAAGAGTATATGCACCCTCGTGTGGTTCGCGATATGGTGACTGCCACTTTGGGGGATACAGTCAAGGTTGAGAATCAGGCCTATAGCTATTCCACCAGTTATGTGATTGATGAAGAATGGGAGGCAGAGAACTGCTGCGTGGTGGCGTATCTTACTCCGCTGGAGAAGAGCCCTGTGATCAATGCAGAGCAAGCACCATTGGTGGCTGGTACAGAGGGTGGCGAGCAGTATGGTCCATATGGCATTACAGAGGGCAAAGGTCCTAATACGAGTATCAGTTTTGATAGCGTGCGCGTGACGCAATTAGGCAATGGGCAGTTGGAGATGATGATGACCTCTTCTAAGACGATTAAGACCAGCTATTTCGGTATTTGCAAGCAGGTGGGTTATCTGTATGTGAATACAGCGGCAAGCGTATTGGAGCCAGGCACCTACCCTATCGTCAATAACCAATCGCCTATACCCAATAGCCACGAACAAGGCACTATCACAGCGGGCTACCGCGTGGACGAAGAAGAGCGATTGGGGGGATCGAGATTGCTGTATGCAGTGTCAGCCGACTTGAAGAATGGTATTGTCACGCCTATACATCAGTGGCGTATGAGTTCGGGTGAGATGACAATAGATGCCAATGGCAATATCTTGCTGAACTTCACAACCTATAATGGAACGAGTGTGACCGCTACCGCGGTGTATGACTTCTCGCCTGCAGCAACGGGAGTAGAGGATAGCCACTGGCAATCGTCAAGGACCAATTGCCGAAAAGTATTGCGCAATGGGCAGCTGCTGATTGAGAAAGAAGGACAGTGGTACAGTGTTTTAGGCGAAAGGTTAAAGGTGAGAGGTGAGAGGATATAAAAACAGCGTGGTTGGAAGGACCACGCTGTTTTTTTTCTTGGGGACTAGTAGCAATAGTCGGTCTAGCAGCACTAGTTAGGCTAGTTAGACTAGTAACACTAGCTGGGCTAGATTATTTAACGAGTGCACCAGTAGCATTGTAGGTTTTGCCATTACGGTTGATGAGAAGTTGACCATTGATGAGGCGCTTACTGATATTGGTTTCGTCAACGTATATGTCTTCTACAGGTGTTGAAGCAGCGTTGTAGTGAAGTTTGACAGACATATCGTAGGAGTTGGATGCATCAACTTCGAGTTTCATTTTGCCATTTACCTTCTCAATAGTCACTGTACCATCTACCATGCACCACAAGTTCAATGGGTCCAAGTAGCCTTCCGCATCTACAAAGCAAACATACGAAGGAAGTGGACCATCAGGTGCAACACCAGAGCAAGCTAATGTGGTACCTGATTGCCATGAAGCATTGACAGGATAAACACCAGCAGGGAGAACGATATCAGGATCAGCTGCTACATCTTGATCTACAACGAAATAGAAATCAGCTACAACAGTCTTATCGGCATCTACTATAAACAACTCAATGAGACGATAATTATCTGGTCTCCAATCTGTTACTTTGATGTATGAATCAGGTCCAAAGGTAAAGTCAAGATCCTCATCTTCCTTATCAAATGGGATACGCTCGCGGACATATGCGGTTTTGAAGGTGAGGTTGTATTGTACAGAGTTGTCGCAGATGAACGAAGCTACCGCAGTGAGGATACCATTTTCTACGGTTACGGTCATAGTACCCTTTTGCACAGAATACTCGTCGTATGCTTTGGTAGTTGTATTCCAAACCTTGACATAGGTATCTGGCGCATAGAAATCGGTATGCTCAAAATTGCCATCGTTGTAGAAGGTACCCTCAATGCTCTTATTGGTAATGCGCTCCACATTCACTTTTGCCATCAAGTCACCATCGTCGCTCATAGCATCTAGGATAAAGATACCAGAAGAAGATACGGCATTGGTGAGCAATACAGCCTCTTCGTTGGCAAGACCGTCGAAGGTATAAGTGACAGTCTCTGTAGGAGTTGGAATGGTGTAGAACATAGAGATTTCGTATTGGATAGAATCAAAGCCCAAAACGGTAGCTGTAAGGAAGGTAGTATCATTCTTTTGCCAAATCTCACCGCCAAACTCAGCGAATTTAACAGGAACATCTACAACATGTCCATCTTCTACAACGTGATGAATGAGGAATGTTTGTTCCTCAACGGTATTTGCTAAATCAAACTCGCCGCCCATCACCTGATCAATGTAGAAAATGTCAAAGGAAACAGAGTACTCCTCGTTGTAGTTCGCCATTTGCAATTCCTTGGAGCCAAGTGGATCAATGTAGAACATAGTCTTAGAGATATTAGGGAAGTCCAAAACTTTGGTTTCTTTTACCTCTGGCACACCATAAGAGAGGTGCATGATGTAGTATTTGTAGTCAGTACCCAACATGCGGATTTCTACTTGGTAGCCATCATTCCTGCTACCCGTAATCTTGAGGTTACAAATGATAGACTCAATAACTTCTTCCGTCTTCAAGTTAGTCAAATAAACGTATGAAGTACCAGTAGGATATTCCGCTGGCGTGGTAACAGTAGTAGCGTTGTAGGCAGCATTGATTACGTATTCAGATGTGCTGGCATCAACCAAAATCGTTTGCTGTGACATGCCATACGCATCGTTGATAATCGCGCTGGTAGAGGTAATCTCGATGGTGTCTTCAGGTTGTACTGGTGCTTCCATAGCAATATTGTAGAAGCATGTGTCGTTGGTAAATGCTTCACACATGAATATATATGTCAAACCGCCATAGATATTCTCAGCGCCGTAGATGACACCTTCAAGCTCCATGATACCTTTCTCTTTGCCATTATGAACGATCTTGCTATTCTCGTCATCCATAAGTTTGTGCGAGTAATAACCATCTACACCAGTCTCTGTGAAGAAGGTGAGGTCCACCTCCATCACACTGTCTTTACCTGCAATGCGGAAACGATCTTCTTCTGGAGTGATAGAGCAGTTGTAGAGTGCGACATCCAGTTTGGATTGCGCCTTGATAACTTTGTGTTCAGCATGAACCTTGAAATAGCCATATTCGGGGGCACCCTCTTCCAAACCTTTGGTAACCAACATCACAGCATCCAAGGTATATTTGATAAGGTTGTCACTTACTTTCTCCTCTTGGATAGTCAATTCGCAAGTCTTGTAGTAGTGCGTTTTTCCGTTAGCTTCTGGGAACATACACCATGAGAACCATATGTCCAGGTCTTTCTCTGTGTAAGTGCCTGCCATCGTTGCAGGATTGACATTTTTAACGATGTCGAAGATGAACTGATAACGCTCGTTGCGAAGTACAACATACCACTCCGCTGGCTCATAGAAGTAAGGGTCCTCATAGAATGATGTAAAGTACACCTCTGTAGTGTCAAGCCCCGTAAGTTGTGCAGGAGCTTGGGCTGCATAGGTTGTAGCGGTCCATGTAGCAGGTTCCTCCGCTACCAATTTAGTTTGTTGGCGAGCAGGTTGTTGCACTGCTTGCAGGGTGTTGCTCAAGTGCTCTTTTGCCATGAGGGCTTTCAAGGCTTGTGGCTTACTAGTCAGTGCGGTTTGCGCAAACGCAAACAAGGACAAACTAGCCACGAGGATAAGAGAAAAAATCTTTTTCATTGTTCTTTGTTTTTTATTGATTGTTGTATTATAGTTTCATACCTTGTGTATTGTACTCTACCCCATTCTTGCGAATGATAAGTTGACCATTACGGATGTATTTGTGGGTATTGGATATCGGATATTGGATATTGGGGAGTGCGGTTGTTGATGTTGAACCATCGTAAATAATATGCACTGGCACATCGTAGGAGTTGAATGCATTGACTTCGAGATACAGTTTGCCGTTTTTCTTTGCTACGGTGACAGTACCCTTTACCCACATGTAGATTTCATTCAAATATCCTTGTGCATCTGTAGTTGCATAGAAAGGAGTAGAAATTTGATTTTGGTCATCAGGTCCAGCATTGCCAAGTATTGTACCTGGTCGGAAGGACTTGTTGATTTTGTACTCGCCTTCAGGGATGAGGATATCCGCATCGGTAGAGTCCACCAAGAAGTGCATAGC
This sequence comes from Paludibacteraceae bacterium, assembly GCA_045589755.1. GTDB lineage: Bacteria > Bacteroidota > Bacteroidia > Bacteroidales > Paludibacteraceae > Colicola. Next base: position 19,822 of record JAZNPR010000076.1, read on the forward strand.
CATGAGGTCGGATTGGTCAGCCGCTCCGACAGCGAGGTATATCCATCCTTCCTCTTCGGATTGATCCATGGTGGACAGAATATCGGCAGCCGTATAAACCTTATCGACGCTACCTATAGGCATATCGCCACGCAGGTATTCGCGCTCGTAGTGAGCGGTCATAGTGATATGATAATATACGCTATCTGCACAGATGGCTTCAGCCACTGCGGTGATATTGCCATCCACGTCCATAGTGACTGTCATTTTTCCCTTCTCCAGTGGCATGATAGCGGTCACGTAGTCACCCTCCATCTTGGCAATATAGGTATTGCGGTACTCCATTTCCATACGTCCACCTTCTGCGCCGAACTTGCCAAACATACCATCATAGACAAAAGTGCCTTCAATATCTTCAGAGAGCGGGCTGAATGCCACAATATAGGTGGTATCCGATGATGGGCCATATAGTTGGTAATACCCTTCTTCGTTGCGTAGGTCTCCAAACTCTACTGGGAAGGAGAGCGTAACGGTGTCAATAGGTGTAGGCACTACATACCATAGCTCAATATCATAGAGCGTAGCATCCATACTGATGAGCTGGGCTTGCATAATAGTGGTATCACCCAGTTGGAAGATGCGACCATTGATGTCAGCCAATTCGGTATATATACCCGTAAGAGAGTCTTTCACACCACAATAATCTCTGTCCACATCTTGCAAAGAGAATGCACTCTCCATCTCCACTCCGCGAATATTGATAGAAGCATAATAGTGCTCATCTTTGTTCTCGAAGAACAGGTCATTGTTCATATCAGGAGTAAAAGTGGCAATGGCGGAGTGATTGAAACGTACCATCACCGTATCTTGAGGCGTCGGCACGACATACGATAAATCCAGATTATATACCACATTATCATCGCCTCGCATCGTACCCGTGATTGTCCAATGGGCAGAATTATCTTTCTTCACATGCAGAGTAGCATCTAAGGAATGGATAGTTGTATTGTTTTGTACATCTTGTAATTCGATAGTGACATCCTCTTTTGCGTAGGTCCCTTCCTCTGCTTCGGTAGCCATCCAAGCGCCAGAAAGAATGTATTGTTCGTTCTTGGCATCGAAACTCACCACCCCTAATTCCTCTGACAACGCATCATTGAGAATGAGGTTGGTGGCTTTAAGCTCTACAGAGTCGATGGGTGCGGGGAAAGTGTGTGTCATTCTGATAACATATAATATAGTATCGCGCGTGAGAAGAGCCACATTGGTGATACATGCCAGATTATTATTCTTGAGTTCAGTGACCACTTCTGCTTGAATGGATAGAATATCTAGTTTTTCCTCATTATGGAAGAAATAGGTTTGCTGCAAATCAATCTGCTTCATTGCATATTTGCCGACTAGCTTGTTGCTCTTGATAGTGATAGTGGCTTCCACCTCATTGTTCATGCCATCCAGTGTGAAGGAATCTTCATTGCGAGATAAGGAGGTATTGGTAATTACTGCTGAGATTTGTGTTTTGGGTGTTATGCTATTGTGGATACACGAAACGATATAGGTGACACCGTCTTCGCCTAACAATGTGGCATTAGCTATAGTTTGGGTAAGGTTGTCGCTGACTTTTTTCTGCTCTACCGTTAGTGTCACACTATCAAACATCACATATCCCGAAGGTGTTTGGAGATGTGTATCTGCCATATTAATATCGCCCTTAGCAGTAGAGAATGTGCCGTAGCCATTGCTGGCAGGAGCATAGTAGGCAAGTTCCAGCCGATAACCATACTCGGGTGTATTAGGGTCAGTACCTTCCATACGCATAAACCAATCTCTGTAATTAGTGTCATATCCAAATTGACTGAAGCCAGCGAAGTTGAGTGTGACTGTCTCCTGCTGCACGTAGGTACCAACCATATGAAATACTTGGTCTTCCGCGGTAGGTTCTTCATCGAATGGTGCAGTAGAGAGGTTAGCATCTACTATTTCTGCCTTGCCGTCTTTGCTCCATGCTGCAGAACCAGTAAGCGTGAGGTTCCCAAGAGTGGCATAATACACGTCGTAGGTTTTGTAACTGCCACTATACTCATTGAGGTAGATGGTAATCTTACCGTACGTGTCATGCTGACCATATAGTACAAGGTTGGCATATCTACCTGTACCCTGTACCTCTTTTTTGGTTATTTCAAATTCTATTTCTTTTACTATTTGTGCGTAGATATTCGCACTATAGAAAAGTGTGGTCAAAAAGGAAAGAATAAAGACAATTTTTCTCATACCCATACAAAATTAAACAACTATCCAATTTGGGCACAAAGGTAGTAAAAATTTGCAGAATATGCAAAAAAAAACGATAGAAAGCGATTTTTTTGTTTAGTGGACGCCCCAGAGGGGCTGCTGTTTAGTGTTTAGTGGACGCTTCGCTACTGTTTAGTGTTTAGTGGCGAGAGTAAAAAAATAGGCTCCCTCCGAGGAGGAAGCCCATTTTTGTATATTAGTGATTTGTTAATTACTTAACAATAGCACCTTGAGCGTTGTAAGACTTACCATCGCGGTTGATGATGAGTTGACCGTTCTTAATCATCTTAACAGTCTTCACCTCAACTTGTACGTTGTCAAGACCTGTACCAGGACCTGGATCTTGTGGCAACTTACCAGAAACGGTAACATCAAATGCTACACCTGTGTATGGGTTAGCAACAAGACCCTTAGCGGTAACCACACCATCTACGGTAGTGATAGTAAGTGTACCCTCACCGAAGCCAAGCCATGGATCAGTATCACCCATACCACCGATTGTTACAGTACATGTCATCTCTGATGGCTCAGTTGCTTCTGGATAGTAAACAGGAACCTCAACCAATACTGGATAAGTAACACCGTCTTCAGCGTAGGTCCATTCACCTGTCATCTTCAATGCGTAGTCAACTTGATCACCGAAGAGAGGAATAGTATCAATTTGAACAGTTGCATCTTCTACTACTACAACGATAGCCTCTGTTGGGGTAGAAGTCATATCAAGTTTGATTTCATAGAAGAAACCGCTATCCTCTACATACAATACTGCCTTAGCTGCTGGAGCGTTTACGTCAATATCGTAAACATAACCATCGATGAAGCGAGCGTCAAAGCCCATGATAGCTACTGAACTTTCTGGAGACAATGACCATTGACCGTCCATATTGTCATCTTCTGCAAGACCAAGGAATACCTCAACTTGCCACATTGTACTTGGACCACCAATGATTGCCATGTTCTCAAGATCAATTACCAAGTTGGTGATATTGTCTTCAAGAAGCATGTAATCTGGCTCGCTCTCCAACTCTACATTCAATGTGTAGATAGTAGCATCAGCTACAAGAGTGATAGTGAGAACATTCTCAGCAACAGCAACTGCAGTAGCAGCAGCGGTAGCCTCAACAGCAGCGTCAAGATCAGCAGTAGCTACCTCAGTAGCAGCATCCAAACCAGCTGTGATGTCAAGCACCTTAACACCTGCGAGGAGACCCTCAGCAGTAGCATAAGGAGCTACCATGAGAACTTGCTCGCCTACGGTTACGATAGAAGTACCGTTGAACTTCTTACCAAGGTCGGTAGAGAGAGCAACGCAAGAAGAAATCTCTACATTGTTGGTCTCTGGCTCAACGATCTCAACTGGGTTAATCAACTCTGCGTCGAGGATCCAGTTCATAGCGCCAAGAGGAGAAGCGGTCAACTCATATTGAGTACCAACGGTAGTCTCAAGAGCTACAGCATCAGCAACGTCATAGAAGTGATAATAGTCGTTGTTGTTAACATCTGGCTCAACATAAACACCCTCAATTACACGGTAAGAAGATACGCGTGCCCATGCTTTAGACTTGTGGATACCAGTCATGAAGATTTCCATGTTGTCAGAAGTACCCTTAACAGCCATGGTCAAACCTTGCTTAGATTGGAACCAGTTAGAAGACATCTTAGATGTGAACAATACAGATGGAGCACCGTGGAGATCGTTCCAGATATACACGCGTGTCTCACCACGTTTGTCACCATCGGCAACTTGATCATCACCAGATTGAGTAATCATATAGTTGGTAGCAACGAGCTTGCCATCCTCAGTGAGAGCAATATCAGAGATTGCGAGGAAGTCACCTGCGTTCTCAGGATCAACTGCAATCACACCATTTTGGAGGAGCTCAAGGATAGTACCATTAGCTACCTCGTAGATGTGAGCAGTACCGTCTGCCTCGTGGGTAAGAACGATAGTGTTCTCGCCATTTTGGAGGGCACGTTTAACCACACCTGCCATCTCAGTTACTACGGTTGGTTCTGGCAACAACTCGCCAATATGGAATGCATATTTAGAAGCAGCTGGAGTAACTACTTGACCAGAGTAAGGCATAGCCCAACCGATGAGTTTCTCAGCAGAGTTACCGCAAGCATACAAGTTACCAGCGTAGTCGAATGCGAAGTCGTTGAGGTTGTTACCTACAGCAGCCATATCGATAACAGTTTCCTCTGTCAATACAGGAGCACCGTTAGCATCTTTAGAAACAGCGTAGATAGTAGCTTTCTTAGCTGCACCATTGTTACCAGCTACAACAAGTTTAGTAAAGTCGCTATTGAAGCGGATACCTGCTTGACGAACATTGCTCCAAATGAGTTTAGCATCCTCAACACCGTCAGCGTTGATGTGAACCAAACCTGGGTTAGCATCAGAAGCTGTACCACGGTAAGAAGCGATCCATACACCACCTTCGTTGTCATAAACAACTTGAGTACCTGTGTAGTTGATTGCATATTTGCCCTCAACAATAGCTTTAGAAGGAGCAGTAGCCCATGTAGTAGCTGTACCAAGGTTGTACTCATGGAGACGGAAGCCGCTCATAGCTGCACCTGTGATACCTGGGAGGTTTACAGAGTACATAGCCAATTGCAAGTTCTCGCCAGCACCCTTCACGTCGAAACCGTTGTTAGGAGCTGCGATGAATGCGCTATCAGCAGTAATCAACTCTTTATTCTCATTCAATGTACCTTGGAATACAGAAGTCCACTCGTTCAAGTTAGCAGGGTTAACCTCCCAGAGGTAGTTACCGTCTGTGTTGAGTGAAGTAACGAAGATACGACCGTCATCAGAGATACGGATACGACGTGGAGAATATGCAGTACCTGCACCGTCTGCACGACCTGTAGTAAACTCAATACCACCATTGTAACCTGGTTGGTCACCATTTGGAATAAGGTCAAGAGATGGAGTAAACGCGAAGATACCTGCACCGAAGCCAGAGCTTACATAACCTGTCTCGCCCTTAACAGCTTGCATACCCTCGTTAATGAGAAGCATACCGAAGGTTGGGTTCTCTGGGTTGTTATCAATATCCAAACCTGATGGGTGGTAGAAGCTATAGATCTTCTCCTCTTGTGTAGGAGCAGCAACAGAAGTACCGTTAACCTCTACTGACCATGTGAGCATGCGACCTTGTGGAAGCTCTGCTACTGGGATAGCTACGGTGTTCACACCGATAGTAGTTGTACCAGCTACGGTAGCAACAACCTCTTCGCCCTTGTAAACAAGTACGTTTACAGAAGTAGCGTTCGAGTTGTTCAAACGATATGTAACGTTGAGAGCTTCCTCTGTGAGTTCAGACTCAAGACCGAATGCGAAGGTGTTGAGTTGGTTCTCGGTATAAGTTGGCTCTACAACAGGCTCCTCTTTTACTGGCAATGTACCAGTAAGCATTACCTCATAAGATTTGCCAGTAGCGAAACTGGTAAACTCGCCTTCGAGCATAGCTACACCATCTTCAATAATGATAGCAGCAGGACCAGCAGCAGCGTCCACCCAGTTAACATCGTCACCGATTGAGAGCCAGCACTCTGGATACTCTTTGAACTCTACCTCTTCGAAGCCAGAAACTTCTACAGAAAGAGGAGTACCTTCCCATGTAGCATTGAAGAATGCGATTGCACTTTCTTCGTTAACAGTGATTTCTACACCCTCCAACTCAATTACAGTAGCAGGAAGAGCATACATAGTGAGCGCGAACTCAACATACATAGTCTCGCCCTCTTCCTCTACAGAAGCGTGAACAGTACCAGCAAATACATCACCCTTCTCTGGGTCAACAGACTTGGTAATAGAACCATCCATAACGGTGAGTTCAAGACCACCGAAGGTCATAAATGAGCTCTCAGCGTTTACTTCGTAAGCTTTCTCCTCGCCTGTGTAGTTGTTGAGGAAGAGCATTACGTCGGCATCATTCATATCATCACGACCTGTCAATTGCAAATAGGTAACACCTTCTACAGGCATCTCCATTGTGGTCAAGTTGGTGATTTCGAGAGGCATTTCAATCCACTCAATTTCTGGCTTAACAGTCTCAGCGCTAACTTCAACTGCACCACCCTTAGTTGTTACGTGGATATACATTTCACTCACTTGACCATCCAAGTATTCTGCATACTCTGCGATACCATCGAGTTTCTCGTTAGGTTTGAGTATCTTAGTAACTTCAGTTATGATCTCCAATTCTGGGCAATTCTCGTATGCAGCAACAGTGATTTCAGTTTCTTCGTCAGAAGTATTTACCAAAATAACACTGATATCATTGCCGCCTTCTACAGCAGTAGCCAAGTTAAGATGATACCATACATCCGCATTTGCTTGGAGAGCGATAGGCTCGTCCCAGTTAACAGCAATAGCCTCTTCGCAAGGTACTACATTCTTGGTAACTTTAGTTGTCAACTCTGTAGCAGCATTTACAGTAAATTCGATAGTATAATCACCATCACTAGCAATATCCAATGTATAGTTACCCTCTTGTGGGATAGAAACGGTCCAAGCGTGATCCTTAACCGCTTTGTACTCGTATTTACCAGCCTTGAGTGTTTTGTTCTCAAGAACAAGAACGTAAGAACCATCTTCTTGTTTCTCCATATCGTTCTCTACAGCTGTTGGAGTCCAAGCTGGAGTAAAGAGTTCTTCTTGACCAACCATAGTCCAAGTAACAACTACAGGAGCAGCCAATTTAGCCTCAGCTTCCTCTTTGGTGTACCATCCGTCTTGTACATAGTACTTACCAGCAGTCCACTTGAGGTCACCAGTTTGTATGCCTGTTGTGTTGTTGAAGAGCATACCACCGAAAGCAGTACCCTTCTCTACTGTGTAAGAATATACATCATAACCAGCTAATTGCTCAGCCTCTTTGGTCATAGCCACGCCTGGCCATCCACCTACTTCAGGAGTCCAAGTGTAGATATTCACTTTAGCCCAACCTTGTGCGTTTACAAAGTAAACTGACTCATACTCTACTGGTTGAGCCAATTTTGCTTCAGCTTCTTCTTTTGTGTACCAGCCGTCTTTTACATAATATTTACCAGCAGTCCAAACGAGGTCGGCAGTTTGTGCACCGCTACCATTGTTGAAGATAACGTTAGCAGCAGCACCAGCCTCTAAGGTGTAAGAATATACGTCATAACCAGCGATTTGCTCAGCCTCTAGGGTTGCAGCAGCACCTGGCCATGCAACGATAGGGTCTGTAGTCCAAGCGTAAACGTTTACAGTAGTCCAGTTAGCAGCGTTTACAAAATAAACGGTCTCGGTAGTTGGTTCTGGCTCCACAGGAGTTTGAGCAGCGAGGTAGTAAGGACCCCAATTCTCTGGTTTACCTGCCTCGGTAAAGTCGATACCTGCAGCACCGTGTTGACCAGCAGCAGCATTGAAGAATGCGTGAACAGCCCAACGCCAGCCGCCCTCGTTAGCAGAAGCCATATCGGTGCTCAATGTTACACCAGCAGCAGTTGCTACTGACAATACGTAGTCACCCAACCATTTATACTCAGATGCAGCGTCAGTCATAATCTCTTGCATCTTTGCATTAGCGAAGGTAGAAACTTTGTCGATTGGTTGGTCAGCACGTGCGAGACCATAATAAGTGTTGTAATAAGGTTTGAACGCTTCCCACAATTCAGCATTAGTAGGAACGGTTACTTCAGGTGTTTCCTCAGCAGCCTCGTAAACAACTGTGATAGCTGTAATACGAGCTTGACCATTAGTTACATCAGGGTTAGTGTTGCTTACACTAAATGTAGCAGAAGCAACATTGTCCAATGCATAAGCCTCAGCAGAAGCGACTTGCGCGCCATCTGCATCAACCATAACACCAGTCTTGTTGCTCTCATAAGTGAATGTAACAGAAGTTAAAAAATAACCTTCTGCAGCACTTACGGTAATAGCTGGAGCTTCGTTTTGATACATGCGCCAGTTCAAACCATTTTCATAATACTTTCCAGTATTATTGTAAGTACCAGTAGTAGGGTTAGCAGTAACAGTCACAACCTCGTCCATAGTAAGAGAAGTTTGTTGTACACTGTTTTCCCATCCATTAGCGGCAGCATAGTCGCCAATAGTCACTGTTACTTCAGTTGCGCTCATGGTCAATGCCATACAGAGCGCCGCAAAAAGAAATGAAAATTTCTTCATAACAATTTGGATTTTTTGGTTAATAATAAAGTTAATTGTTTAAATATATGTTGTAAAACATTTATTTCATGTTTATTTGGTAATCGCGTGCAAAGTTACGAAATATATTTGAATATGCCAAATATTTTTTCAACAAAATACATTTTTTTCGCGCGCGCAAGTATTTTAATAATGTATCTATTTGAAAAGTCAAAAATGTACATATAAGACAATTCGGGGACACATGGGGTCCCCGAATTGTGCGGTTATTGTGCGGTAATAGTGCGATTATTGTGCGATGCGAGTGCCCAAAATTGTGAAGGTCTCGCCAGCACGCTGAATCAACAACTGACCATTGCGCAGCAACTTTTGGCTATGGGTCATTGGCGATTGGCTATGGGTATTCTCCACAGAAGTATCAATAGGAGTACCATCATATACGATATGTACAGGCACGCCGTAGGAGTTGTACGCATTGACTTCCAAATGAGCATTTAGTTGCTCATCTTTTCGTACTTCCACCGTACCACCTACCAATAGCCATAATGGCACTTCAAGCGAGCCATCCTCCCAAATCTTAGCATAGAATGAAGGTAATACACCATTACCTTGCACACCCGGGTTGGCTTGCACCGTACCATAGTCCTCTGTATAATTGATTGGATATACACCTACAGGAATAATAATATCCTCATCTACCTCGTCCGTATAGAAGAAGAATGCAGCCATATCCGATTCATCACCTGCCGTAAGAGCAAGATAAATATAGCCATTCTCTTCTACTTGATTTTCAATAAACACATTATCTTCAGTGGTATAGACACGATCAATAATTTCCTCGGGCTCATCGAAATCTAAGTGGGTATTATACTCTGATGTCATCTTGATATGGTAGTAAATAGCATTGGAGCAAATCACTTTGGCTTCGGCAGAGATTTTGCCATCAGGTGTCATCTCCACTATCAGCGTACCCTTCTCTACGGAGTAACGGTTCAATGTGGCTTCTTCGTAGATATAGGTTTCGCCACCATAGAAATCATACTGCCCACCTTCAGAACCCAGTCTGCCAAAGACGCCATCGTTAGCAAACGAACCAGCCACCTCGCTGGTCATAGGACTAAGGGACACATACCACGCTGAATCAGGGGTATATGCACCCAAGGTGTAATAGCCATAATCCATTGAATTGATGAACTCTATAGGCATTTCTATTTCGACTGTGTCCATAGGTGTTGGTGCTACATACCAGAGATGGAGGTTGTATTGCACAGCATCAAAACCAATGACACTGGCAGAAATAACAGTAGTATCACCATACTGATTGAGCGTACCATTGACATCGGCGAAAATGACGCTGCGACCCATCTCCTTGTTGTATATACCACTATAGTCCAGATAGACATTATCCATCGTAAAAGAGTCGCCCAGTCCTTTACCATAGACGGTGAGAGAGGCCTCATAATCATCGCCATAGTGAAGGAGTTGCAACATATTGTTGTCGTATGGCAGATAGGTGCCAATAGCCGTTGTTTCGAAAGTGATATCCACCGTGTCGGTTGGCTCTGGTACCACATACGACATATCAATAGAATACCAATTATAGTCTTTGCCATACGCCTCAATATTGGCATGCCAACCATCTGTTTCCTCCGTCAGAGTCAAGGTAGCAGTAATCGCTTCGGTAGGTTCAAGCCATGTAATCTTGTCCGTAATAGACACCGATACATTATACACTCCTGCATCTGCATATTCGCCCTCGTACATGGCAAACACATCGTAGAAATCGTTGAAACCACTCACCATAATCAATCCATACGCACCCATGGATTCATCTACGTCAAGGTTGGTGCAAACAATCTCAATAGTATCTTTAACAGCAGGCAATGAGGCCTGCATAGAAACGTGGTGCAAAATGGTATCTTGATTGTAGAAAGATAAATCAGCAAAATAGCCCAACGAACCATTAGGCAAAGTGCCACCCGTAATCATCAAAGTAGCCTGCAATAGTTGCTGCTCTACTCCATCGTAGGTAATCTTTGTAGCGTTTAAGTCAAAATAATCTTTGTTGTACAAACCATCGATGGTAGAAGAATTAACAGTGAGTTGAAGATCCAATTCGTTGTTATTGCCATCCAAGACGTAATACCCCTCACCAATAGTGAGTTGCGCATTCTCTAATACAGTCTCAACCGTAGATTTGGGCGTAAACATTTCATGTACGATATGCAAGACATATACATTGTCATTAGCGTCGTAGATTGTAGCATCCAAAACGATTTGTGTCAGATAGTTGCTTACCTTCTGTTGGGAAATGGTCATATTGATGTCAGAAGGGAAAATCTCATAGAACAAATCTGCCGATTGGTACCATCCCCAAGTCCAATCCCAACTGATGTCATCAAAAGAGAAGGTACCCGTAAAATCGTCAGCAGGACCATACCAACAGAGGCGGAAAGTGTAGCCATGAGATTCTACAGCAATATACCATTCGCGGGTTTCTGCCTCGTATTCTGGTTCTACGAGGAAGACACCACCGTCCAACGTAATCGTCTCTTTTACAGCTTTTTGTTTGGATTGAATCGCATGTTTCGCTGCAATAGATTTATAGGCAGTCATTGTTGGCTGCGCAGGACGCATCACACGCTTTGTAGCATCGGGCTTTATCATTTCCATTGCCTTGGCTTTAACTGAAGTCTGGGCTGCTTGCTCCAGTCTTGGAAGCTTGTTTGGTGACAATGCGAACATAGCCATCGCAATTACAGTTAACAAGCAAAGAGTAACAATCTTCTTCATAACTCAAAAAATTAAACAGTTACACAATATTATATTCTCACGCGCGCGCCCATGAGGTTGAAGGCATTGCCATTGCGGATAATCAGCAATTGACCGTCGCGCAGTACTTTCTGGGTGTCGTGTGTCGGGATTTGAGTATCCAAGATACCCGTGGTGACAGAACCATCATAGATAATATGCGCTGGCACGTTGTATGAATTGCGCGCATTAATCTCCATATAGAGTTTGCCCTGCTTATTCACCACCTCAACCGTACCACTCACGAAGAAATACATAGAAGTGA
>JAZNPR010000077.1:0-27527 GCA_045589755.1 Paludibacteraceae bacterium
TCCACACCTTAATCTTGGGATGCGTACACCTGCGCAGGTGTACCAATATAACAGATAATTTTCAAAAGTTAAAGAAATAGTTTTAATGGCAAATTTGCATATGTCAAAAGAATGTAGTATCTTTGCATCATCTTTCAAAGAGTCAACCTTTTTAGGACTCCAGTCAACCTTTTCAGGAAACGAGTCAAAAAAGTACGTTTTTTAAGATTATATATCAGTAATCGAGTCAACCTTTTTCAGGTTTAGTCACAGGTTTAGTCACACTTTTCAGTTTTGGCGGTCTCAGGGAGTTCTCTCGGTGTTCTCAGGGTCGTCTCTCGGTGAAATTCAGAAAAAGATAGAGAAACGAAAAGAGAAGGAATCTTAATAAAACGCACATAAATAATCCATCGCACCTCAAATGAGATACGATGGATTATTACTAGTTATTCTAGATTGGCTAGTAATGCTAGATTATCTAGATTATTTTTACAAAGTCTTTGCTACCTCGATCTCCTCGTAGGTCTCGATGAGGTCGCCTTCTACGATATCATTATAGCTCTTGATACTCAAACCGCACTCCATATTGAGACCTGCCTCCTTGATATCGTCTTTACCATGCTTGAGCGAAGAGAGTTCGCCAGTATGGATCACGATACCGTCACGGATTACACGGCACTTGTTAGCACGTTTGGCCTTACCCTCACGCACGATACAACCTGCGATGGTACCCACCTTGGAGATACGGAAGGTTTGCAATACCTCGAGGGTAGCAGTAACCTCCTCCTTGATCTCTGGCGAGAGCATACCTGCCATAGCAGACTTGATCTCGTTGATGGTATCGTAGATGATGGAGTAGATACGGATATCCACCTCTTCGTTCTCTGCCATCTTACGCGCTGTGCTGGTAGGACGGACATTGAAGCCGACGATAATCGCATCCGAAGCAGCAGCCAACAGCACATCAGAATCGGAGATAGCACCCACAGCACCGTGGATAACATTGACTTGGATATTCTCGGTAGAGAGTTTGATGAGCGAGTCTTTGAGCGCTTCCACAGAACCGTCCACATCACCCTTGACAATGATATTGAGTTCCTTGAAGTCACCAATAGCCAGACGACGACCAATCTCATCCAAACCAACGTGTTTCTTGGTGCGGAGCGACATCTCGCGTTGCAATTGCTCGCGTTTGTTAGCAATATCGCGTGCCTCTTGCTCGGTTGCCATCACATTGAACTCATCACCTGCCTGTGGTGCGCCATTGAGACCGAGAATCAAACATGGCTCGCCAGGAAGGGCTTGTTGGATACGTTGTCCACGCTCGTTGAACATGGCTTTGATCTTACCATGATATACACCCGCGAGGACGATATCTCCGTGATGAAGTGTACCATCTTGCACAAGGATAGTTGCTACATAACCACGTCCCTTATCGAGCGAAGACTCGATGATAGAACCTTTGGCACGGCGGTTAGGGTTAGCCTTGAGCTCAAGCATCTCGGCCTCAAGCAACACTTTTTCGAGGAGTTCGAAGACACCCTCACCCTTCTTAGCAGAGATATGTTGGCATTGGTAAGAGCCACCCCAATCCTCTACGAGGATATTCATACCGGAGAGTTGCTCTTTGATCTTCTCTGGGTTAGCGGTAGGCTTATCGCACTTGTTGATAGCGAAAATCATAGGAACACCAGCCGCTTGTGCGTGGTTGATAGCCTCGATAGTTTGTGGCATGACTGCATCATCAGCAGCCACAATGATGATCGCAATATCCGTTACCTTCGCACCACGTGCACGCATAGCGGTAAACGCCTCGTGACCAGGGGTATCAAGGAAAGTGATATGCTGACCGTTCTTCAGTTTCACATTATACGCACCAATGTGCTGGGTGATACCACCTGCCTCACCAGCGATAACGTTAGCGTTACGGATATGGTCGAGGAGCGAGGTTTTACCGTGGTCCACGTGACCCATAACAGTCACAATTGGGCAGCGTTCGGTGATATCCTCTTCGTTGATTACCTCGTCAGCATTGATTTCCTCAACCACTTCGGCAGAAACGAACTCGGTAGAGAAGCCAAACTCCTCGGCTACGAGATTGATGGTTTCGGCATCTAGACGCTGGTTGATACTAACCATGACGCCGAGCATCATACATGTACCGATGACCTTGGTCACAGGCACGTTCATCATCACGGCGAGGTCGTTGGCGGTCACAAACTCGGTGAGTTTGAGCACTTTGCTTTGCTCTTGCTCCGCAGCGCGCTCTTGCGCCATCTTCTCGCGCTCTAACTCGCGGCGCTCACGTTTATGCTTACTGGTAGTGCTCTTACCCTTATTGCCTTGGAGACGTTGAATAGTCTCTTTGATTTGGCGTTGTACCTCCTCGTCATCGACCTCCACTTTGAAGCCTCTGGCTTTGTTGTTCTTCTTTTGAGGTTTTTGGTTGCGCGCATCATTTACGTCCACCTTATTTTGTTTGATGCGCTCGCGCTTACGTTTTTCACCATCTTTAGGTGCGTCAGCAGCCTTACCTCCACCATTGTTGTTAGCAGCAGGTTTGTTGGCTTTGCGTTGTTGCTCGCGTGCTTCACGCTCCTTGCGCTTCTCCTCTTTGGTCTTCTTGGTTGGATGAGTAGCTGTATTGATACTGCTCAAATCAATCTTACCCAATACCTTAGGTGCATTTTTGAGCACAGGTTTGCCAAGTCGAAAGACTTCTTCCTCTCTTTTATCTTGTTGAGCAGACTCTTGCACTTGCTCCTCTGATTTTTTAGCAAGTTCAGCCGCTGCTTTCTCAGCAGCCTCTTTCGCAAGTTGCGCTTCTTTCGCAGCTTTCTGCTCTGCCTCAGCCTTAGCTTTTGCAGCAGCTTCTTTCTCCGCAGCTATACGTGCTTCTTCTGCAACTTTCGCTTGAGCAGCAGCTTCCTCAGCAGCTTTACGCTCCGCCTCTTCCTCTGCCTTGCGCTTTTTATCAGTATCAAGGTCTATCTTACCCACCATTTTAGGTTTGGGTATCTCAGTAGGAATATGCTCAGGCTTCTTAGGTTCATCAATCGCTACGGATTTTGGTATCTCTCGCTCTTGACGCTCCTGTGCCTGACGCTCTGCCTCCAACTTCAACGCCATATCCTTGTTGAATTCTTTAGCTAGCAATAGGTACAAGTCATCTTCGATACGGGTGTTTGGATCCGTCGCGATTTCCTTACCCTGCTTTTTACAGAATTCTACGGCGGTGGACATGCCGATGTTTAATTCTTTACAAGCTTTGATAAGTTTAATAGCCATATCGTCGGAATTGGCTTGTCGCACAGAATTCGCCATGCGAATTAAAGCGACCGCCATTCCTCCTCTTAACTCGAGCCCACGAGGCTCTCGTTAGTAAGCGGCTTCGCCGCCATGGGACGGTTTCCCGCCTGTCAGGGGACTTCGTGGATTTTAGAGCGAGGAGGCCCTCCATTCCGGGAGGGGGTTTATCATTTATACTTAATTATTCTTCAAACTCGGCAGCGAGGATAGCGATCACCTCATCGATTGTCTCTTCTTCGAGGTCAACACGCTTTATCAAATCTGCTTTATCTACACTCAACACAGCTTTAGCAGTGTCCAAACCAATGGCTTTGAATGCATCCAATACCCATTGATCGATCTCATCATTAAACTCATCCAAGTAGATATCCTCATTGTCAGCTTCATCCATCTCACGATATACATCTATTTGATAGCCCGTAAGCATACTAGCCAACTTGATATTATAACCACCCTTACCGATAGCCAATGAAACCTCATCTGGTTGCAAATATACCTCTACTGTTTTTTCCTCCTCATTGATATTCATTGACGAAATCTTAGCAGGAGCTAATGCACGTTGTACATAGAGGTTGATATTAGAAGTATAGTGGATAACGTCAATATTCTCATTGCGCAACTCACGCACAATACCATGAATACGCGCACCCTTGATACCCACACATGCGCCTACAGGATCGATACGATCATCAAATGACTCTACAGCCACTTTGGCACGCTCACCAGGAATACGAGCGATATTCTTAATCGCAATCAGTCCATCATGCACTTCTGGAACTTCTTGCTCAAAAAGACGTTGCAAGAACAATGGTGATGTACGCGAAAGGATAATCTTTGGATTTTGGTTCTTGTTATCAACTTGTACCACCACGGCACGAACAGTATCCCCCTTACGGTAGAAATCACTAGGTATCTGATTTTGCTTTGGCAAATATAATTCGTTACCATCCTCATCCAATAGCAACATTTCTTTTTTCCATACTTGGTACAATTCGCCACTTACTACTTGACCGAGCATTTCACTATAACGCAAATACAAATTCTCCTTTTGCAAATCCAAAATGCGACTTGCCAATGTTTGGCGAAGATTGAGAATCATACGACGACCAAAAGAGGAGAATTCCACTTTGTCTGTCACTTCTTCACCGATTTCTGCCTCATCATCCAATTGCAACGCCTCAGTGATTCCCACTTGTGTGTCTGGATTAGCCACATCATCATCTTCCATGACAAGACGGTTACGATAAATCTCAAGGTCACCTTTATCAGGGTTGATAATCACGTCGTAATTCGCGTCTGTACCATACATTTTAGTAATCACATTACGGAACGAATCCTCCAAAACGTTGATAAACGTTTGGCGGTCAATGTTTTTAAGTTCTTTGAACTCTGAAAAAATGTCAATCAAATTGATTGATTGTTGTTGTTTAGTAGCCATATTATTTTGTTTAAATTATTTCTAGTAAGGACATTAAGGTCGTTAAGGACTTTAAGGTCATTAAAGTCGTTAGAATTTCAAATCGTATTTGGTGTACTTGACTGCGTTGTAGGCGAAGGTGAGGGTCTGAATCTCTTTTTGTTTGCGCTTTTTGCCTTCTATAGCCACCATCACCTCGGTGTCGATAGCAAAACTATCTTCGTCCACACTCACCAGCACGCCACGGTATTTCTTGCCATCAGCAGCAAGCACTTCCACATCGTGGTTGAGATGCTTATCGTATTGCATTTTCGTTATGAATGGTGCAGTCAAGCTCACACTACCTACTTCCAAGGCGTAGTCCTCTATACCTTGCGCCTCCAGTTGCTCCACCAAATAGTGATTCACCTCCGCACAAAACTCTACATCCACACCGTCTAACTTATCTACCTCAATCAGGATTTCGTTTTGAGCACTAATCTTCAGGGTGATTAACTCATACCCCGTGCCTTGCAACTTCTCAAGAATGAGATTTTGTACCAATTGTTTATCTATCATAATGCTTCGATTTATAAAATTGAGGGAACCGTTTCGGGTCCCCTCATTCATTTCGACTGCAAAGGTACTACTTTTTTGTGATATATGCAAATATTTCGTGCAAAAAAAATTATTTTCTTTTTCCAAACAGATAGTAATCAAAGATGATGCTCCTTCTGCATATGGTGGTAGGATAAGCAATTTTAGAATTGCGAATGTTATCTCTTTTTATACTTTTGTATTTTGTTCGCAACTGCCAAAACGCGCATCTTGCTTGACATACCGCTTTGAAATTCAGCCACTTGCCATTCAAGAGCATTTGCAACGCAGCCACATAGTCCAACGGCATACGAATCAACATGACCAATAGCCATTTGGCGGTAGGAAGATTCTTATAAAGCATCAACAGATTGTTGCGAAAATTCAAGAACGTTTTTCTTGGGCTCTCGTATCCTAATGTTCCTCCTCCCACATGATACACCACCGATTGCGGCACAGCCATCACCTTATAGCCACGGCAATTGAGTCGCCAACAGAGGTCTATCTCCTCTTGGTGAGCAAAGAACTCGGTATCTAACCCACCCTCTTGCATATATACATCGCGGCGGATCAACATGCATGCACCCGATGCCCAGAAAATAGGAACTGGCGTATCATATTGCCCTTTATCTTCCTCTATATGCGTTAGCAAACGTCCTCGGCAATAGGGATAGCCCAAACAATCCAACAGACCTCCTGCCGCGCCAGCATGTTCGAACCGATTCTTATCGTGCCAACTGAGCACTTTGGGTTGGATTGCTGCCACATCCGCGTACGTACGCGCGTAATCTAATAAGGTGTCTAGCCAACCCTCTGTAACTTCTACATCCGAGTTGAGCAACACCACATACTCCGATTCCACTTGCGCAATAGCACGGTTATATCCTTCGGCAAAACCATAATTCTGCTCTAAGGCTATCATTCGTACCTCTGGCAGTGTGCGCAGATACGCCAACGAACCATCGGTCGAGCCATTATCCGCCACCACAATCTCCACCCCATTCGACTGCGTATGGGCTATCACAAAGGGCAAAAAACGACGCAACATTGCTTCGCCATTCCAGTTTAATATGATAACACTACAAGTCATTTGATGGTATATGGTGTAAAGTGTACAGGCGAGGGGTTAGAAGCCAAAGGAGAATGCTGCTTGTACCGTAAAATTCTTTCCTTGATATAATAATGGACAATATTTATTCAAATAGTGTTGTGCATTGCCTATATCTTCGCTAGGGAGGGCATTTTCCTTTTGATTGTCAAAACCTCGTGCATGATTGTAGCCCACCGATAAGGTGAGATACATATTGGGATGCGCCTCAAAAACACCATCCAAGCGCACCTCATCATTGCGATAGATGCAATGATCAAATGGTTTTTGTGCTATCGTTTCGCTGATATTATCTCGTTGATATGCATATGAATTATATTTCATATCATTCGTATAACTCAATTTCAACAATAAACCACGTACTGGTCGATATGCCAATTCCGCATAAATGGATTGTGCATTATCCCCCATATAATGTCCCATATTATAGCTATTTGACGTATAATCCAACACATCTATTGAGTGGACGTATGTAGCAATGTAAGAGCGCATAAACTCTCCCTTCAGACTTAATCCTTTAACTGGCCAGCCCGACCAATTGAACCCCACCAAATACGACAAAGGATTATTCTCTGGATTATCTGACTTAAAACGAGAGAACTTGACTTCATCTACGAAAAAAGAGCCATACAAGTGCAAATGCTTGACTGGACGCACAGAAATAGATGCAAACACTTGCGAATTTTGATTCTGTGTCCAGACGCCTTTCGTAAGTAGGTGATCCAATGATTTATAGAAAGCTATCGGTATTAAATAAGCAGCCTGAATGGTCTGTTCGGCATATATGATTGAGTTACCAAATGAAAATGACAGTTGCTTGATTGGTGTGAATGTAAACATATTCGCAGCCATGAACTTATTGTATGGGCGATAGTTTTTTGCAGCATTGGCAGCCTCCTCTGTATCTTCCAAATAATAATACGTAGAATCGAGTACATTCGAAACTAGCCATGCGTGAAAATAATCAAACTGAAACCACTTGCACGGAGTCAATTGCAACGTAATCATGGGTACCGCAGGATTATTGCCAGATAAGATATTAGAGCAATGATAGGCATCGCCCCAACGAATACTCTCACGTTGAATACCAATGCTACCCCACCAAGTGTAAAGACTGATTCCTCCTCGTGAATCGGAAAAATCTCCACCGTAATTGGCTTCCTTATATTGCACACCAGGCATATTACACAATGCAGGTTGCTGCTGCGAAGCCCCATAATGAACCCGAGCACCGTACATTCGGTCGGAGGAGGTAGGGAAATACGTTTTACTTAGCCAGTCGCCACTCCATGAATTATCACGAATGCTACCCCAAATACTCAAGTGGTTGGCAATATCCATTTGCAACTCTGCGCCATACCAACGTTGCAGTAATACACCTTTCTTGCTAGCAGATATATTAGCACCTAGTATCGGACGAAAACGCATCTTGAACTTATTATTTCGCGTTTTGTAACTGAACTGCGGATCTGCCAAGGAGAGAGAGAACGTACTATGGTCAGTGTATTGCACATAGTTATTGACCATCGTATCACGTTCTAATGCAAACTCATTGAGGTAGAAATCCAAGTCTTTCTTTTGACGCGTATTGAGCAATGTATCCGCCATTTGTGCCTGTTCTAGCATGGCAGCAACCTGAGTACGAGTATATGGCTTAATAGCCGTTTGGTGGGTGACAACACCGTCAGTGATGAGTTCGTCTAAATAATCATACAAACGGGTATAACTCAGCGACACAGGAATATTCTGCGCCATAGTCCATGAGGATACACACAATACTATTATCAATACATACTTTTTCACTTTTCCGTTGTCCGTTTTTAATGGCTTCGTGCACGCTTGAAAATAATGGTATAGAAGATTCGCCAAAAATATACAAAATCGGCAATCTGTGTTCCTTTTTCCTCACACATCGTTAAATAGCGCATCTCTGATGCCTCGATCTCCTCCAAGGTCTTTGGCATATCGGCATAGAAAGGCGGTAACATGCCTGGTTTGTGGCAAACACGTTTCTCTTGTAACTCTTTGCTATACAGCGAAAAATAATGCTGCGAAATAGGGCGAACACCTACCAATTTCATATCACCTTTGAGCAAATTGATAATCATCGGAAGTTCATCTAGCCAGTATTTACGCGCGAAACGACCTAGCGTTGTCACACGAATATCGTGGTTGAACTTACCACCCTCTTGCAAGGAATAACGCTGATAGATATACTCTTGCAGGAACTCCGAATATGGGTGCATGGTACGCAACTTATAAAACTTGAATTGCTTACCATTCTTACCTACTCGATTGAGTTTAACAAACATACCATACACACGACGTTCTATCAATTTAGGACGGAACTTACGGCGTGCTATCACATAATCCAAGTCCCCTATCTTGCGCTCATCTACTATCTCAAATCCACAATAACACAAACGCCCTAACACTTCCGCTTTGCTCAACACACGGTCTTTGCCCTCTGTGATGTCAAAATAAAAGCGCGAAGTCATAAACAACTTCGGAAGGACACGTTTGTACAAGAAAAAAGCAATATAGTACAACCAACTAATTAGCTTAGGATAGCGATTAAGGATATTACGTTTTGTAACAGACTGAGGTTCGTAGCAGCAAACCCACAATCCATCATCAGGCAATTTATCGTTAACCGTAGCAAACAACTTGTTTACACCACGAATCTGATTCAAAGGCATAAAATTAACCAATGTATCGTAGCGATATGTACGCAACTTCTGAATGTTGTACAACTCGGTAGAGCGCAGCGTAAAAGTGTTGGATGAATACAAAGTGATATGCTTTTCGAGGAAAGCGATAGCCGCAGGTGTAGCAAACTCCAAGATGCTATTACGCAGCGCTTCTTTCTCGTCGTCGGCATAGAACTTGGGTTGTTTAATTACGGATTGTGTGCCGCGAGTAGGTGCTTCTAATGCTTGATCCTCAATATTTAGTGCATAACGATAAGCGTGCTTAAAGACTAGATATATAAGCGATATAGCCAACATTACGAGCCATATCGTCAATAACACCCATATAGAAAATTGAGCCTTTGCCAGCATCCACATATACCCATACATAACTCCGAACGTAACCAGAGCCGATACCAATAGTCGGCGAAGGTCTTTACCCATCTTCATGTACTTGACAGGTACATAACGATGAGAAAAATAACTACACAGGAGCCAGACAAAAGAGAATACTACGGCAAAAATATCATATTTCTGAAAGGGGATTTCCGTTGATAATGGGAACCACCATAAAACCACCACTACACTCAACACTAATGCTAACACATCAGCGATGAGGTAATTCCAATAGGGTTTATAGAACAGGCGAAATCTCATTATTCAATAGGAAAAACTATTTTTTGTAACGCGCGTTCATGCCAGTAATCACGGCATCTGTGATATCGTATTGTTGACTAGCCATCAACACATTATCTTTGGCTGTGTTGCTCAAAATGATATGGAAACGACCATCCGCATTAAACTCCTGCAAAAAGGTATTTAATGAATCTCCTAATTGTTGGTTTAACTTTTGATTTTCAAGCATGATATCTTGTGTCAGTTTAGCTTCCAACTCTTGTAGTTCCTGCTCTTTTTTAGCCAAGCGTTGTTGTTCTTGCTCCGCACGTTCACGGCTCAAGAATGCATTATTTTCTAATTTACGTTGAAAATCAGCCACTTCGTTTTGGAATGTACGCAATTTGGTATTCATTTTCACACGTGCATCCTCTTGTTTGCTCATTAGTCTTTCACTAGCCTCTTGTGCAAACGTATAATTCGCAAGCAAACTATCTACATTCAAATACGCCACTGGCATTACTTCAGAACAGGTACTTACTGCCACAGTTTCTACCACATCTTTTTTGTTACCATAGAACAGGGCGAACAATGCAGCTATTGCTGCGACAAGAATAACATTGATTACAATTTGAATTTTATTCATACTATTTTTGAGATTTTTTAATTGTTAATTCGTTAAAGGTTTTTTAGATTAATTCGTGGATTACTAATCCAGAGCGCAGTTTGGGCTCGAACCAAGTTGTTTTTGGAGGCATGATATTGCCTGTATCTGCTATGCGAATCAACTGATCCATTGTCACAGGATACAATGCCAATGCCATTTGCATTTCACCCGAATCTACTCTGCGGCTCAACTCCTCCAAACCGCGAATACCGCCCACAAAATCAATTCGTTTATCAGAACGCAGATCTTTTATGCCAAGCAGTTTATCTAATATTAAATTCGAAGAAATTGTCACATCCAACACACCTATAGGATCTTGGTTGTTATATCGACCTTCTTTAGCTGTCAGTTTGTACCAATGACCCGCCAAATAAAGCGCAAAGACATGCAATGCCTCTGGACGATACACCAATACTCCCATATCTTCCACATCAAAATCCTCTTTCAGAGCATCCAAGAATTGCTGCTCCGTCATACCATTCAAATCTTTTACTACGCGGTTGTAGTCCATGATATGCAATTGGTTATCTGGGAAGCATACTGCCAAGAAGTAATTATATTCCTCATCACCTTGGTGATTCGGATTCTGCAATTTCTTCTCATTACCCACTAAAGCAGCAGCAGCACTACGGTGGTGTCCGTCAGCAATATACATAGCAGGAATAGTCGCCATAATCTCGGTAACCTTCGCTATCGTTTCGGTATCGCGAATCACCCAGAAGGTATGACCAAATCCGTCTAGGTCGGACACGAAGTCGTATTCAGGTTCGCCTGCTACTACCCCAGCAATAATACTATCCAAGTCCTCACGGTGAGGATATGCAAAGAAGACGGGCTCTACATTGGCGTTATTCACGCGCACATGCTTCATACGGTCCTCTTCTTTGTCGCGACGAGTAAGTTCATGCTTCATAATACGGCCTTCCATATAATCTTCTACCCACGCTGCGAGCACCAGACCATATTGTGTGCGACCATTCATTGTTTGTGCATACACATAGTAGCACTCTTGCTCATCCTGTAGCAGCCAGCCATTGCTTCGAAACAAATCAAATTGCTCACGTGCGACATTGTACACACGTGGATCGTGCTCATCAGTGCCCACTTCGAAATTGATCTCTGGTTTAATAATATGGTACAACGACATCGGATTTCCCTCTGCCTCCTGACGCGCTTCCTCTGAATTCAGTACATCATAAGGGCGACTACTCACTTGTTTCGCCATAGATTGTGGCGGACGAATGCCACGAAAAGGTTTTACTTTCATTATTACTATTTTTTGTCAGATTTAACTTCTTCATCTCCCATAACACAGGAGCCATTAAACACTGCATTAGGCTCTACGGTTAAGGTTTGGGTATATATCTCCCCTTTCACGCAACTGGTAGCGCGTAATGCCAAAGACTGTTTAGCATGCAATTTACCATCCACTGTACCCATAATTTCGGCACTTTGACATTCGATTGTGCCAACAATCAACCCTTTTTCACCTATTACAAGTTTACCAGAGCACTTCACATCACCCTCTATGGTACCATCCACGCGAATGTTGCTATCCGTAACGATAGTACCAACGATTTTGCTACCTGCGGTCAAAGAATTGTACAAAGTACCTGCATTTTGTTGTGATCCTGCCATATTGTTTCGTTTATTTATAAGATTAATCATGTGAAATTTTTCATTCTTTCGAAATATCGCGCAAAATTACAAAAAAAAATGCACATACGCAAGCATTCGACACATTTTTACATATTTTTTCGTATCTCTACATTGTAAAGGTATCTTAATAATTGACATTTTTTTCTAAAATTGGTTGACATGTGATTTTGTGGAAGAATTCGCGCAATGCAGCACATAGGTAATACCTCAATTGATAGATAAAATCTATCTTTTTCAAAAAAAAGTGTTCGTTTACTTGCGTATGTGCATTTTTTGTAGTAACTTTGCACGCTAAATGTGTAAATTAGGTTTTTTCAACAATAATGGCAAAAGAGATACTAATAGGCATTGGAATAATAGCGGCGTGCATAGTCCTGCTATGCATACGTATCATACTGCAAAAAAATGGCAAGTTCAGTAGCGAACACATATCACAAAACAAACGCATGAGAGAAGACGGCATACACTGCGCCACTTCGCAAGACAGAGAAACACGCAAAAAAGCACAAAAGAAACTACAGGTAAACCAATTATAATATATGAACAATAAACTCATTATCAGCATATTACTAATCAGCACACTGTTCGGTCTATCCAGTTGCAGTCTCAGCGCACGCATCAAAAAAGCCGATCGTAAATATACTATCGGAGAATACCATGAAGCGGGAGAGATGTATCGCCAGCTATACCGCAAAATACCCTCAAAAAACAAAAAACTACGCGCACAGATAGCCTTCAAACAAGCAGAAAGTCAGCGTATCCTTAACAACGCTCGCGCCACTTCCGCATACAAAAATGCTATTAAATACCACTATCCCGACTCCATCGTGTATCTGCACTATGCGCAAGTACTACAATACCAAGGCAAATACAAAGATGCTATCAAACAGTACGACATCTACCTCGAAGCACACCCCAATGACTATGTAGCCATGGCGGGCAAATACGGTTGCACACAAGTGGAAGAATGGAAAAAACAACCATCACGATACAAGATTGCACTCGCCAAAGAGTTCAACGAGAAACGCACATCTAATTTCTCGCCCGCCTTCCTTACCGAAGATGGAGATGCATTGGTCTTTACCTCCAACCGTCAAGAGAAATCCACCAACAAGAAAAAGAAAGTGCGTACTTCACCTGTGACAGGTGCCGCCACATTCAACCTCTATACAACTCGCAAGAATGCAGCTGGCGAATGGGAAGACATAGCACTTTGTGAAGGTCTATACGAAGAGGCAGAAGCTGAGGAAGAAGGTGACACACAGAAAAAAACTACTTCTGCGGAATTAGGTTCATGCTGTTTCTCTTCAGACGGAAAAACTATGTATTTCACCTACTCCTGCCCCATCAATGGACAAGACTTAGGCGCAAAGATCTACACCTCCACCCGTGCGAGCGGCGAATGGGGTGAGGGACAAGAGTTGAGATTATTCTCCGACAGCAGTATTACAGTCGGTCACCCCGCCCTAAATGCACATGGCGATACACTTTATTTCGTGAGTGATGCACCAGGCGGATATGGAGGAAAAGATATATACATGGCCATACTCAATGGTAGCGAGTGGACTGATATACAAAACCTCGGACCACAGATCAACACCTCTGACGATGAGCTTTTCCCACATTATCGTGCCGATGGACGTTTGTATTTTTCCTCCAAAGGTCACCCTGGGTATGGTGGACTAGACATTTTCTATGCTACACGACGTGACTCAGTATGGGATCTATTCAATATGGGAGCACCGTTCAACTCTACCAATGATGATTTTGGAATCACCTTTGCAGGGACAACAGAACAGGGCTTCTTCTCATCCAATCGTGGACAAAAACGCGGATACGATCAAATCTATTCGTTCACATTACCCGAAATGGAATTTATTGTAGAAGGCACTATATATGACACAAATGGTGAACCCGTTTTAGATGCTACTATCCGATTGGTAGGTGATGATGGCACGAATGTTAAGGCACAAGTACGCAGAGACGGTACATATCGTATCAAACTCAACAAAGACACGCGCTATGTCATGCTGGCAACATCAAGAGGATACCTGAATGAGAAACAACAGATTTCTACCCAAGGTCTCAATGATAGCCGCTCATATCAACAAGATTTTAACCTGGCGCTCATTTCTAAACCTGTGACGATGAGCAATATCTTCTACGAATTTGGCAAATGGACACTCACCAGCGACTCAGAACAAGGTCTCAACGAACTGGTCAAGCTGCTCAACGATAATCCAAATATCACTATCGAACTAGCAGCCCACACCGATATGGTGGGTCAGAACGATGCCAACAAAGAATTATCCATGCGCCGTGCACAATCTGTGGTGGATTACCTCATTCAACATGGCATCAAAGCAGACCGTCTGACTCCTGTTGGATATGGCGAAGACAAACCCGTAGTGGTGGACGAAGCGCTACACAAGCAATATAGTTTCTTGCCCAAAGAGCAGTTGCTCGATGAGGCATTTATCTCCACCCTACCTGCCGACAAACAAGAAATTTGCCATTCACTGAACCGTCGAACCGAGTTCCGCGTACTCAAAACAACCTACAATTTGTATTAAGGACTTCAAGGACCTTAACGACCTTAAGGACCTCACAAAATAATCAACAGCAATGAAACAATATCTCGAACTCTGCCAACGTGTGCTCAACGAAGGTACCATCAAGCACGATCGAACAGGCACAGGTACGCGCTCCGTTTTTGGTCATCAGATGCGCTTCAACCTAGAAGAGGGTTTTCCGCTACTGACCACCAAAAAGTTGCACCTCAAGTCCATCATCTACGAACTGCTATGGTTTCTCAAGGGCGATACCAATGTGAAGTACCTACAAGACCATGGCGTGCGAATTTGGAATGAATGGGCAGATGAGAACGGCGAACTGGGTCCTGTATATGGTCATCAATGGCGCTCATGGCCTGATTATCAGGGTGGACATATTGACCAGATAGCACAACTGATAGAGCAAATCAAGCATAACCCCGATTCACGCCGACATATCGTTAGCGCGTGGAATGTAGCAGAAGTCAACAATATGGCGTTGCCTCCATGCCATACGCTCTTCCAGTTTTATGTAGCAGACGGACGCCTCAGTTTGCAACTCTACCAACGTTCAGCAGATATTTTTCTGGGTGTACCATTCAACATCGCATCGTATGCACTGCTACTCATGATGATGGCGCAAGTGACTGGTTTGAAGGCAGGAGATTTTGTACACACCTTTGGTGATGCACATATCTATCTCAATCATATGGAACAAGTCAATCTGCAACTCACACGCGATCCACGCCCCCTTCCAAAGATGATTATCAACACGGAGGTAAAGGATTTGTTTGACTTCAAGTTTGAGGACTTTACCCTAGTTGATTACGACCCACACCCACATATTCCAGGAATTGTAGCTGTATAATGAACGCAAAACATGCTCAGTCTCATCGTAGCCATATCGGAGAATAATGCCATCGGCAAAGCAGGCGATTTGCTATGCCATTTGCCCAACGACCTCAAGCACTTCAAAGCAATTACTACGGGTGCTACTGTCGTTATGGGTAAAAAGACGTTCTTCTCCCTCCCCCGTCGCCCATTGCCCAACCGACGTAATATTGTACTGACGCGCGATACTAGTTTTGTACACGAACAGGTGGAAGTAGCACACTCAATAGATGAATTACTAGCACTTACAACACCTGAAGAAAATGTCTTTATCATCGGTGGTGGCGAAGTGTATCAGCAATTCATGCCATTGGTAGAACGACTATATATTACATATATCCACCATACATGGGACGATGCTGATACATTCTTCCCCACTATAAATCCTACTATTTGGCGAACTGTAAGCGAAGAGCACCACGATAGCGACGAGCATCATGCTTATTCATATACATTCACTACATATGAACGTAAATAATTCTCATATATCCAAAGCACAAGTCAAGTGGGTGCGCAGTCTGCAAACAAAGAAACACCGCGATGAGCAAGGTGTTTTCGTGGCAGAAGGCGAGAAATGTGTGAATGACCTACGCCAGTCGTTTGAGTTGCTCATGCACATCACCCCCGACAATGCCTCATCCACTGAGATCGAGCAGATGTCGTCGCTACGCACGCCTCAAGGCATAATAGGCGTGTTCCGCAAACGAGAAGATCAGGTGCCTTCTCCAGCAGAACTAGCGGATGGACAACTGCTATTGGCGTTGGACGGCATACAGGACCCTGGCAACCTTGGCACGATCATTCGCACATGTGATTGGTTTGGGATCTATGACATCATATGTACCAAAGATACTGCTGACTGCTACAATCCCAAAGTGGTGCAAGCTACCATGGGAGCACTCGCGCGCGTACGCGTTCATTATGTAGATAACCTACCCGATGTATTGATACAGTTCCTAACGGCAGGTTATCCTGTGTATGGCACCTTGCTTGATGGAAAACCTATGTACGAACCAACAGCCATACCAACGAAAGAAAAGGGTATCATTGTCATGGGCAACGAAGGTAATGGCATCTCTAGAAATGTGCGAACATTGGTAACGCACTCATTACTAATCCCTTCGTATCCTGCAAACACACCCACATCCGAAAGTCTAAACGTCAGTATTGCAACTGCTATTATATTAGCAGAGTTTAGAAGACAACATAATAACAACAATTAAAACTTTTTATCATGAAAAAAATCGTTACACTTTTGTGCATTTGTTGCATGTTCATTCAAGCGTATGCTTGGAAGCCTCAGTTTGCAGGTCACCGCGGTAGTTATCGTGGCGTAGAGAACACCGAAGAAGCAATGATGAACGGTATCAACCATTATGGTTACACTGGTTTAGAGATTGATGTGAAGACCACTAGCGATGGAGAATATGTATGTTGGCACGATGATGACCTAAGTCGCGTGGGACACAATGTCTCTATTCCATACAGCACATTTGCTGACATCAAAGATCTCACTCTTACCCAAACACGTGGTGGCGTAGAATATACTGCAAAGATTTTGACGGTAGATCGCTATTTAGAGATTTGCAAAGAAAACAATGTATTTCCTATCATTGAGCTCAAGTGGGCTGTGGGTATCAACAACAACGACATGAGTCGCTTCCCGGGCTTATACAAGTTGATTGAGAAACACGGACTCGTGGAAGAAGCGCGCATACTCACATCCATGCAAAAGTCGTTGGAATATGTGCGTACTAATTACCCAGCACTCAAATGTCAATATCTATGCTATGAAGTAAGTCAGTCATATTATGAGTGGTGCAAAAAATGGGGCATCAATCCAAGCGTACAGACAGGTGGACTGAGCAAAGCTATGGCACGAAAATGCCATGAAGCAGGCATGGAAGTGGCAACGTGGACCGTAAATAGTCTGGCGTCATATCTACAACATGGTGAATTGGGTTGCACGACTATGACTTGCGATTACCTTATCCCTGCCGACATGCCCGAACTCGAAGAAATAGATTGGGAAGCCCTTGCACCTACTCCTCCGCTGGATAATTTGTATGTAACGCCACTCTTCAACTTCAGCGAGACCGCAGGTAATTTGCCAGCGAACTTCCCAACGACCCAATCTGGTAGTTATGTCAATGCTCAAGAGGCAGCCTTCATCGACGGCGCATTCTATATGGCAGATTATAGTGCACGAAAAGTAGTAGCTATTGATACTACAGGTAAAGTATGGGAGCCAGGTATTGAGCATGCCACCCTTCGCCATGGTATCTGCCGCGATGATGCTGGTAACTTAATTCTCCATACTTCTGCAGATGCCAAAGTTCCTACACAACTCACTGTGTATAAAGCAAATGACAACACCGAGCATGTGATTGAGATTACACTCAACAACAATGGTCAAACCAACTTTCCAACAGCAAGTGGCGATATATTTGATGCGGCTGGTGGATATGTATATTTCTTCCCTAACGGACAGAACTTTGTAGAAGTCGTGAAGATTGCCAATGGTCAGTTTGTTTCCACCACTTCATGCGCTGTGAGCATGACGGGTACCACTGCAGGATATGTGATTCCTATTGACAATACTCCAAACCATTTTATCTATCAAGTACGTTCAAATGGTTACCACCTCTACAAAGATGGCGATAAGGGTTCTTACATGACATCTCCCAATGGTACAACAGCTCCTGCACGTAATAACTCTGTAGGTGGAGCACACTTCCAACTGAATGGTCATGATATGTTCGTCTATACTTCTGGTGCTCACTACAAGGGCGGTTGGACCGTTCGCGACATGACTTCTGCTGACTTAACTCCAATGTACACCCAAGAGCAATTGGGCAATGGCGGCTACAATGCCAACGCTTCTGTAGGTGCGTTCTTCTGGTGGGAGCGTTTAGATGATGCAACAGTTAACCTATACGAATACTGCCTTGGTCATGGTATTGCGGGCTGGGAGTTGAGTGCTGAACCACACAAGATTCGCGTGAAGGGTCTATCATTGAGCGAAAGCAATATCACATTGAACGTAGGCGATACAGCTCATATTACCGCCATCATTACTCCTGCCAACGCCGATGATCAAAATATCACATGGCGCTACGCAAAAACCAACCGCACCACCAAACTCCAAACTAACGGATTAAACGCAACCCTCACCAGTAAGA
The DNA here is from genome assembly GCA_045589755.1 of Paludibacteraceae bacterium. GTDB lineage: Bacteria > Bacteroidota > Bacteroidia > Bacteroidales > Paludibacteraceae > Colicola. The sequence continues at coordinate 18,646 of JAZNPR010000077.1, forward strand.
CAGCAGGTACATACACCGTGACTGCCACACTTGGGGAATTCCAAGCGGAGTGTACAGTCACTTTCACAGAAGAAACAACGGATGTGGAGGATATTACCACAACCGATGAGGGTACACACAAAATTATCCACAATGGCCAAGTACAGATTGTACACGAAGGCAAACATTATAGTATAACTGGCGAAAAACTATAACAATAATATATTAAGGTATTTATGACTATCTCACAACGAATCGCTGCACTCGAAGAGTCAGCCACATTGCAAGTAGCGGCACTATGCCAACAACTCCGTGCAGAAGGAGTGGACGTTATTGGACTATCATTAGGAGAACCCGATTTCCCAGCTCCTGCACACGTCAAGCAAGCTGCTATTGATGCTATCAATAACGACATTTCACACTATGGTCCAACACCTGGTTTTCCTGCATTGCGCGAAGCCATCGCTAAAACTATCAACAAAGATATCGAAGCATATGCAGTTAAACCATACAATGCCAACGAGATAGTGGTTTCCGTAGGTGCTAAGCAAGCACTCTGCAATGCTATTGAAGCATTGATTGGTCCTGGTGATGAGGTCATCATGCCTACCCCATGCTGGGTAAGTTATGTGGAGATGGTCAAGATTGCTCAAGGCAAGAGCGTATTGGTGCGCACCACGATGGAAAACAACTTCTGCTTGACAGCCGAGCAATTGGAAGCAGCCATCACACCCAACACCAAGTTACTGATGCTCTGCTCACCCAACAACCCAACAGGTTCAGTATATACGCTTGAGAACCTCAAAGCGCTGGTAGAGGTGCTGAAACGTCATCCACAAGTGGTAGTATTGGCGGACGAGATTTACCAACACATTCTCTACACGGGTAAGCACGAGACATTGGCACAATTCCCAGAACTGGAAGACCGCCTTATCCTCATCAACGGTGTGAGCAAGGCATACGCCATGACGGGATACCGTATCGGATGGTTGGCAAGCCACGACAAGGATCTCCTGACTGCCGTGAAACGTCTGCAAGGTCAGACTATCAGCTGCGCTACGACTATTGCACAAAAAGCAGCAGAGGCAGCCTATTCGGGCGACCAAACATGCGTAGAGGAGATGCGCCAAGCGTTTGAACGTCGTCGCAACCTGATTGTTGGACTAGCAAAAGAGATTCCAGGCATGAAGGTATTAGAACCACAGGGTGCGTTCTACCTCTTCCCTGATGTATCGGCATTCTTTGGCAAGCAGTACAATGGTCAGACTATCCACAATGCCGACGAGCTGGTGACTTACCTGCTGCAAGAGGCACATGTGGCATGTGTATCGGGTAGCGCATTCGGAGAGGACAATTGCATTCGTTTCTCCTATGCAACTAGCGAAGATTTGATTATCGAAGCTATGCGCCGTATGAAGGAAGCTTTGGCTAAATTGCAATAATTTTTACAAAATATTTGCATAATTGAAAAAAATACCGTACCTTTGCAGTAGTTTTTTGTAAAAACATAATAAAAATTAATAATAACACATTAAATTTTAAGATTATGAAGAAAAGTCTTATTTTGGCTGCTATTTTGGCAATAGTAAGCGTAGGTGCAGCAATTGCTCAACCTCGCGCAGTTGGTGTGAACATTGGTTATGGTTTTAGTGCATCTTATCAACACAGCATCGGAGAAGCTAATTTAGTTGATGTTTCTCTCGAACTTCCTTGCTTCGATGGTATCGGTGCTACTGCTACTTATGATTGGATCAACCCATTTGGTACAGCTATTCCTTGGGATTACGCAGGTCAATGGGATTGGTATCTCGGCGTTGGTGCTGGTGCTGGTCTCTACGGATTTGAAGGTATGAAATACAACTTAGTAGGTTGGTACGTAGGTGCAGTAGGTCATGTGGGTGTTTCTTATCAATTCGATAACCTCCCATTGCAACTTTCTGCTGATTGGCGTCCAAACATTGGTATTAGTGGATTAAGTACCCCTCATGGATCAGGTGCTATAGATTTTAATGCAACAGGTCTCTATAGCGGTATTACCATTGGTGTTCGCTACTTGTTCTAATTTGGATGACTGATTTTTCGACAATCATTTCATCACGTATAGGAGTGGCTGCTACGCAAGTGGCAGCCACTATTGCATTACTTAATGAGAATGCCACTATACCTTTTATTGCTCGCTACCGCAAGGAACGTACAGGTAGTCTAGACGAAGTACATATTAGCCAGATAGCCGATGAGTATCATCGTTTTTTGGAACTGGATGACCGCAAGAACACTATTCTCAAAACCATTGAAGAGCAAGGAAAACTCACTCTTGAACTCCGCCAACGCATTGAGCAATCGTGGGATTCCACCGAACTGGAGGATATCTACCTACCCTACAAGCCGCACCGCAAGACGCGCGCCGATGTGGCACGAGAACAAGGATATGAGCCTCTAGCGAAAGCTATCATTGAGCAGAAAGAGCCACTACAAAAACTTTGCTCAAAATTCTTAATTCTTAATTCACAATTAAAGAAAGAGGAAGCCCTGCAAGGCGCTCGCGATATTATAGCCGAGTGGATTAACCAAGACGAACGCGCTCGACAAAGCATTCGCCGCGAGTTCGGCTATTCGGCTATCATTACCACCAAGGTGGTCAAAGGCAAAGAGTCTGAGCCCGAGGCACAGAAGTACAAAGACTATTTCGCCATTAGCGAACCGCTCCGCCGTATCTCATCGCACCGCCTACTGGCTATCCGCCGCGCTGAGAACGAGGGTTTTATCCGTGTGGACATATCGCCCGATAGGGAAAAGTCACTCGACAAACTCGCCCATATCTTCCTGCGCAGCAATAGCGATGCCTCCTATCAGGTGGAATTGGCGATGGAAGATAGCTACAAACGATTGCTCAAGCCCGCTATCGAAACGGAGTTCGCTGCTAGTAGCAAGGAGAAAGCTGATGCCGAAGCGATACGTGTCTTCGCCGATAACCTACGCCAACTATTGTTGGAGTCCCCCCTCGGACAGAAGCGTGTCTTAGCACTTGACCCAGGCTTCCGCACAGGCTGCAAGGTAGTCGTATTGTCTGCACAGGGCGACCTATTGCACCATACCGTGGTCTTCCTCAACACCAAGCAGGCCACCGAAACGCTTCAGCACCTCATTCACCAGCATCAGATAGAGGCCATTGCCATCGGCAACGGCACCGCCTCCCGCGAAACCGAGCAGATGGTACGTGTATCCTTAGACACCATTGCCTCTACACCTTACACTATACACCATACACCTCAAATCTTCGTCGTCAGCGAGAGCGGAGCATCGGTCTATTCAGCTAGCAAGACAGCACGCGAGGAGTTCCCCAACGAGGATGTCACGGTGCGTGGAGCAGTGTCTATCGGCAGACGACTGATGGACCCATTGGCGGAGTTGGTGAAGATTGACCCTAAGTCGATTGGCGTGGGGCAATACCAGCATGATGTCAATCAGACGCGCCTCAGTGAGAGTCTGCAACAGACTGTGGAGAGCGTGGTGAACTGCGTGGGTGTAGATGTCAACACCGCCAGCAAGCATATCCTGACCTATATCTCTGGTTTAGGTCCTGCCTTGGCACAAAATATCGTTAATTACCGCAGCGAGAATGGTCCCTTCCCTAACCGCAAGGCGCTCATGAAAGTGCCTAAGATGGGTGCAAAGACCTATGAGCAGGCAGCAGGATTCCTGCGCGTTACCAATTCCGATAACCCATTGGATAACTCTGCCGTCCATCCCGAAAGTTATGCTATCGTGGAGCGTATGGCCAGGGACTTGCATTGCACGGTGAGCGACCTGATGCAACGCGCGGAACTGCGTCGGCAGATTGATCTAAAGCGCTATGTGACCAGCGAGGTGGGTATCCCTACCCTAACAGATATCCTACACGAGTTGGAGAAGCCCAGCCGCGACCCACGCACGCAACTGGAGGAGTTTCACTTCGATGAGTCGGTGCATACCATTGAGGATTTGCAGGTAGGTATGGTCTTACCAGGTATCATTACCAATATCGCCAATTTCGGTGCATTCTGCGATATTGGCGTACACAAGGATGGACTGATTCATATATCCGAAATGGCAAACCGCCGTATCAGTAATCCCAACGAAGTCGTATCATTGCACCAACATGTGCGTGTGCGCGTAATAGATATTGATCACGCGCGCGGAAGAATACAACTATCACTGAAACAATAACCGGCAGCAACAATAATGCCCAATAAAAAAGAGTTCGGAAATTTCCGAACTCTTTTTTATTCTTAGAACTCTAAACTTTACATTACAAACTATTCCCCATCACGTTATACAATTTGCCATTACGAAGGATGAGTACCTGACCATTGATCATCATCTTTCGTATCATAGATTGAGGTGTATGGGTATCATCAGTCCAAATATCCTCAATACCAGTACCTATTTGGCCATCTTCGAACCACAATCCCAAAGTATTTGATAGCGACCAAGGCGTATCTACAGTATTACCCAAAGCAAAGCCATGCAATGCTAGCCAATCAGCAGTCAAATCCTCAGTAGATAAGTTTGCACCTTCGGTAGTTGTATCCGTTAGTTGAATAGAAGCATCTATAGCAGCCAAATCGGAAAGGATATAACAACCTTGAATCTTCGTTTCAGGCATTTCGTATTTCTGCTCGAAGTAGTTGTATTTATCTCCTGCTGAGAAGCCAATCACACGGTGCGCATAGACACTATCAATAGGCAAAGTAATTGATTCGATGCCTACTAAGCAGTTGGCAAGTACGATAGGTCCGTTGCCCATTTCATCTAACTCTAAGTTTCCAATCACTCCACCTACTTTACCTACAAGAGCTTTGTCGCTGAGAACCAAGTTACCCTCTACATAGCAGTTGGCAATAGGCGCACGTTGGCTATACGCAATCACGCCACCAATCGTGTTTGTACCTTGCAAAGTAGCATCCACATGGCAATGTTGAATACTCTCACCACTACCAGCCTCAGCCACTATACCACCGACTGCATCGCCACCATGGATTGTACCCGTGAACAAACATGCCTTCACCGATGAAGCAGTAGCCAGTTTGCCTGCCAATCCACCAATACCTTCCGCCATTGGAAGAGTAATATCCGCCTCTGTGACAGAAGATTGGGTGATACTTACAAACAGCGATGCTTCGCCTACAATGCCACCAAACAAGCCCTTATAACCATCTCCAACTACCTTAGGCGATGCGACATGTATGTTATGCAGCGTAGCCGCCACTGTTTCCGTATCCATTGAACCATCATCGCCACTCATATTGCCTTGAATAGTATTCACCAACAAACCTGCTGATGTGACAACCTCGCCCAATTGCATAACTGGATGAGAGAGGTTCAAGTCTCGAATCACGGCATCATCTTGCACAAATGCGAACAAACCACTACCATTCAGTACCACATTTTTAAAAGTATGATTATTGCCATTTAACACTCCCGTGAAAGGCACACGGATACCTGCAAATGGCACATTCATAAAGTCCACGTCATTTACCACAATATAGTGAGCATCTGGTGCTTGCTCAATGTGCATAAAATCGCTCATCGAAGCAATTTGATAGGGGTTTTCAGCAGTTCCTTGTCCTTGAATAGTAGTTTGCGTCAATGGCAAGGCGAAATAATTGAGTGTAAACCCACTGCCATTGGTATAAACACAGAGTAAAGAAGGATTATTAGAATAGCCATTCACAATATCCACCATATTGAGGTCACCTCCCAAAGCGTTGTCCTGTCCCAGTTCTAGCAAGGTTTCGCCATTGGTACTACATACAAGCAGGCGGTTGCCCGTTTCTTTCTCGCGTTTAATGAGTGTGGCATATTCATACGCATCGTCGGAGTTGAAGAGATGCGGATTCAAGATGGATGCAGAAATCCATACATTTGCTGCTTCTACTTTCTGCCCGAGGTTAATGGCATCATAGTGATCTACCCTACCTTTATTGGTGAGCCATGCAATACGTTGTTCTATGGAACCGTCTGTTAATACATCGCCTTGCAGAAGCGACACTACATATTGATAAGAATCGCCTTTTGCCACGCGATCCCAATTGCCTGATAGTGTAGCACCGCCATTGTATAATGGAATTTCTGCCACCGTTTTGCAGGATGGAACATTCACCATTTGTACCAATTCCACTTCATCTTGATTTTTCAAGAAACCATATTGGCGTTCTTGTCCTGCAATATCGCTTAGATGGATAGTACCCAAGGCATATTCTACTATGGTATTCAGCAAGTTACCTTCGTTATCATACAAACGATACGAGAACACAGAACCATCGGAAGCAATGGCATAATTATCTTCAGTAATCACAAAAACAGGCTTACCCGTACCATTATAATCCAAGATAATATCGCGTTCGCCACTCAAACTACCCAATGAATAGAAGGTATAGAGATAGGCATCATCTGGATCTTTGGTCATTGGGATTTTAGTCTCTGCAATGACGTTGAATTTATTGTCGTATTGCGTAATTACCAGCGCATTATTTTCATTGACAACGGGGTCTTCGTAAACAGGTGTACCAGGTACGAAGTATGGTTTTTCATATTGGGTGGTAAAATAGTTAATGTACGCCCCATTCTTGACCAAAAAGATTGGAAAGAGGTCATTCAATGCCGCCAAATTAGCATAAGGTATTTCGAATGTGTGCTTCAGTTCTGGCGCATCGGGTGAAGCGTAAGATGCCTTCGTATAGATATCAAAGTAGTGCATGCCTGTAGAATTGGTGCTATCGCGTTTAAATACAACCGTGTAATTCTCGCCATACTCGCCAATATTTTTAGATGCCACCATGTTGCCAGGCATCTCGCATACGGGCTGTGTGCTGGTTTCGCCTTCAACAATGCTATAAATACGATTGAAATACTTATTTACGTATTGTTTTGTGTTTGCTACCACAAAAAGCATCAACTCGTAATTATTATCAAAATTGAAGAACTTTTTAGTAACGAATCCAGTTACTTGCACATCTCTCACTCCAGTAACATTGGGATCATCAATGTTTAACGAATCTACAATTTTTCCCACTAACTGATTTTCAGCATTATACACTTCTACCGTCATGGATGTATAGAAGCCATATTTCTGTGTAAAAGAAGTAGTGTATGTCCACTGATTACCGTCAGGACCTGTGAGGAAACCGTAGTTATCTACAGGACCGATGGTAGTGATGGTAGAGGCTTGTGCTGTAGCGAAAAAGCCCATGAGCATGCACAGTGCCATACCAAAAAATGTAACAAATCTTTTCATTCTATTTTCTCTTTATATTAGTTAATATTTTCTTGTTGTTTGTCGCCTTTTTAGGTATTTTACTAAAAATCGTGCAAAGGTAACACTTTTTTTTGATATATACAAATATATATGCAAAAAAGAGCCGAGAACATGCCTCGGCTCCTTAATAATATACTCTGTCTGAGAATTACTCAGCCATCAAAAGCTCCATGATGGTGCATGCAGACTTAGCCACTGGACTACCAGGGCCGAAGATAGCAGCCACACCTGCCTTGTAGAGGTAGTCATAGTCTTGTGCTGGGATTACACCACCTGCGATAACCATGATATCCTCGCGGCCGAGTTTCTTGAGCTCCTCAATCACTTGTGGCACTAATGTCTTGTGACCAGCAGCAAGTGAAGATACACCCAATACGTGAACGTCGTTCTCAACAGCTTGTTTAGCTGCCTCAGCAGGAGTTTGGAACAATGGACCCATATCCACGTCAAAACCGCAGTCAGCGTAGCCAGTAGCTACCACCTTTGCACCACGGTCGTGACCGTCTTGACCCATCTTAGCAATCATGATACGAGGTTGACGACCCTCTTTCTTAGCAAATTCTGCTGTGAGTTCTTGTGCCTTAACGAAGAACTCGTCATTCTTAGTTCCTGATGCGTACACGCCTGAAATAGTTCTAATAGTTGCTGAATAGCGACCAACCACTTTCTCGCAAGCGTCAGAGATCTCGCCCAATGATGCGCGCAGACCTGCTGCCTTAACTGCCAAAGCGAGCAAGTTGTTAGAGCACTTTTTACCATCTGCCCACTCTTGTACAGTAGCAGTAATCTCTGCCAATGCAGCTTGTACAGCTGCCTCATCGCGGTGAGCGCGGAGCTCTTGCAAACGAGCCACTTGCTCCTCACGAACAGCAGTATTGTCGATCTCAAGGATATCGATAGGATCCTCATGAGCCAAGCGGTGCTCGTTCACGCCGATAATCTTTTGCTCGCCAGAGTCGATGCGTGCTTGTGTGCGTGCAGCTGCCTCCTCAATGCGCATTTTTGGAATACCGGTCTCAATAGCAGCAGCCATACCGCCGAGTTTCTCAATCTCTTGGATGTGTGCCCAAGCCTTGTCAGCGAGCTCTTGAGTGAGTTGCTCTACGTAGTAAGAACCTGCCCATGGGTCGATGGCCTTACATACCTTAGTCTCCTCTTGGATATAGATCTGAGTATTACGAGCGATACGAGCAGAGAAGTCAGTTGGCAACGCGATGGCCTCGTCGAGTGCGTTGGTGTGCAATGATTGGGTGTGACCCAACGCTGCACCCATTGCCTCGATACAGGTACGACCTACGTTGTTGAATGGATCTTGCTCGGTGAGTGACCAACCAGATGTCTGGCAGTGAGTACGCAATGCCATAGATTTTGGATTCTTTGCACCGAAAGACTTCACGATCTTAGCCCACAACATACGACCAGCACGCATCTTAGCAATCTCCATGAAGTGGTTCATACCGATAGCCCAGAAGAATGACAAACGTGGAGCGAAGGTATCTACGTCCATACCTGCATTCACACCAGCGCGGAGGTACTCCATACCGTCAGCCAAGGTGTAAGCCAACTCAATATCTGCGGTAGCACCTGCCTCTTGCATGTGGTAACC
>JAZNPR010000078.1:0-20435 GCA_045589755.1 Paludibacteraceae bacterium
CTTCCTCGTGTTTGCAGACTGCGCTGTCAACCCATGTCCTAATGCGCAAGAGTTGGCAGAGATAGCAGTAACAACCGCAGAAACTGCTAAAGCGCTTGGAGGTATTGAACCACGCGTAGCAATGTTGAGTTTCTCCAGCAAGGGTAGTGCAAAGCACGAACTGGTGGACAAGGTGACCGAAGCTACTCGCATTGCGCACGAGTTGGCACCTAACTTGGCGTTGGATGGCGAACTGCAATTGGATGCAGCGCTCGTGGAGAGCGTAGGTGCACAAAAAGCCCCAGGTTCACCTGTAGCAGGCAAGGCCAATGTCCTTGTTTTCCCTGACTTGCAAGCAGGTAATATCGGTTACAAACTAGTAGAACGCTTCTCGGGCGCAGATGCTGTAGGACCAATCTTGCAAGGTATTGCTGCACCTGTCAATGACCTTAGCCGTGGCTGCAAAGTGCAAGACATCGTGCAAATGGTCATCATCACCGCCAACCAAGCCATTGGCGCGAAATAAAAGAGAATATTAACCTTAAAAACACATAAGTAAACATGAAAATCTTAGTATTAAACTGTGGTAGTAGCAGTATTAAGTACAAACTTTTTGATATGGACACCCATGCAGTTATGGTATCGGGTGGAGTAGAAAAAATCGGTTTGCCTGATGCTTTCTTGCAAATCAAATTGGCAAATGGCGAGAAAGTGAAAATCGAACAACCAATGCCAGAGCATACTGTGGGTATTCAATTGATTTTGAATAGTCTGGTAGATAAACAAATCGGTTGCATTGCTTCTCTTGAGGAGATTCAAGCCGTAGGTCATCGAGTTGTGCACGGAGGCGAAAAATTCAACAAGTCTGTACTCATCACTCCAGAAGTAAAAGAGATGATTGTCAAGTGCGTAGAACTCGCTCCATTGCACAACCCAGCAAATCTCAAGGGTATTGAAGCTATTGAGACAGCATTGCCAGGTGTACCACAAGTAGCTGTATTTGATACTGCATTCCACCAAACCATGCCAGACGAGGCATATATGTACGCTATCCCATACGAACTGTACGAAAAGTACGCCATCCGTCGTTATGGTTTCCACGGTACCTCCCACCGCTATGTATCCGCACGCGTATGCGAGTATTTAGGTGTGGACCCTAAGCAAACTAAGGTCATCACTGCGCACATCGGCAACGGTGGTAGCTGTACGGCTGTGCTGAATGGCCAGTCTGTGGACACCTCTATGGGCTTAACTCCACTCGAGGGTTTGATGATGGGTACTCGCGCAGGCGATATGGACCTCGGTGCTGCCACCTATATCATGGAGAAAGAAAACCTCTCTACAGCCGACTTCTCCAACCTCATGAACAAGAAATCTGGCTTGATGGGCGTTAGTGGTATCTCCAGCGATGCACGTGATATTGATGCGGCGGTCAAGGAGGGTAACCAACGTGCTGACTTAGCTCGTCGCATGTTCATCTACCGCGTGAAGAAATACATCGGTGCCTACGCTGCGGCTATGAATGGCGTAGATGTGTTGGTGTTTACAGGCGGTATCGGCGAGAACGATGCTTATATACGTGGTGAAATTATCAAGGGCTTGACCTATCTTGGTATAGAATTTGATGAAAGCAAGAATGCAGTGCGTGGTGAAGAAGTTATCCTGTCTGCTCCTAATAGCAAGGTGACCGTTTGTGTCATTCCTACCGATGAAGAGTGGATGATTGCTTCCGACACCCAAGCATTGATTTAAGATTAAGAAACTATTGTTGAACCAAGAATCAGGAACCAAGAACAAGGACAAACCAGTCTTGACTCTTGGTTCTTGAATCCTACCTCAAAAAATTAAGAACCTTGAAACCTATCATTTATCAGTTGCTACCTCGCATATTTACCAACTACAACGAAACGCGTCGTCATAGAGGTAGCATACAAGAGAATGGTTGCGGTACGCTGAATGCGATCACAACCAAGGCATTGAACGCCATTCACGATCTGGGTGCCACCCATGTGTGGTACACAGGTATCATACGCCATGCCACTGCCATGTACAACACCCCTAGTATTGTCAAAGGGCTGGCTGGTAGTCCATATGCCATCACCGATTACTACGATGTACATCCCGACTTGTGCGAGGATAAACGTCGTCGTATGAAGGAGTTTACTGACTTGGTTGAGCGCACCCACAAAGCGGGTATGGATGTCATCATCGACTTTGTACCCAACCATGTGGCACGCGAATACCATTCCACCGCTCAACCTCGTGGCGTAGAAGCATTGGGCGCAAACGATAATCCCGAATGGGCATTCTCTCCACTCAACAACTTCTACTATGTGCCAGGTCAGAAGTTCGCACCTCAGTTCGATATCCAGGACTACGAGGAGTACCCTGCTCGTGCTACGGGCAACGATTGCTTCTCGGCTAACCCATCGGTCAACGACTGGTACGAGACTGTCAAACTCAACTATGGCGTCTTCTACCAAGGTGGCGGAGAAAAGCAGTTTGACCCTATTCCTGACACTTGGCACAAGATGCTGCATATCTTGCTCTTCTGGGCAAGCAAGCAGGTGGATGGTTTCCGCTGCGATATGGCAGAGATGGTACCTGTGGAGTTCTGGACATGGGCCATTGAGCAAGTTAAAAAGGAATATCCCAATATCCTTTTCATTGCCGAAGTATATAATCCTACCCTCTATCGCGACTACCTCGCAGCAGGATTCGACTACCTCTACGACAAGGTCGGTATGTACGACTACCTGCGTGGCGTGACCAGCAAGAACTGGCCTGCCGAAGGTATTACTCAGCAATGGCAGAAGGTGGACGATATCCGTGACCGTATGCTCTATTTCTTGGAGAACCACGACGAGCAACGCATCGCCAGTGGCTTCTTCTGCGGACGAGGCATGTGTGCCGAACCAGCCATGATTGTGGCTGCTACCTTGGGTACTAACCCTGTGATGGTGTATGCTGGACAAGAACTCGGCGAGAAAGGTATGGATGCCGAGGGTTTCTCGGGTATGGATGGCAGAACTACTATCTTCGACTATTGGGGCGTGAAGTCACTGCAAGCGTGGGCTAATCGGGGTAAGTTCGATGGTGCTCATCTCGACGACGAGCAGAAGAATCTGCGCCAGTTCTATCGCCAACTCTTGCGCGTAGCTCGCAGCGAAAAAGCAATTACGCAGGGCGATATGTTTGACCTCACTTATGCCCAAACCGAGGGCTTCAACAAGCACGAGCAGTTTGCCTATATCCGCAAGTATAAGAAGCATACCCTATTGGTAATCTTGAACTTCGACGACCGCCAAGTGGATATGCAGGTGCGTATCCCTCAGGAGGCATTCGAGCATTTGCAACTCGAAGCACAAGCAGAAGCCAAGGCCAAAGACCTGCTTACTGGCGAAGAGTATAGTTTTCCATTCAATGCGCATACCCCAGTATGCTTGTCGCTCCCCGCTTGGAAAGGAGTGATACTAAAGATTAAAAGTTAATTGTAGTTTAAAGTGCAAAGGTTTATAGGTGCGGGATATGTGGCTTCGCCGCCTTGCCTTTACACCTTACACTTTACACCATACACTAACCAATGAAACGCTTAGCAGAAATCATCAAACCCTACCTCAAGTTGCTCCGTGTGGGCAACTTGGGCTTTTTGGCAATCTTGCTCTTTGTGATGGAGTATTGGATGGCAACGCCGCTATTGCAGCGTGCGCTATTCTCCGAGCAGATGCCTTGGTGGATACTCACATTGTTGATTCTCAGCGTAGTATGTATTGCTGCGGGGGGATATGTCATCAACGATTATTTCGATGTCAAGATCGACCGTATCAATCGTCCCGACGACTTGATTGTCACTCGCGTCATCTCTCGCGATGCGGCTATGCTCATGTTCCAGGTACTTACTGCTGTAGGCATTGTCTGCGGCGGAGTCGTATCGTGGTGGGCACGCAGTTGGACGCTGCTCTTTATCTATATCGTCATTCCTGGACTGTTGTGGTTCTATTCGGCTAGCTACAAGCGTATGTTCTTAGTCGGCAACTTGGTAGTGGCTTTTGCTTCGGCTATCGTACCATTGTTGGTAGCTATCGTGAATGCCGACCACCTGCGTCACCTCTATGGCGAAACGCTTGCTTACACTCCTATCGTGGGCGAACTCTATATCTGGCTTAGTGGTTTTGCGGCGTTTGCTTTCTTGATGACTTTAGCCCGTGAGATGGTCAAAGATATCGAGGATATCGAGGGCGATCGTGAGATGGAGTGTCGCACGCTGCCTATTGTTTGGGGTGAAAAGTGCACCAAGGTTATCGTCACTGTTTTGGTGGTAGGTATCATGGCGTTGATTGCTTATATTGGTTGGGCGGTATTGCCTTTTCCTGCTGCTTGGAACACCTTCACTTGCCGCTATCTGGTGTTCGGATTGCTGGTGCCATTGCTATGTGTGTTGGTGCTTCTGTGGTTCGCCAAGTCCCCTCGTGAATTCCACACGGTGCAACAAGTCCTCAAGTTCGCTATGTTCATGGGCGTTCTCTTCTCCTATGTCATTGCCACCAACCTTTAAACTTTTAAAACAAGCGCATTAGCGCATGGAACTTTTGAAACCGATTAATATCATCCTTGGCTCTCAAAGCCCTCGTCGTCGCGAGTTGATGGCGGGGCTGGATATCCCTTTCACTTGTGTCACTATTGATGCAGATGAGTCGTATCCTGCTGATCTCAAGGCAGGGGATATACCTATGTATATATCCCGCGCAAAGGCGCGCGCATACGCGAGTGAACTTCGAGAGAATGACTTGCTTATTACATCCGATACGATCGTTTGGCTCAATGGCGAGATGCTAGGAAAGCCGCAAGACGAAGCAGATGCTAAAGCCATGCTTTCCCGCCTCGGTGGTCAAACCCATGAGGTATATACCGCAGTATGTTTTGCTGATATGAACGGCGAACTAGAAACTTTAGTGGATTGTACTAAAGTCACATTCAAGACGTTATCAGAGGAAGAAATTAACTACTACGTAACCAAGTACCACCCGCTCGATAAAGCGGGTGCATATGGTGTACAAGAGTGGATCGGTTATGTGGGCGTTACGCGTATGGAAGGCTCTTATTTCAATGTCATGGGTTTCCCTATCAGTCGAGTGTACGATTGGCTGAAACGATACGGCTGTTCGCATTGAAAATATAGTTTTTCAAGTAAATACTTGCATAATCCAAAAAAAATGCGTACCTTTGCAAGCATAATGTACGCATGTTAAAACTATTACTTATATTATCTATTCTCACCACGCATCCTAACACGAGGGATGCGAATATGGGTGTGCTCATATGCGACTACCATTCTGGAGATACGATTGAGGCTTACAGAGCCAACTCCGTTATCCCTCCCGCTTCAACCATGAAACTCCTGACTACTGCCACAGCCGTCGAGATGTGGGGTGGGGACTATCGCATAGAAACGCCTATCACTTATTCAGGGTATATTCAAGACGGTGTCCTTCACGGCAATCTCTATATCGAAGGTCGTGGCGATCCTACTTTCGGTTCTAGGTATGTGGGATACCAAGGATTTCTCTATCGTTGGGCGAAAGAGGTACGCCAAGCCGGCATACGCCAAATAACTGGTTCCGTTATTGGTGACGCAAGTTATTTTGATGCCAATGCCCTCAATCCTGCTTGGTTGTGGGAAGATGCGGGTAACTACTACGCACCTGGCATCTTTGCGCTCTCTTACCTGGATAATACCATGAATATCGTCCTTCGTAGTGGTCCAGTGGGCAGTATCGCCGAGGTACTCAATACCACTCCGCAGGTGCCTGATGTCGAGTTTGAAAATCATATCCGTTGCACCCATATCTCCTATGACGGAGCTTTTGTGCACGGCGTTCCTTATAGCAATCGTCGTTACTTGGTGGGCAGCGTGCCTTCCAATCGCCAGACTTTTGGCGTGAAAGGCGACTTGCCTAATCCATCTTTGATCCTAGCCCGAGATTTCACTACCGTGCTGAATGCCAGCGGAGTAACTGTTGGTAAGGAAGCGGGTTATATGAGCGAAAAGGAGATTCATGAGCCTGCTCGCACCACTTTGTTTGTCAACCAAAGTGAGCCTCTCTCCGAGATCATTCGTCATACCAATCAAGAGTCGGATAACCTCTATGCGGAGATGCTTTTCCGAATTTTTGGAGCTAAATACTCGGTCCCATGTACCATTCACAACTCCTGCGACTTTATGCGTGAGTACTGGAAGAATCGTGGTGTCAGTTTCCGTAGTGGCAAGATCTTAGACGGATGTGGTTTGGCGCCACAAGACGCTATTTCGGCTTCTATGTATGTGCAGTTATTGCGCTATATGTATGGCTCCAAAAACAAAGATGTCTTTGTGGCTTCTCTTCCTTGTAGCGGCGAGAGTGGAACGCTAAGCTCTTTCTTGCGTGGAACCGAACTGCATGGCAAAGTGTATGCCAAGAGTGGCACCATCGGAGGCACCAAGAACTATGCGGGCTATATTTTCCTTCCCGATGGACGAGTGTGGGTGTTTGCTGTGATGGTCAATAGCGCCAATTGCAAGTCGCGCAAGATACAAAGTGTAATAGAACAATATTTGTTGGATGTTTATAGACGAAACGCATAGCACTTCCAGTTTGCTCCGCGAAACCTACGACGATAGTCTGCCTCATCTGTTCACTATTCGAACTGATTTTCAGACGGCTGGACGTGGGCAAGCAGGAAACTCCTGGGAGAGCGAAAAGGGAAAGAACCTTCTCTTTTCCACCCTCTTGCGTTACCCCGAAGTGGAGGCTGCGGACCAATGGCGACTATCCATGCTAGTAGCGATAGCAGTTAGAGAAGCAATAGCTTCCATCCTTTCGCCTCTTGCCTCTCGCCTCTCGCCTCTCACCATCAAATGGCCCAACGATATATACTACAACGACCAAAAACTCGTTGGCATATTGATAGAAAATACTTTGTCGGGTAGACATATCGCTTATACCATAGCGGGAGTAGGCGTCAATGTCAATCAGATACAATGGCTGAGCAACGCTCCTAACCCCGTGTCAATGAAGCAGATAACGGGCGAAGAGTATGACGTGGAAGGCTTATTGAACGCTTTCCTCGAAGCAATCCAACGATGGGAAAAAGCATCCACGGAGCAACTTCGTGAGGAATATATCAAGCATCTCTATCGCCGCACAGGATGGCACCCTTATCTGGAGCGTGAAGTGAGTGTTGCTCCTACGAATATACAACTCTCAGCACAAGCTGCGGATGGCGTGTTCCTGGCTCAGTGGGTGGATATCACCCCGCAAGGCGAATGGGTATTGCGGCTCAAATCAGGCGAAGAAAAACGATACCACTTCAAGCAAATACGCTTTGTGCTCTAACCTTTAGAACGCTTAGAACTTTTAAAACTCTTAAAACAAAACATACATGAAATCAATTATTATCACTGGTGGCGCAGGATTTATTGGTAGCCACGTTGTACGATTGTTCGTAAACAAGTATCCAGATTATCGCATTATCAATGTGGATAAACTCACTTATGCTGGTAACTTAGCTAACCTCAAGGACATTGAGAATAAGCCTAACTACCGCTTTGTCAAGGCGGATATCTGCGATTTTGACGCCATGTATGCGCTCATGCAAGAGGAGCATGTGACAGGTGTTATCCACCTTGCTGCTGAGAGTCATGTGGACCGTTCCATCAAAGATCCTTTCACTTTTGCCCGCACCAACGTGATGGGAACACTCTCGCTCTTACAAGCTGCCAAACTTTACTGGGAGGCACAGCCTGAGAAGTACGAGGGTAAGCGTTTCTACCACATCTCAACCGACGAGGTGTATGGCGCGCTGGAGATGACCCACCCAGAGGGTATCACTCCTCCATTCTCTACGCAAGCATCATCCGAGCACCACGAGGCGTATGGCGAGGACTTCTTTGTGGAGACTACCAAGTACAATCCTCACAGCCCATATTCAGCTTCCAAAGCTAGTAGCGACCACTTTGTCCGTGCTTTCCACGACACCTATGGCATGCCAACCATCGTGACTAACTGCTCTAATAACTATGGTCCATACCAATTCCCTGAGAAACTTATCCCATTGTTTATCAATAATATCCGCCATCGCAAACCGCTCCCTGTCTATGGCAAAGGTGAGAATGTGCGCGACTGGCTTTATGTAGAGGATCACGCACGCGCGATTGATTTGATTTTCCATCAAGGTACTGTGGCCGAAACCTATAATATCGGTGGCTTCAACGAGTGGAAGAATATCGATATTATCAAAGTGCTCATCAATACCGTAGACCGCCTCTTGGGGCGTGAGGAAGGTGAGGATATGAACCTCATTACCTATGTGACCGATCGTGCAGGACACGATATGCGCTATGCCATTGACTCTCGCAAATTGCAAGCAGAACTAGGCTGGGAGCCATCTCTCCAGTTTGAGGAGGGTATTGAGAAGACTGTTCGCTGGTATCTCGATAACCAAGAGTGGATGAACAACATCACCTCTGGTGAATACGAGAAGTACTATGATGATATGTACGGAAAAAGATAAGGTATGTCATCTAGCATAAAAATAAGGCAGCACAATTATGAGCTGCCTTATTTTTATAGTATTATGTACTAATATGCTATTGCGAAAATTACGCGCTGTGCACTTGGTTTGCCAGTATAGATACATTTACCAGGAGTCTTGTCACCCTCCAAAGGAATACAACGGATAGTCGCCTTGGTTTCTGCCTTGATCTTCTCCTCTGTCTCAGGAGTACCGTCCCAGTGGCAAAGCAAGAAGCCAGGTTTCTTGATCTCCTCTTTGAAATCCTCCCAAGTGTCCACCTCGCGAGTATTCTCAATACGGAAGTTAAGTGCCTTTTGGTAGATGTTATCTTGGATCTCCTTGAGCAAGTTTTGGATGGTCTCTACAATGCCGTCAAACGCAACCGTCTCTTTGGTCAAGGTGTCACGACGAGCGAGTTCTACAGTACCGTTCTCGAGGTCACGACCACCCATAGCAATGCGCAAAGGTACACCCTTAAGTTCGTACTCAGCAAACTTGAAGCCAGGAGTAGCCTTGTCGCTTGCGTCCACTTGTACACGGATGCCGAGTTTCTTCAACTCGTCTGCCAATGGATTGAGTTTAGCCATCAATTCATCCAATTGCTCTTGCTTCTTGAAGATAGGCACGATAACCACTTGAGTAGGGGCAAGGTTAGGAGGAAGAACCAAACCGTTATCATCGGAGTGAGTCATAATCAGCGCACCCATAAGGCGAGTAGAAACACCCCAAGAAGTAGCCCAAACATACTCAAACTTATTCTCTTTGTTGAGGAAAGTCACGTCAAAAGACTTAGCGAAGTTTTGACCCAAGAAGTGGCTAGTACCTGCTTGAAGTGCCTTACCGTCTTGCATCATTGCCTCAATAGAATAGGTATTGAGTGCACCCGCGAAACGCTCGTTAGGTGATTTCACACCCTTCACAACAGGGATAGCCATCACTTTCTCCGCGAAGTCTGCATATACATCCAACATAGTAGCTGCGTAGTTCTCTGCTTCCTCTTTGGTAGCGTGCGCAGTGTGACCCTCTTGCCAGAGGAACTCAGCAGTACGCAAGAAAAGACGAGTACGCATCTCCCAACGCATTACGTTGCACCATTGGTTGCAAAGGATAGGAAGGTCGCGATAAGACGAGATCCAGTTCTTGTAGGTGGACCAGATAATGGTTTCAGAAGTAGGACGGATGATAAGTTCCTCCTCAAGGCGAGCCTTTGGATCCACCACTACGCCCTTGCCTTCTGGGTCGTTCATGAGACGGTGGTGAGTAACCACAGCGCACTCCTTGGCAAAACCCTCTACGTGCTCTGCCTCACGGCTGAGGAAGGACTTAGGGATGAGGAGTGGGAAATAAGCGTTCTTTACGCCATTCTCCTTGAAACGACGATCCAATTCGGCTTGGATAGTCTCCCAAATGGCATAGCCATAAGGTTTGATGACCATACATCCACGGACTGCTGATTGCTCAGCGAGGTCTGCTTTTACTACTAGTTCGTTGTACCACTTCGAGTAGTCTGTAGCTCGAGGGGTGAGTTTTTGAAAACTTGCCATTATCTTAATCTATATTGTTTACGTAATTGTTCAAAGTGTTCGGGGGCGGCTTTGAGTTGGTCCGAAATGCGTTTCAGCCAGCCTGGTTCCGAATCACCGTGCAAAGGTACTACTTTTTTGTTGATTGACAAAATTGGAAGCGAGAAAAATTCGCAAAAAGCACGCAAACACATCTCACTAGCGTTCATTTTGCCTTCCAGAGTATATCCCGCAATGTGAAATGTTGCCAAATCTGCCCGTTGAAGTAACGAAAGATTAACCTGCGGTTCATTCTCCCAACAGTCAATGACTATATTCACTTTTCCATTTCCACCTGTTAGTTTCTCTATCAGAGCATGCTCCTCCACCACACCACCGCGTGCAGCATTAATCAGTAGCGTATTATCCTTACACAGACTGAGTACCTCTGCATTACACATATGATAAGTCGGATATTCACCTGTCAATGTAAGAGGGGTATGAAAAGTCACCACATCACACTGCGGCATCATTTCGTTGAGCGATACTCCTACCCCCAATGGAGGGTCAGACACGAGCACACGCCAACCTTTTCTTTCTGCCATAGCAACCACCAACTTACCCACATGTCCAAAACCTACTACCCCCACTGTCAAGGCAGTCTCACTTTTTTTTATGGAACATATGGCCTCTTCCACATAGTCGCACACTGCTTGTGCATTGCATCCGGGACAGGACACCCAAGTGATACCTGCCTCACGGCAATACGCCACATCTATGTGGTCATACCCTATTGTTGCAGTTGCCACAAAGCGAACATTACTTTCTGCTAACAACTCCTTATTTATTTTCGTGCGCGTGCGCACGAAGAGAGCATCTGCATCACGAACAGTATGCGCGTTTATCTCCTCTGGAGACAGAAAGACCGCATCCGCAACCGAATCAAACACACCCTCCAAAAAAGGAATCCCTTTGTCAACAACTACACGCACCTTACTATTTTCAATATTGTATATTATCTATCAAGCGCACTGGACCACAATATACGGTCACGCAGCCCACCGCATTCTCAAATGTATCTGTTGGTAGAAGGGTCGTTTTATCCACAATGTCGTAGTATTCAACCTCCAATCCTTCAATGGCATTAATGGTATCTATCACACGCTGCTGTACTGCCGACACAGAAGTCTTTTTTGCCCATTCCAACGATGAAAGGAGTGTTTGTGATATACCTACTGCTGTTTGTCTCTCTTGCTCAGACAAGCGCTCATTGCGACTACTCATTGCCAGACCATTTGTTTCGCGCACTATAGGACAACCTATGATTTGCACCCCCTTATAACGCTCTGCCATAGTAGAACGCTCGACCATATGGCGAATAATGGCTAATTGCTGAAAGTCCTTTTCGCCAAAATATGCACGCGTAGGTTGCACCAAGTCAAACAGACGACTAACCACCTGCACTACACCGTTGAAATGACCAGGACGCATCTTACCTTCCATCACGCTATCAAGCCCGTTGAAGTCAAAAGAGAATGGTTCTTCCATTTCTTCTTTGCTATACATCTCCTCAGCCGTAGGAGCAAACACAAAATGCACACCCAACGAAGCTAATAACTCTGCATCTTTTTCCAAATCTCGCGGATATTTGAGCAAGTCTTCGGCATTATTAAATTGAGTTGGATTGACAAAAACACTCACAAAGCACACTTCGTTTTCCGAACAAGCACGCCGAATAAGCGACGCATGCCCCTCATGAAGCGCTCCCATTGTGGGTACAAAACCGATTGTTTTTCCTTGACGTACACAAGCCGCCACCTGACGAGTTAATTCTATTTTAGTAGATATAATTTGCATAAAATAATTTAATTATTCCGTGATTTTTTGTAAAAAAGTCTGCAAAGGTACAACATTTATAGGAAAAAAGAAAATTTTTTGCTCTAAAATTATGTAAATTCATTTTTTTTTTGTACCTTTGTAGCGGGAAAATAATGTCCTCACAAAAAAATACTACAAATTATGAAAGAGCCAAAACGCATTTTATTTGTTTCGCAGCAGATTTATCCTTTCTTGGATACCGAGACGCCTATGCGCTTGCGAAACCGTCAGTTACCCGAGTTTTTTCAATCAAAAGGATTTGAGACTCGTACTTTTATGCCTAAATTTGGCGAAATTAATGAGCGACGTAATCAACTACACGAAGTTATTCGTTTGTCAGGTATCAATCTGATTATTTCTGATTCTGACCACCCATTGCTGATTAAGGTTGCTAGCATTCAATCGGCTCGTATTCAAATTTACTTTATTGATAACGATGTTTATTTCCACCGCCGCAAAGGGATTGTTGATACAGAAGGAAACGAATATAAAGACAATGATGAGCGTTGTATTTTCTTTGCCAGAGGTGTGCTAGAAACGGTCAAGAAATTACGATGGACTCCAGACATCATCTATTGTTCTGGATGGATGTCTGCATTAGTTCCGCTGTATATCAAGACTGCATACAATGACACGCCATTCTTTAGCGGAACCAAAGTGGTGCTCTCTTTGGATAATGAAGAATATGCGACACCTTTCAGTCCTAAATTTGTGGACAAAATATTGATTGATGGTATGCTACAAAGTAGCGTAAGAAGTATTGCAGGTCTGCCAGTTGGATATGAAGACTTGATGCGCCTTGCCATCGACAATTCCGATGCTGTTGTGCTAGATGCGCCAAATGTAAATACGCGTGTGTATAATTATTTGCATAATAGCGGAAAATTAATGTTACCATATAGTGAAGATAATAACAAAGAAGATTTTTTGGCTTTTTGTAATAGTCTATTATCAGCAGAATGAAATCAAGCAATATAACCTTTATCCTATTTTTTATTTGTTTTTCCGTTTTAGCGGGTTGTAAAAACGATGTACTCAATGCTGGTGCATCGGCATTAGATCAAGAAGATGAGATACGTGTCAAGTCAGACACATTTTCAGTTGCCTCATCGTTACAAAAATGTGCCGCCATCAGCCTCACTCCAGATTCGTTTTTGTTAGGCGAGTGTGATACGCATTTTGGCACCATAAAAGCAGATATTCTTGCACAATTGGCTTGCCCCGAAGATAATGAATATCCTAGTGTTCAACACTTGGAAGTCGATTCTGTAGTACTATACCTCTATTATGAAAATTGGTATGGTGACGGACGAGCGCCATTAGGCATCTCTGTTTATGAAATGGACAAGGCTACGCTAGATTACGATAGCCGCTATCCCAGCGATACTACGCTCTCTACGTTTTGTAGTTTAACGGAAGACACACGCATATCTGAACGCTCGCATATTGTAATAGCACAAGAACCGAAAGACTCCGTGTACATATCGGATGCTAAATTTATGCCATGCGTACATATCAAACTAACCGACAAATTCGCACAACGTTTCTTCCAAATCAAGGATTTTTCGTCACAAGAAGCATTTAACCAGTTATTCAAAGGACTATATATCGTATCAGATTTTGGAGGAAGCACAATGCTCTATGTGAAAAATATTAACATGGCTGTTTATTATCACTTCTCCTTACCTCGCCACAATCAGCCAGATACCATCGTTAATGATTTCAAAGCTTTTTATGCCAATTCCGAAGTACGACAAGTGAATCGATACATCTATCCGCAGAGAGAGGATGTGCTAACAGAATTGCTACAAAAAGCCGATACGAATTACATCATTTCACCCGCTAACATCTATACACGTTTGTCTGTACGTATGGACTCTGTACGTCAGCAAATAAAAAAACAACTAGGTGAGAATACAGACGAATATCGCGTGTATGTTAACCGTGCTAATTTGAGAATAGACGTTTTATATAATAGCGAAAACACTAGCTCTAGACCACGAGACCAATGGGATATTCCCGCATCATACATGTTACTGGTGCAAGAAGAAAAAATGGAGTCATTTTTTGCTAAAAATGAACTTCCATCGGATACTTTAGCTATTCTCAGCAATCTGGTAACAGAAGTGGATACTTTAGGAAATATGTCTTATTATTATTCGTATGACTTATCTACGCTATTCACACAACAATTACGAACCGAAACTGAAGAATCAGAGTTAAAATTCCTACTTGTACCTGTGGCTGTCGGAACCGCTAGCGGTACAACTACTATCACGTCTGTTAAGCCCCTGCAAACTATATCAGTTACTCATATACGCTCTGCTAATAATAGTACGCAGCCTATGGATATAGAATTGGTATATTCAGGATTCAACAGAATGAAATAGATATCATAAACACTAAAGCATAACCTCTTGATGCAAAAAAACGACCGAACATAAATTCGGTCGTTTTTTCATGTTTATACTTATATCAACCAATCAATGCTTGATAAGCGGCAGCATCCAAGAGCGTATCCAATTCGGCAGGATCAGCTACCTGAATCTTAATCATCCAACCTTCACCATATGGGTCACTATTAACGAGTTCAGGATTGTCGTTGATAGCTTCATTTACTTCGAGAACCTCACCCGTTACAGGCATATTCAAGTCACTTACTGTTTTTACGGCTTCTACTGAACCAAACACTTCGCTCTGCGCGATAGTTTCGCCCTCGGTATTGATATCTAGGAAAACGATTTCTCCTAATTCGGATTGTGCATAATCCGTGATACCAACATAAGCCACATCACCCTCAACACGAATCCATTCGTGCTCTTTGGTGTAGCGTAATTCTGCTGGGATATTCATAACTATTATTATTTAAATATTATTTATTTGCATTATCTCCCAACACACTCATGGCACAACGGAAACCAATGGTGTTAGAAGATTTCGTTTGATCCAAATAGCGGCGGGTTGTTGGATTCAACCAATAGATACGATCGTTCCACGAACCACCTTTATATACACGAGCTGTATTGGTTATACGAGGAGCCAACACATCTGTAGGGTCAAACTTCACTGCTGCCTTTTGTTCTTCAGTCATGCCCACGGTATCTAATGGATAATCTGTATCCAAACGAGAACTGAGGTCACCATCCTTGTAACCACGTTTGTCATCCTCTGCTGCGTATTCAACAGCAATACAACCCGTAGAAGTTAACACAGGCTTATTGTTTTCATCGTGCTGGATAACGGTATATACATTACCACGATAAGGGTTGTACTCTGTCATGATACCAAAACTTGTTTCACGATATACATCCAACACCCACTCATTCACATTGCCTGCCATATTATACAATCCGAAGTCATTCGCAGCAAAAGCATCTACAGGTGCAGTAATCACATAACCATCATTAGGAGCACCCGCAATACCCATCATATCACCACGACCGCGTACAAAGTTTGCCAACATTTGACCTTTGCTTTTTTTGCTCAAGTCACGAGGATGCAAACCAGACCATGGATAAATCTTTCCATCCGAAGGACTTCCGTAATTATCTTGTTCTGCTATAGGTGCAAAAGCAGCATATTCCCACTCTGCCTCTGTAGGCAAGCGATAACCTGTTACCAACACACCATCCGCACTGGTTATTTTACGGTCATTACCAAAGGCATCTGTACGCGCACCTTTACCTTTTGTAGGATTATAGTTCGAATTCAAATATTTTTCAGTATTGAATACAAATTGATCTCTTACCCACTCATAAGGCAAACGATACATTGTCACTGTTGGTTCGCTGCCATCCTCTTGTGGCGTACCTTCACCCTCATAACCATACTTCTTGGCCTGAGATAGTGGAATATCTGTTGCAACCTTCTTGTATTGTGCATACTCTGGATGATCTTCGTTTCGCAACAAGAATTCGTCAATCTCCTCTTCCGTCATATAACCATCTGGTCCCACCAGAGCATATGGCAATTGGTCAATGAACTTACCTGCAACCATAGCTTTTTCATTCACACGGTCTGTTCGCCATTGACAATAAGCCATCGCTTGATCCCAAGATACACCCACTACAGGATAGAAACTATACGCGGGATGACGAAAATAATTAGCCACATAAGGCTCATTGTATGCCATTTCCTCACGCCATACCGTGGTATCTGGCAGAGTAGCCTTAACAATATCCTGATTATAACTGCCAAAAACAAACGATGTCCATTCTACATACTCTCTCCATCCAATGTTACTTACCTCATACTTATCCATATAAAATGAACTCACCGTAAGGGTTCTACGTTCACTATTGCGTGGAGCTGTAATAAACTCATCCATCTGACCAATAATAAACGAACCGCCAGGTATAGCTAACATACCTGTTGGAACTGCCATATTAGTCCCTGCATAAGCCTCAAAATTAGTTGTCTTTGGATCAAAATTCTTCCAACCTGTCAAATAAGAGGCCTCTGTGTTAAGATCACGTGATTGGCAAGCACACAGGGCTACAACCAATCCTAAAAGTAAAATCTTTGATTTTGAATTCATAATTATCACAAAATAGGTTCATTTCTTGTTTCAGCCTGCAAAGTTACAAAAAAAAACTCAAATGACCTAAAAAACTATCACAAAAAGTACCTAAAATACTATTTTTCCTAAAAAAACACCTTTTTTTCTCATTCTTTTTGCCGAAAACGTAGCATAATCGCAATATTTTTTGTAACTTTGCAGGTCAATATGAAAATGTACCTTCGTTTGCATAATCAACTGATGGACTTGTCATATCCTCGTATAATGGCAATCATCAATTTTTCGCCCGATAGTTTCTATACATCGTGCGATGTGGCATGTGAGTCCGCATTGTTATCGCAGGCGGAGGAAGCCCTACGTTCGAGGGCTGACATATTGGATTTGGGAGCTTGTTCTACACGTCCTCAATCCATACCTGTAGATGCAGCGACCGAGTGGCGTCTGCTCAGCAGGGGATTGGAGATTATTCGTCATCACTGGCGCGAAGTGCCCATTTCGATAGATACGTTTCGAGCTGATATTGCAGAGCAGGCTATTGCCATGGGGGCAGATATGATTAACGATGTGTCGGGTACCAATGCAGACCCTCGAACATGGGAGTTGGCGGCTAAGCATCATGTGCCGTATGTCCTTACCCATGCACAACCTCTTGCCGAACCTGCTATGGTGAATGTCTTGCATTTTCTGGAGCAGTACCTGGATAAACTGCATCGTTTAGGACTAGCAGATGTGGTAGTAGATCCTGGTTTTGGATTTGGTAAAACCATAGAGCAGAACTACTCTTTGCTTCGTCAGTTGGATGTGCTACAGGCACTCGCTGCCCCTCTGCTGGTCGGTATCTCGCGTAAGTCGATGCTTTATCAACCCTTGCAGACTACTCCTGATGATGTGTTAGCTGCCACTATTGCGGCAAACACGTTGGCACTGGAACGTGGCGCTAACATACTGCGTGTTCACGATGTCGCAGCAGCCCACCAAGCCATCAAAATATGCACACTAACCTCTAAACACTAAACACTAAACACTAAACACAAAAGAATATGTACATCGGAATCAAAGATATTATTGATATTTTGCTGGTTGCCACAATCCTTTTTGGGGCATATCAACTATTACGCCGTTCGGGTGCCAGCAATCTCTTTTGGGGCATTTTGGCATTCGTACTAACATGGGTACTGGTTAGTTATGTCTTTGACTTAGAACTAACAGGTGCACTTTTTGAGCGTTTCATCAGCGTAGGTGCTGTGGTATTAGTCATTATTTTCCAGACGGAAATCCGTTCGTTTTTCTATGGTATCGGAGCGCGGTTTAATATGGAGCGAATTCGTCGCCATTGGTCCAAGACACGAAATACAGAAACTGCTCAACGTCTGATTAACAGCATTCTATTGGCATGTTCGCACTTGTCCGCATCCAAGACAGGTGCGCTGATTGTAATTGCCAATCAGCAGGGTTTGAGCGAATATACCGACACAGGAGAAGTGGTGGATGCTACCATATCAGTGCGCATTATTGAAAATATCTTTTTCAAAAACACACCATTACACGATGGCGCTATGATTATCTCAGCAGGGCGCATACATGCGGCAGCGTGTATTTTGCCTGTATCAAAACGACAAGACCTACCCAAATCCTATGGACTCCGCCACAGAGCGGCTTTAGGTCTAACCGAGAAAACCGATGCCTTGGCCATTGTAGTGTCTGAGGAAACAGGTAAGATTTCGGTTGCGCAAGGTGATATCATCAAGCCTGTTACTATCAACGAACTTGAACACGATTATCTGGCTCCTGCCTTTGGTATCACCTCCCCAATAAATAACCAAAATAGCAAATAAATAGTAAATTATAAATATAGTCAAATAGTAAATCATTATGTCTTTTCAACGAACACTTGTAACCACAGCCCTTCCTTATGCCAACGGTCCTGTACATATCGGACACTTGGCAGGCGTGTATGTACCAGCCGACATCTATGTCCGCTACCTTCGCCTCAAAGGCGAAAACGTCCTCTTCGTAGGCGGTAGCGACGAGCACGGTGTACCTGTTACTATCCGCGCACGCAAAGAGGGCATCACCACTCAAGAGGTAGTAGATCGCTACCACAACATCATCAAAGACTCCTTCGAGGGTTTCGGCATCTCGTTTGATGTGTACTCACGTACCACCAGCAAGATCCACCACCAACTGGCATCGGATTTTTTCCGCCATCTCTACGACGACGGCAAGTTCGTTGAGCAGACCTCCGAGCAGTTCTACGACCCAGAAACGCAGGAGTTCCTCACCGACCGCAATATCCGTGGCGAATGTCCACGCTGCCACGCAGCTGGTGCTTACGGCGACCAATGCGAGAAGTGCGGAGCAACCCTTTCGCCTGACGAACTCATCAACCCATACAACGCCATCAACGGCAACCCACTCACCAAGAAGGAGACCAAACACTGGTACCTCCCCCTCGACCAATACCAACAATGGCTCGAACAATGGATTCTCCAAGAGCACAAAGAGTGGCGTCCGAATGTCTATGGCCAATGCAAATCATGGCTTGACGGCGGTCTCCGCCCACGCGCCGTAACCCGCGACCTCGATTGGGGTATCCCTGTACCCGTGGAGGGTGCCGAAGGCAAAGTGCTCTACGTATGGTTCGATGCGCCCATCGGTTATATCTCCAACACCAAAGAGCTTTGCGATGCCAAACCCGAGCAGTTCGGCTCTTGGGAGACTTGGTGGAAAGACCCTTCTACCCGCCTCATTCACTTCATTGGCAAAGACAACATCGTCTTCCACTGCATCGTATTCCCTACGATGCTCAAAGCAGAGGGCAGCTATATCGTGCCTGATAATGTGCCTTCCAACGAGTTCCTCAACCTCGAAGGCGACAAGATATCTACCTCTCGCAACTGGGCGGTATGGCTCAACGAGTACCTTGTGGACTTCCCTGGCAAGCAAGATGTCTTGCGCTATGTACTGACAGCCAACGCGCCTGAAACCAAGGACAACGACTTCACTTGGGCAGACTTCCAAGCCCGCAATAACAACGAACTCGTGGCTATCTATGGCATCTTCGTCAACCGCGCGCTGGTGCTTACCAAAAAGTATTTCGACGGCAAAGTGCCTGCTGCGGGTACCTTCAACGAGTATGACCAAGCCACTATCGCTGAGTTCCAAAATGTGAAGGCAGAGGTAGAGAAACTACTAGGTGACTTCCGCTTCCGCGATGCACAAAAAGAGGCAATGAACCTCGCCCGCATTGGTAACAAATACCTCGCAGACACCGAACCTTGGAAGGTAGCCAAGACGGACATGGAGCGCACCGCTACTATCCTGCACCTCGCTCTCCAAATCGCTGCTAACCTGAGCATTGCGTTTGAGCCATTCTTGCCATTCTCTTCTGCTAAACTCCGCGAAATGTTGAACCTTCAGTTGTCAACTGTCAACTCTCAACTGTCAACTCTCACTTGGGAAGAACTCGGCAATATCAACCTGCTGAAAGAGGGTCAAGAATTGGGCGAAGTATCCCTCCTCTTCGAGAAGATTGAGGACGCTACTATCCAAGCCCAACTCGACCGTTTGGCTAACATCAAGGCTGCCAACGAGGAAGCAGAGAAGCAAGAGGCACTCCGCAACTGGCGCCCTGCTGACATTAAGGAGAACACCAATATTGATGAGTTTGGTAAGATGGATATCCGTGTGGCTACTGTCCTTGACTGCCAACCAGTGAAGAAGTCCGACCGCCTCTTGCAGTTCCGTTTGGATGATGGTATGGGTGGCAGAACAATCCTTTCTGGTATCGCACAAAGCTATCCTGACCCATCTGTTCTTGTGGGCAAGCAAGTGCTGTTTATTGCCAATTTCCCACCTCGCAAGATGATGGGTATCGAGTCGCAGGGTATGATTCTCTCGGCTGTAGATGCAGACGGCAAGTTAGTGGTGACCACAGTCACAGCCCCAGTCCGCAACGGCAGCCAAGTAGGATAATCCATTACCTATTATATACATAAAAAGTC
>JAZNPR010000079.1:0-11082 GCA_045589755.1 Paludibacteraceae bacterium
ACCCTCAAATGGGATATGTTCACCGCTGACAACAAACACTTCTTGAGTGTATATAGCAGTTTCCAGCATATCGGTCGCAATAGTTATTTCGGCACGAACTACAACCCCAATGCCTATGGCAAATCCACGGATATTGTGTCGGTTACGGGCGCGCAATATCGTTTCTCTTATCCGTGTGGTCTGATGAATGCTGACCTCAGCGCGGGTGCCGAGTATTCGTATAACCAACTCCGCGACCAGATTCTTGGCTATGACCGCAACACCCTCCAGCGCGTACATCTCGGAGGAGGATATGTCCAAAATGAGTGGAAGAACAAACACTGGTCGATTCTTGTAGGTGGACGTCTGGAGCAGCACTCCCTGCTTGACAAACCCGTCTTCTCCCCTCGCGCGAATGTGCGCTATACGCCTATCGACCCTATTATCTTGCGCCTAAGTTATGCCAGCGGCTACCGCGCACCACAAATCTACGAAGAGGACTTGCACGTAGGTGCGGTGGGTGGCGAAGTATCGCTCATATCCTTGGATGAAAACCTATGCCCCGAATACAGCCATTCCGTCAGCGGAAGCATCGACATGTACAAACGCTTTGGCAAATGGGATCTCAACCTTACCCTTGAAGGATTTTTCACCCAACTCAACGATGTTTTCACACTCGTAGAGAACGGACATGATGCACAGGGCAACCTACTTTTGACGCGCACCAACGCGAGCGGCGCACGCGTTGCGGGACTGAATGTAGAAGCCAAAGTGGGCTACGGTCACTTGCTCACTTTCCAAGCGGGTTATACCTACAATCATAGCCGTTATATCGAACCCGAACAATGGAGCGAGAATCCCAATATCGCACCTCAACGCCGCATGTTCCGCACCCCTGACCACTATGGCTACTTCCTCTGCAATATTGAGCCGTTCAAGCATTTCCATATTGTCACCAACGGCAAGGTCACTGGCAGTATGCTCGTGCAACACTTTGCGGGCTACGTGCCAGAAGATGAAGAGGTAGAAACACCCGTATTCTTCGAGTGGGACGTGAAACTCTGCTACGATATTCCTCTCTATAAGCACTATACCTTGGAAATCAACGCAGGCGTAAAGAAC
Organism: Paludibacteraceae bacterium; assembly: GCA_045589755.1. GTDB lineage: Bacteria > Bacteroidota > Bacteroidia > Bacteroidales > Paludibacteraceae > Colicola. Next base: position 1,102 of record JAZNPR010000079.1, read on the forward strand.
CTGCTCGACCATTTCCAACGCGACATTGACCAAGGCATGGACCGCGATGCAGGATACGTCTATGGTCCTGCCACCCCACGCACATTCTTCGCTGGCATCAACCTCAAAATATAATCCCCTACCTATCAAAACAAAAAACCGTCTAACAATCAATGTTAGGCGGTTTTTAATATGATTAGTAACCCACAGATTACTCTGCCACTTCTGCTACTGGAGCTTCTGGGCATTGAGCCTTGCAGCATGAATCTGCTTTTTGGCATGGTTTTGCCTCTGGGCACTCTGCTTTGCAGCAAGAATCTTTCTTTTCGCACTCTGCTTTTTGGCAGCACTCTACAGCTGCTTTCTCACAGCATTTACCTTCGTGGCATTTAGCCTTTTTGCAGCAACCCATAGCGCAGAGGGCTACAGCAGCGATCAATAAAATCTTCTTCATAACACTTAAAAAATTTAATGGTTAAAAAAGTTTCAATGGTTAAATTCTACCTTCAATGAGCAAAATTCATGCAAAAGTAACATTATTTTTGCATATACGCAAAAAAAAGTGTAACTTTGCAGCAAAATTATACATTTTTATGGAAAAAGCAAAGAAAAATCATACCACCTCTACTTGGAAATTTATTCTGAGCAATCTGTTAATAGCCGCCGCAGTCGTAATCGTATTATTAGTTACCCTACTACTCTGTTTGCGCCGATACACACAACATGGTAAGGAAATTGAAGTACCAAAAATCACGGAACTTTATTTAGAAGAAGCCAGAATCATACTCGAATCCGAAGGATTGCACATCGAGGTAATTGACTCTACTTACTCCAAAAAAGTGCCTCTTGGTACCATTGTAGAACAGAATCCTATGGCTGGCAGCAAGGTCAAACAGGCACGAACAATCTATGTTATTCAGAATGCCCAAATGCACCGTCCTGTCGTTCTGCCTGAACTGCGCGACATCAGTCTGCGCCAAGCGCAAGCCACTTTGTCTTCCTTGGGATTAGTAATAGATAGCATTGCATACGAACCTTCTGCCTACCGCGATATTGTGTTGGATATTCGCATGGGAGATAGTATCATCAATGCAGGCACCCGACTGGCAGAGGGTAGCCAAGTGTTGCTCATTGTTGGTAAAGGGCAGGGCACAGAAGAAGTAACTATCCCAACAGTAGTCGGCAAATCGCTGGACGAAGCGCGTTCATGGTTGCTCGCGCACGCATTGACGGTTGGTATTGTGCTGTACGACACCATACCCACAGAGGAAAACAAACAAGACTATATCGTTTATTCACAAGAACCTGCCAGTGGCACAGTTGTTGTAGAGGGTACCAGTGTAAACCTCAAGTTATCAATGGATATTGAGAAAACAGTCACCGCTGATAACGAGCAAGACGAGGAGGAGTTTTTCTAATTTACTACTTGACAATTTACCATGTACAATTTGGATACAGACTTAGACATTGCCCCCCAAGAGGTATGGGAGCGCTGGCGCACGGAGGTGGACAAAGGTCAGACGCCGCAGCGCATCGACAAGTACTTGGCTGAGCATATGACAGGTACTTCGCGCAACCGTATCCAGAACGCTGCCGATGCAGGTAACATCTGGGTCAATGGCAAGCCCGTCAGCAGCAACTACAAGGTCAAGCCCTTCGACGTCATCCAAGTCCTGCTCGACCACGAGCCACACGACTACACCATTCACCCCGAGGATATTCCCCTTGAAATCATCTATGAGGATGATGATGTACTTGTTATCAACAAACCCGCTGGTATGGTCGTTCACCCAGGTCACGGCAACTACGAGCACACCCTGCTCAACGCCCTGGCGTGGCATTTCCGCGACAAGTTGGACATCAACGACCCCAATATCGGTCTCGTTCACCGCATCGACAAGGACACCAGCGGACTGCTACTCATCGCCAAGACCCCTGAAGCCAAAACGCACCTCGGCAAGCAGTTCTTCGACCACACCACCGAACGCACCTACAACGCCCTCGTCTGGGGCACCTTCACCGAAGATAGCGGCACCATCGAAGGTGCTCTCGCACGCGATAACCGCGACCGCACCATCTACCGTGTCTGGGACTTAGAGGAGAACCCCAACGCCAAAGAGGCCATCACCCACTGGCGTGTCTTGGAGCGCTTCCCATATGTCACCCTCGTGGAGTGTCGCTTGGAGACGGGGCGCACGCACCAGATACGCGTACATATGAAGACCATCGGTCACCCACTCTTTGCCGATGAGAAGTATGGCGGCATGGAGGTGCTCAAAGGTCTGCGCACGCAGAAATATAAGCAGTACATTCAGAACTGCTTTGCCCTCTGTCCACGACAAGTCCTGCATGCCAAGACATTGGGCTTTACCCACCCCCGAACGGGAGAAAGAATGCACTTTGATAGCCCTTGGGCTGAAGATATGTTAAACCTAATAAACAAATGGAGAAACTATGAACCGAATACTTTGGGCGGACGATGAGATTCATCTGCTGAAGCCCTACATCATTTACCTACAAGAAAAAGGGTACCACGTTACCCCAGTCAATAACGGACAAGATGCTATTGATGCTTGCCGCGAGGAGCAGTTTGATATTGTTTTCTTGGATGAGAACATGCCTGGTCTGTCGGGTCTGGAAGCATTGCAAGAAATCAAGGAGGCACACCCCACCCTGCCTGTGGTGATGATCACCAAGTCCGAAGAGGAGCATATCATGGAGCAAGCCATCGGTCAGAAGATTGCCGATTACCTTATCAAACCCGTCAATCCGAGCCAGATCCTGCTGTGCCTCAAGAAGCATATCCACCAGCGCGAGATTGTAGAGGAGCATACCAACACCACCTACCGTCAGGAGTTCTCCGACATCACCTATATGATTGATACCGCCAACACCATCGAAGAGTGGATGGCGATTGAGCGTACCCTCACCCGCTGGGAACTGGAGTTAGAGAAGGTGGACTCCGCCATGCACGACATGCTGCGCATGCAACGCGAGCAAGCGAACAAAGCCTTTGCAAAATATATTGCCAAGAACTACGAGAACTGGTGGGCTAACCCTGCCACACGCCCTACCATGTCGCAAGATGTGATGAAGAAATATATCTTCCCACTCCTCGACGAGGGCGAAAAGGTGTTCTTCGTGGTGATTGACAACTTCCGCTACGATCAATGGAAGATTATCCAACCCCTTATTTCCGAGTGGTTTACCGTCAAGGAGGAACAGATGTACACCTCTATGCTCCCTACTGCCACGCAGTATGCGCGCAATGCTATTTTCTCGGGACTCAGTCCTCTGCAAATACAAGAAATGTACCCTCACCTATGGATCGACGAGGATGAGGAGGAGAGCAAGAACAACAACGAGAAAGACCTCATTCAGACCCAACTCGACCGTTTCCGCAAACGCTACACCTACTCCTATTTCAAGGTGAACGAGAGCGACTTCTGCGAGAAGATTACCCGTCAGTTCAAGGGCTTGCAGACACCACTCAATGTGGTGGTACTCAACTTCATCGACATGCTATCCCACTCACGCACCGAGAGCAAGATGATGCGCGAACTCGCCAACGACGAGGCAGCCTACCGCAGTCTCACACTCAGTTGGCTACGCCACTCGCCTACAGCGGAGATGTTCCGCCGTATCGCTTCGTTGGGCTACAAAGTTGTACTCACCACCGACCACGGCACCACGCGTGTGACCAATGCGGTGCAGATTATCGGCGACAAGAATACCAACACCAACCTGCGCTACAAAGTCGGCAAAGCGCTCAACTGTCAGTCTAAGAACTGCTTCGAGATCACCCGTCCTAAGCAAGTGGGTCTGCCTTGTCCGAATGTCAGCAGCAGCTATGTCTTCTGCACGGGAGAGGACTTCTTTGCGTACCCCAACAACTTCAACCACTACGCACAGTTCTATCGCGACACCTTCCAGCACGGAGGAATATCCTTGGAGGAGATGCTCGTGCCAATCGTTACACTCGACCCTAAATAAGCATGCGCAATCTTTGGCGAACGATAAAAATAGTGATACTACTCCTGCTCATTGGAGTAGTATCCCTTTTTGTTTCTCACCAGTGGAAACAGCCGCAGCAGGATTTCTCCCACACGCTCAAGGTGCTGACCTACAACACCCATGCGCTCTGCATGGGCAATAAGCAGCAAGCCCAACAGATGCTTGCCTACCTCAACGAGCAGGACGCGGATATTATTTGCCTGCAAGAGGTCAGGGTATATAAAGATGCACAACGCATGACCCTTCCCCAGTTGCGCCAAGCTATGAGCCAATACCCCTATACCTACTACGATTTCAAGCGATACAACAGCCGTCGGCAATTCGGTAATGTGGTTTTCTCACGCTACCCGCTCATCAACAAACAGACTATCTCCTACGAGTCGCAGAATAACATCAGCAGCCAATGCGATGTCGTTATCCAGCAGGACACCATCCGCCTCATTGTGAATCACTTGGAGAGTTTTCGCCTCATCAAGGAAGACTTACAACTGGATACGCTGTCCGTCAGCCATTTCAAGCAGAGCACCCTCAATCAGAAGCTCCACGCAGCCAGTGAGCTGCGCCAAGAGCAGGCGAAGGCGGTGAAAGCGGCGATTAACCAATCGCCATATCCTGTAGTGGCAGTAGGCGATTTCAACTCCATTCCGTTGTCGTATGTGTATGGCAAAATTCGTTGGGGCATGCGCGACTGCTTTTTGGAGGGCAGTTTTGGCAAGTTGGGCAACACCTATAAGAAGGGTCCTCTGGGTATTCGCATTGATTATATCCTTTGCTCGCGCAACCTCACCCCTATAACCTGCGAAGTGGACAGAGTCACCTACTCCGACCACTTCCCCGTCTGCGCCACGATTGGGTGGTAACGCCCCAATTTGTCCCGCACGCACCACACAATAACCGCACAATAACCGGACAATTACCGCACAATTCGAGGCGGATATAGAACCCCCTTGTTTCAGACATGTGACAATTATTTGTCCCTCTCATTTGCTCCGCTCGCATGTCTAGCCATTGCCAGTGGTCTGGCAAATATTTCGGTTATTGTTCCAACCTCCGCGATTTGCGGGGGTCCCAAGAAATCTCTATTTCTAGGTGCTTTTTCCCGCGAGCATATTCCTGCCTTTACACCTTACGCCCTACACTTTACCCTAAACAAATCCTACTATGGGCACACTGGGCGAACCGTAAACCCTTCGTGCCGACGGCTCAAGCCGTACTCATCGCTGGAATCGAAGTGCACGCCCAACGCGTAGCTCGAGCCACCCGTGAAGAGCGAACTCGACCAGTAGCCGCCGTAGCTGCCTGCATCGAGGAGCGAACTGCCGAAGCGAATGCCTGCCGCAGGCAGAAAAATACTATTACCGTTGCTCTTGCTGGTCACCTTGTATCCCTTCACACCATTTTGAGTAGTCCAAGTCCATGTACATTTCTTACGCAACTCGTCTTGCTCCGCCTCGGTCGGCATACGCCAACTACCACCCCAATTTGCACGAGCTGCATCGTCGGACAGGTCAAGAATCCTTTTGTTATCAACGGTACCGTCATCGCTACTTGTACAGTATTTGATTTGACTATTACGGCTTCCCCTACACCATTTATACGTACTCCAGTCGTAAGTACTCTTAGGTTTTGTCTCTCCCCACGCAAAATAATCCCCGTAATCCTCTTGCTTATTAGCGCCGACATTGCAGGTCGCCCATTTCACACTCAATCCTAGATCCACATACTCATGTCCTCCAGCCCTATTTATCCCTATTTCCTCTTTATAGCTTGATATCTGCCCGTGACCACTTAACACAACACGGAATCCGAGGCCGTCGCTGCGAGCGCCAGGAGAGATGCCGTAACGGAAGGCAACGCGACAGCGGGGAGCATCGCGCCACCAGTTACCGCCCCGATTCACGCGGCCGGACACCGACGAAGGACCCGTAGGGTTGGTCTGCGCATTGCTGCTATAACTGCCATACCAATCTTGACACCATTCATCCACATTGCCACTCATATCGTATAATCCCAACTCATTTGCTTGTTTTTGTTTCACAGGGTGTGTCTTCATACGGCTATTGTGCCCATACCAAGCCACATCGCTCAACGTATTGCTACCTGCATACTTATACCCTCTACTCTTCTGACCACCGCGAGCAGCATACTCCCACTCCGCTTCAGTGGGTAAACGGAAGTTTTTGCCCGTCAATTGATTGAGTTTTGTGATAAATGTTTGGCAATCATCCCAACTAATATAATACATAGGATAGCTGTTGCCTACACCAGACAATGAAGTCTCATACTCTCCTTTCTTTGCTGCTTGCTCTTGAATGGTTGTGCCCATCACTGCTTGCCACAACTCTTGTGTCACCTCCGTTTCACCAATATAGTAATCCGATAACGTCACTTGATGCGTTGGCTTTTCATCGCTCGCCGCATCACTTCCCTGTTCAGCAGTTCCGCCCATCGTAAACGTACCGCCTTTTACAGCCACCATGGTAAACGACACACCATTTACCGTAAAAGTCTCCTTGTCTGTTGCCGCTGTTTGCGGTGTCACTTTTGGCGTTTCCTTAGCAAGCGTATATTCCAGCATATGCTCTTGACCCTCAGATACGGCGATCGTCTTCTCTTGTTTCGCATACCCCTCTTTCTCCAAGCGCACAGTATGCGAACCTATCAACAGTTCGCCACAAACCAACGGACTAACGCCCACCCTCTTGTTATCCACATACACCACCGCATCCATCGGCGTACCATCTACAATCAGCGAACCATAGATAGGCAATGGATCATTCAGCACAATCGTCTTGCCTGCCGTCTGAGGCAACACCGACAAATTCGTGTACGATGACTTGTGACTGGCCTGACGGGTCTCTACACTATACTCACCCAACTCCAATGTACCACTCCATCTACCTGTACCCAACTTGCTACCGTCCAGATAAATATCCGCACCCGACTGCGTAGTCAAAGTCAACTGGGCAAAATTCGCCTCCAACTGTGGACTAATAACGGTCGTCTTGCCTTCGGCAATCGTGACGGTAGTCGAATAGTCTTTATATTTCTCCTGCTGAATCTGCAAAGTATAAACGCCCCCATCTATCTCCTTGTTGGTCATAGGAATAGTACCCAACTGCGTTTTGCGACCTGTCATGGTATTTGTAGCAAACACATGCGCACCTTTCGTTACGGCATCGCCGTTGATGGTCAACCAACCAAACTGCGGCTGCAACGCTACAACCAATTCCCCTGGGGTCTTAGTCACCGTGAACGTACCTTCCTGCGAATGGTATCTGTCTGCCGACACCATATATTTATAGGTGCCATAGTTGAACATCTTGCGCGCCATACCCTCCTCGTTCAGAGTCAAGGTCTGTTGTTCACCATCTTCCCAAACGGTCACCCAGGCATCCTTCTTCGGCGTAACACGAAACTTAAAGAACTGACGCTGAGGTGTTTGTGTCATAAGCACTACACCAGGCACCGACACCACCAACTCATAGGTACATTGCTTCACCAGCGAAGGTACTGCCCCCTTGGACACGTCAGCAAAGTCCACCTTCAGTTTCTCAAAACCCGTACAATGCACTTCCAGCGACTTCGCTCCTGCCGCCATATACACCCAATACTCGCTCGCTTTCTTTTCCACGTCCCCCAACAGATAAGCGCCCGTGAAATCCACTTTCACATCCGCCAACACCTGCACCAGCACCAATGCTGCATAGTCGCCATTGCTATCACGCTTGGGTTGGGTACGCGCATACTGTTTGATGGTGGACACATCATCAAATCGCTTCACACTGAGACCATCTGCTTGCGCAAAAGCCCCAACACTCATCAACAAGAAAAGACAAAAAGAATAGAGGTATTTCATTGTTTTCATAATCATTTGCAAATTATCCTGCAAAATTACAAAAATATTTTGAAATACACAATAGCAAACCAAAAAATCGCTGAAACACCCCTATTAAAAACGCTTACAACGGCTCGTGGTAGTGATAGTCACGGTAGTTGCTATCCTTATCGCGATTGATGCGCGGATGGCGAGGAGGGAACATATCCTCCCACTTGTCTCTAATCCAACGCTTCACATTCTCCCACCAGCGGCGGAGCGTGCCATCGTTCCATGGCGTAGAATCAAAGCCATCATACCCGCGATAACGCCACCACAAGATCAGCAGCCAACCGAAAACCATACCGCCTAAGTGCGCGAAGTGTGCCACATTGTCGCCCGCAGTGGGCGCCAAACCTGTAAACAACTCTATCAACGCATATATGATAACTAAAGTACGCGCGCGTATAGGAATCGGAATAAACATAATATACATTCGCACATCGGGGAACAGCCAGCCAAATGCCAACAAAATGCCAAACACCGCACCACTGGCACCAATAGTCACCACACGGTTAGCCAATCGTCCTGCCATCAATGGGTCAAGCGTACTCAAGACAGGTTGCAACTGCAACGCCCACACTGCCTCTTGCACGACCGCAGCACCCAAGCCCGTCACCAGATAGTAAATCAAAAAGCGCTTGCCCCCCCAACGATCTTCCAACGCAGGAGCAAACATCAGCACCGCAAACATATTGAAGAAGATATGCCCGAAATTCGCATGCATAAACATATACGTCAGCGGTTGCCACAAACGAAAGTCAGAAGCCGTCAAATAATGCAAGCCAAAAATACGACTAAAATCAATGCCATAACGCTGAAAAACCACATCCGCCAAATAGCAGATGACATTGATGAGCAATAGATTTTTTGTAATCGGTGGTAAATTTCTAAACATTGTCAATTGATTGATGATTTCTATGCAAAAGTAGTAAAAAACAATGAAAACACAAACAAAAATTGTGCAATAAGGCAGAAAAATGCAAAAAATGGCAGAAAAATGACATTTTTTCAGTCAAAATATTTGCAGAATTAGAAAATTGTAGTAACTTTGCATGCAATTCGTTGGAAAAGCCAATGTAAAATACTTAATGTTTAATAATTTAATCTAATTTTCGTATGAATAAAGCAGATTTGGTAGCTGCTATTGCAGCTGAGGCTGGTTTGACAAAAGTACAAGCACAAGGTGCTCTTGAGGCAACTGTAAACGCAATCGCTGGTGCACTCAAAAAGGGTGAGAGCGTACAATTGGTAGGATTCGGTACTTTCTCTGTAGTTGAGAAAGCTGCTCGCCAAGGCGTTAACCCTGCTACTGGCGCTAAGATTGAGATCGCTGCTAAGAAAGTAGCTAAGTTCAAAGCTGGTAAAGGTTTGGCTCTCTAATCCAATTATGTAGATACAGCGAGTTGCTCTTTTAGGGGCAACTCGTTTTGTGTCAAAAAACCTTGAAACTTTTAGAACGTTTAGAACGTTAGAACTTTTTTAACTATGCTTAATATTATACTCTGCGGTGCCCCAGGTAGTGGCAAGGGCACACAATCTGACCTTATCGTACAAAAATATGGATTGCAACACCTATCTACGGGTGATGCGCTTCGCGCTGAAATCAAGTCTGGCAGCGAACTCGGCAAAGAGATTGGCGAACTCATTGCAGGCGGCAACCTCGTACCAGACCACAAGATGATTCACCTCATCGCACGCTACCTCGATAACCTGCCAGCTGATTGCAAAGGTGTTATCTTCGACGGATTCCCACGTACTGTGGCACAAGCCGAAGCATTGGAGCTCCTGCTCGAACGCCGCCAAATGAAGGCAGTGTTGCTTGACCTCTTTGTAGAGGAAGACGAGGTAATCAAACGCCTCCTCAACCGCGGCAAGACCAGCGGTCGCGCCGACGACAACTACGAGACCATCAAAAAACGCCTCCAAGTATATCAGACAGAGACCAAGCCTGTTTGCACCTACTACCTCCATCGCCATAACTACTTTGCTATCAATGGCAACTACTCCATGGAGGACACCTTCAGCCAAATAGACAACATTCTGAAACTGATTCAGAAATAACAATACGGATAACGGATATTGGACGGTGCAAGCGCCTATCGGATAAC
>JAZNPR010000080.1:0-123098 GCA_045589755.1 Paludibacteraceae bacterium
TATAATTAACAGCATCCTTCACATTGTATGGTTCGCCATCAATGAGGAAATACACTTTGGCTTGTTGCATACTTGCATCAGGCAGGAAGTATATCTTATCCTCTGTGATAGGCACCATAGGGCGTTCTATAGGCGACTGAGATGGGCGCACATTTTGATTGAGCGACAGTTTGGAATAAAGGATATTCTTCACATCCAATGCAGGCAGCGCACCTGCGTAGTGGATTTCCAACTCATAGTTTTGAATTTGGTGCAATACACCCTCGAGTTGCGAAGGAGTCATTTGCAGCACCTCTTCCATCAGGGCTGGACGTTTGATATAGGATGAGTTGTCGCCATAGCGCACATAATCAAAGGCAGCATCTGCCACAATGTCGGTGTTGCGTTGCTCCACTTGGCGCGCTGAATATACTTGACCCTTGATATTGTTGATTAGCATATCGTTTTCGGATTCGAAGTTAGGCAACATCATATGCAGATTGACCAGCGAGATGATTTCTTCCAAGTTATCTTCGTTGCCTTCTACATCCACATAGAAGTATCCCTCTGACACGGAGTAACTGCATTTACCGCCCAGTTTGGCGAGTTTAGCGCGGAACTCCGCGGGTTTGATACCCGGTGCACCTTTGATACCCGACATATTCATCAATGCCGCAGCATACTCCAATAGTGGCAGCTCGTATGTGCCTACACCATATTTCAAACGAAGTGAGAAGATATGGTTTTTGGGATTAGGCGTGCAATATACGCTCACACCCTCGTAGAAGCGGTCTTGGTCAATATCTGAGAAATCGATGAAGGTAGGAGTGAGTTTACCCGCAGGTATTGTTTCGATGTATTCTGCATACTCCGACTCGCCCTTTGGTGAATCCAGTGATTTGATTTTTGGTGTAGGCAGTTTGTCTTTCTTGGGTGTACCCTCCTCTATTTCAAACACTTTCTTTGGTGCACCAAGATACTGCTTTGCTACGCGCTTGATGTCATCGATTGTGATAGCAGCCACCAATTCCTTCTCGCGTAGGATTTCTTCTACAGGCTGTTGATAGGTAAAGGCACTATAGAGCAACGATACTTTCATCTGAGGATACTCCATTGTGCGGTCAAACTCTTGATAGAAGTTCTGGCGCACCATCTCCACCAACTCAGGGTCAATGTCGCCATCCACAAGTTTCTGTACCTCTTTCATTACCAATTCCTCCGTTTCTTTGAGCGAAGTATAGGTTTGCGTTTGAGCATCCATGTATGGCACTGCCACCACGAGGAAGCGACCTTGGTCACGGCGCGTGTCGTTGGCTGCTACGGCATACATCAGTTTGTTGTCCAATGTCAGTTGGTCAAGCAAACCAATCTGCATGGAGTTGGAGAGCAGATTAGCCACGAAATTCAATGTCAGTTCATCTTTATCGCCCACAGCCACACCGTTGTATGCGATATTCAACTCAGGCATATAGCCCAGTTTGGCAGTATAGCGTTCATCCTGAGTGAAGGCAGTAGTAGGGTACTTTGTGCGCTCAGGCAGAGGGCGTGATTGCAGCTTGCCAAAGGTCTTTTCAATCAATGATTTGGTAGTCTCAATATCGAAATCGCCCACCAAGATGAGTGCCATATTGTTAGGCACATACCATGTATTGTAGAAGTCAATGAGTTTACGCAGTTTAGGATTCTTCAGGTCCTCTGGATAGCCGATGATGTCGCGTGCGTAGGCATGTCCCTCATAGAGTTTGCCGAAAATAAAGTTGCGCACGTGGGTGGAGTTGTCGTCAAGGTACATATTGTATTCCTCAAACACATTCTCTAGTTCGGCTTGGAAGCTGCGGAACACAGGATTGGTCAAGCGGTCGGCGTAAAGAGTGAGCCAACGCTCCATCTGGTAAGCAGGGAACGAGTTCATGTAGCAGGTCACATCGTAACTAGTAAATGCGTTCAATCCCTCGCCACCAATACCCTGAATCAGGTTGGAGAATTCATCCGTAGCAGCATATTGCGCTGCTTCGCGCGACACCTCGTTGATACGCAATTGCACTGCCTCACGTGCTTTCGCATCGGTAGTGAGTGCGAGGGTGTCGTATAGGGCAATGATTTGTTCATAAAGAGGCTTCTCTTTCTCCCAATCCAATGCGCCGATACGGTCTGTACCCTTGAAGAGCATGTGCTCCAGGTAATGCGCCAAACCAGTTGCATCTGCTGGCTCATCTATCGCACCCGCACGGGTAATTGTCCAACCCTGTACATCAGGTTGGTCGTGGTCTTCCCACAAATATACGGTCAAACCATTGTCCAATTGGTATTGAACAAAATCATCATTTTGTGCCCATGCCGCAAAAGTAAAGCAGACAACGAGCAAACTGACTAATACTCTTTTCATATTTCTTGTTTTTTTTAGATTATCGTTTTTTTGCAAAAATCGCACAAAGGTAGTGATTTTTTTTGAGATATGCAAATGTTGGCACTATTTCGCCAAATACTCCTGCAACGCTTGCCATTGCGCTGTGGCATCTTGCACGCCGAGGGCATGGAGCGCTTTCAACTTCTCAGGGTCTTTTTCCAAACGGCTGACGGGTCTGTTCTCCGAAGGGCGAATCACAAACGCTTTGCCCTGCCGCTCCAGTTCCAGTATCTGCTGGATACGGGCGTTGTACTTCTCGTTGCGCTGCTCAATGGTGCGCAACAATGCCTTGTAGCGGGGGAAAGCCAAACGGCAGAGCGGTGCGATATGGTCATTGCGCACATAGTCCATGGGACGGGTCTGTACAATAATCACCTTGTCGCACCCCAACTCCAAACACTTATCCAGTGGGATATTGTCCGCTATTCCGCCGTCTAGGTACTTCTCGCCATTCCACTCTACGGGCTGGCAAATGATAGGTAACGAAGCCGAAGCACGGATAACATCCATCTGCTTCCAAGTGTCGGTGATACGCACATATTCCGCTTCACCTGTACGCATATTGGTAATAGTGGCGTAGAACTCGGCAGGCGACTGCTCATAGGTCGCTTCGTCAAAAGGGTCAAGTTCGCGAGGCAAGAGTCCATAGGCAAAATCTTTGTTAATCATATTACCCGTGGTAAGCCACGAGTGCATACTGATATAGCGGCGGTCGCCTACATAGCGGCAGTTGTATCGCAGCACCCGTCCGCGTTGCTGCGATAGGAGGTTCACACCAAAAGTCACGCCCGCCGAAGTGCCACACACCACATCGGGCATGAAATGATTATCCATCATCACATCCAGTACGCCTGCGGTATAAAGCCCGCGCATACCGCCACCTTCTAAGACAAGTCCTATTTTCATATCATGGAGTTATATTGCTTGCAAAGGTACTGCTTTTTTTTGAAATACGCAACAATTATTTCAAAATATCTTCGTAAAATTAGGCGAGATGAAAAGAAAACAAAAGAGCCACCCGAATGGATGGCTCTTTTGGTATTGTAAGGACCTTAAGGACTTTAGGGACTTTAGGGACTTTAAGGTCGTTAAGGATTACTCCTCGTTGGTCCAGTTGGTTTGCAACATGCGGAGATATGAGCGAGAACGCTCAATGGCGCAGGAGATAACTGAGGATGGTGTCCACAAAGATTGGGACAACAACAGAAAGAGTAATTCAAGAATTCCTCTCAACAAAAGAGAATATGCAAAAGGGAGGAGATACGAAGTAGCTCATCTAAAGTGCATACGGGCTATCCAATATCAAGGTACATTCCGCCGATTTCTTTTCAAATATAACCGATGGATATATATATCGTGAGCATCGCGAACGCACCTTGAAAATTGGGGAAGAAATTCCTTGTCAAAGAAACTGCAACTAATTCTTTTTGGCGTTGTAGGATTCGATGGTCTTCGATTGGATAATCACTGCTGTGTCGCCACGTGTGAGCGACCTACTCTCGGTCGTGATAGTGCGGGTCACATTACACGAGGTCAGTCCCATTGCCATCGCCACAGCGGTGGCTATAGCCACTGCCAGGTACTTCATTGCCTTCACAAGGCGCTCTTTTTGTTCTTCTGTCAACTGTTTCATGATGTGTTAGTTTGCTAATTATTCTTGCCCTTCTATTTCCGCACGCATCAAGTGCCATACATACTGATACAGGGTCTTGTACTTGGTCTGACTGCGAAAGTCCATTTGGTCTTGTACCATCATGTTGGGGTCTTTTATGCGCTCAATAGTAGCTTTACTGATTTGCGCGAAGGTCTCGCGCCATGCACGCTCTTTGTCCGTTACGGGCGTAGTGCGCTGACCGTGAACGGAAGTGTACTTACGGTCCGACTGCTTGCGGTAGTTGTAGCAAGTGCGGAATTTCTTCGAGATTTTACCCGAAATGTGATGAATAGGGTCTTCGTAAACAACTTGTGCCATAGGTTTTGTGATTTTGGCTCACAAAACCGACCGCTATCGCTGTTAGACCGCTTGCTTCGTGTGCTGTTAGACCATTGCACTGTCGGAACGCTCGCAAGCTTGCTGTCAGATAACGGCGGTAATGTGAGTGGTTAATGATTGAGATTAGGATTAGAGTTTGGCGAGTTCTTGTGCCATCATGTAGCCGTGGAGGGACTTGTACTTGGTCTGCTTTTTGAAGGCATCCTGGTAAGCAGCACGCTGCTCTGGAGTGAGTGCTTTGACATTGGCAGATGCAGTAGCCATCTTGGTTTGTTGTGCTTGTTGTGCTGCAGATGGTTCGCCTGTGTAGGGGTTGCAGATTTGTGAAGTGAAGGTTTCACCGTACATCTGTTTGAAGATAATGTCGGAATGTTTGCAGATTTTGCCACGGAATTGGCGGAATGGAGCTTCTAATTTGATTTTACTCATGTTAGTTCGGCAGTGAACGGAAGTATAAATTTAAGACAATTAAGTCGACAATTAGTGACAATTCAAAGATTAATTTTTGTAACAAAAATACGCAGCGCTACGCTTGCTACAAAAATAAATAAAAATCAATGATCATCTTTTGTTTTTGCCCAAATGAATGCAACAAATTGCATTGGTGGGCAAAACAAAATAAGATATTTATACTCGGTATTCGTAATCCTCTATGCCGTGAGAGGGGTTGGTGCGTGAGCGCACAGGCTATAGGTGATAAGTTATAGGCTATAGGCACGGATACGCTTACGCAGGGTTAATAAATAAGGTTAATAGTTTCAGGCGCCTATGGCGCTTGTTTCTTATCTCGCCCAAAGGCGCGAACGATTATTTCAAAGTTTCAAGGTTTCAATGCTCTGGAGAGTACAGGTCCAGCAGTGGTTGAAGGTGAGGGACTGGGCGAGGGTTTGGCGAATGATGTCGCATGCCTCGTCGGGATAGAAGAGTTTGGGGTCAAGAGGAATGACTTTAACTGTGAGGGTGGTGCCCTCGACAGAGAACTCGGGATTGAGGGTTTCCAAATGAAAGAGGACTGCCTCTTTGGCTTGGAGCATCTCTTCTGCGCTTTGGCAGGGGATGGTGATGAGAACGATGTGTTTGGGTTTCATGATAAAACAATGTTTAGATATTTAACAACAACTTAAACAACATTGCGCGGCAATCAACTTCCTCGAGCGGCGAGAGAATTTGTTGTAAAGACAATTCAGGTTGTCAATTGGGTTGTCAATTAATGTCAATTCGAGGATGATTTTTTGTAACAAAAATACGCTTCACTTTGTTCGCTACAAAAATAAATAAAAATCTAGAACTATCTTTTGTTTTTGTCCAAATGAATGCAGCACACTGCATTGATGGCCAAAACAAAAAATATGATAATGAATATTATTCTGTGCTGTCCTTTCTGTGGACGCGTTTCTATAATAATGTTGTAAAAAATGTATGCGCAGCAAGGATTTTGTGCATACATTTTGGGATTGAAAGCCAAAATATGCACACTCCTCTATTTGTGAACACTTGATAATCTGGCAATTACGATAGGAGTGATTTTTTTGCACTTTTTTTTGCTACGCATACATTTGTGCAGTCATTTAGTGATTTGCTATATTTAGAAGTTCGGCTAATTGTTCGATAGCAGGTTGTGCTTTTACTGGTATTCGCTGGCTATTGAGGAAAGCAAAAGGACGGTGATGCGTATCAACGAAGTGGCTGCCGACAATCATCCATCTGCCGACACCTTTCGGAATAGAGAGATATTGGCGATCTGTCAGGAGGCGGAAGAGGTATATAAGATGTGTTTTCTTACTAATCCAACGAATCTTGCAGTTGGTGGTTTCCCCAGAGAAGATAGCAAGGAAGTCATCGGGGGTGGTGTCCGCAGCTATCCATTTGGCACGGAGGAGATACTGATAGAGGGTAGTGATGTGGTTGGGATGTGTCGTGAGCCAACGGTAGGTGAAGGTAGCGGTTGTTACACGCGGTGTGGTGCGTTTGGCTTTTGGTTTGCGAGGTGGTGTAGGAGAAGTAGTTGGCGAATAATGTTTACGGAAAGTGATAGCAAGCGCATCGTTACTTGTAGAGAAATAAGTGGCAAGGAGTTTGCCCAGTTGGATGTTTGTTGATGGTACCATAAGAAATAGTATTAAAGGGTTAAAATTGAATTGATTTCGGTGAAACTGCTTGTGAGTCCACACGATACGCCAATAATACTGTTTTAGGTTTACTTTTGAAAGTTATGGTTGTTGGAAAAGGGATAGGTATATATAAAAAAACAGCACCGTATTGGGTGCTGTTGGGGCATTTATAGAAGTAACATTAAATTGGTTTATTGCATACGAAAGTGTTGAAATCGACTGTTGGCAAGTGGCTATCATTAGCTTGTACTTGTTTAACAAATGCATGTGCCTCATCAATACTCATCAAGTTTCTCTTAATAGCAAAATATAAGAAATCAACCGTTGTAAGATAAACAATATCGTTAGCTTGGCAATAATCCGTAATGTCTTTCAAATTACTACTGCCTAATACATCATGATTATATTTGCAATAGACCATACATGCACTCTCTCCTTTGCCTCGCTCTCTAAGCAGGAGAGAATATTCTCGCAGCATATCCCCTTTAGGAGCGAATTCTACTAACTGAATGTTCTTCAAAAGATGTATTTGATTGCTCAATTGATTCTTGAGATCTCCTTTGATTTCTTGATAGACATGCGACAAGACAATGTATTGATATGCAGGTAAAATCTTTGGCAAAAGTGTCAAACATCCACCTTTATAAAAGTGAATTATCACATCCGCATCAAGTATAATCTTAGTCTTCGTCATTGTAAATCTGATTTAATAATTCGAGATAGTTACCCTCGGATATTTTCTCTTGATCAAACAAAGTACGAGCTAAAGTGCCAAAGTCGCCCAACACAAGATTTAAATTACCAGGCTTATACAAAGAAACATCATATCCATACTCTTTTGCAGTTTGAATGGTATGAGTTTGGCTATATTCGTCAAATTGAGACTGTGATAGCAGATTCAGCTTTTGTAAACGAATAAGTAACGCCATACGAGAAACAGAAAAGTATTGCTCTAAACGAATAATCGTAGCCAAAGAAATGCACTTATTCTTGATTTCTATAGTTGGGATATTGGCATTAATTCCTGTGCTTGGCATGAGGAATGCACTCGCAAACATATCTGCGTTTGCTTCAGATGTGTTCTTCCCGTTGCAGCAAATATGAGGAGAAGGGTTGTCTTCTAAATAGAGATGATACAACTCATGGGCAATAGTAAAATGCTGTCTTCCTCGCGTTCGAGTACAGTTGATAAGCATAAATCGGTGTCCTTCGTGCTTTAATGACAATCCAAATACATCTTCAGATAGTGGCAGATACATGGTGACGATATTTTCTTTACGCAATATCGTCTTTACATGAACAGGTTCGCTGTCGTTAAGTCCAAAATCAGCACGAAGTTTTTGAGCCAATCTTTCTGCTTGTTGAAGATTTAATTTAACCATTTCTCAATAGATTATGCATTTTAAGATAGCTTTTAACAAATCGCTTAAATTTAGAGATCTGCTCAGCATCATCAGGAGTGAGATTGTCCATGCGAAAGGCGCACATCATAAGGTCTGCTTTGCTCGCATCTTCGGATAACAAGGCGCTTAGGTCGCAACCTAAAAAATCGGCTGTTTTTTCAAGTAAATCAAATGGCATCTCTCGAAGACCAGCCTCATAATTGGCATAAGTAGAGCGCTCAATAGATAATAAATCAGCGAATTTTTGGGCTGTAAAATTGCTCGCTTCACGAAACATCTTCAGATTTCTACCGATTATCGTTTTCATGACTTTTTGATAGATAAAATATGTTATTTATAAAAGTGTGGCAAAATTACAGTTTTTTTTTGACATATGCAAATTTTGCCACGTTTTTTTATGCTTTTTAAGGTGTTTTATCCATTTTACTACTGATTTGAATGATTTTTGCAAAGAATGTACAAAAAAAACAGCAGCACCGTGTGAGGTGCTGCTGACAACAGGTTGTTCATCTAATCATTCTGCAGAACAAGCGCATACATAGCGATTATTAACAACAGAGTTGGATGACCAATCTGGATTTGACATGAAAGCCACCTTGTGGTTTGCAGTCAAAATTTGCAAGTTTGATTTTCTTAATGTTTGCATAGCAATAAAAATATTAGAGTTAAACTTTAAGTGTTTATTAGAAATTGAGCAATGTTTTCTGATATAACATATCAATATACAATTCCATGCTTTGTTTCTCATCAATACATAAATGTTGTTTATGATTAATTCGATAGCGCCTGCATCCTCCGTTACACATGGGAAGAAGTTTACATTGCCGACACTCTTGGTCTATAAGTGCGTTGGTTTTACGGAAATTAATATAATCTTCTAGTTTGTCCTCTAAGACACCTTGTTTAACATTTCCAACTGCATATTTGGCATCGTATTCATGTACACATACATAAAGGTTTCCAAGGGGATCAATGGTATAAAATCCTTGAGAGTCGGCTTCGCAATGTGAGAAGCGCAGTTGAGGTTTGTCATATTGATCATCGACTGCAAACCCCTTCTCAAGTGCTGATTTTTGAAGTAAATAGATGCCTCTATAGGGATTATTGCCTTTCTCTCGTTCTGAATAGCTTGTCCAATTACTTGCTCCATTAGCGTATACCCATCTAAAGAAAATAACAATATTATTTTTTAAAGGTTCTAAATCGTGTAATAGAGCATCAATTGTATGATAATTTGCATCGGACACATTTACTCTAATTCGTAATTTCAAACTAGGATTGGATTTACAGAACAATGTTGCATTTTTTAGCAATTGTAGGTATGTACCTCTACCGTTATTCAAAAACTTTTGCGCATCATGAGCAGATTGTCCTCCATCAAATGTAATTTGCACATTATTAATTTGACAATCTTTAAACATATCAATAACCTTTTGATTATTCATGAGTACCCCATTGGTAGTAATAGCTCCCGTATATGTAACCCCAAATTCTTTGCATTTGGAGATGAGTTGTTGGGACATGCGCTGAATAATATCTTTATGTAACAATGGTTCTCCTCCAAACCAATCTACTGATAGCACTTTGTATGCTGGTAATTGCTGTACTATCCAATCCAAAACATCTTGCTCCGTTGGCTGATTCATTTTTGCAGAAGTTTTTCGTTCAAAACAATATGGACATGCACAATTGCAAGCAAGAGTTGGCATTATTGCCAAAGAAAGTACCTCGGAGTGGTTGTTGGCATTAGTAAACGCTTCTTCGTAGCAAGTCAATTCATCCCAATCATTAGGTATTAGGATATGATTGTCAATCAACTCGTTTTTGCAGACTTCGGAGATTTGTCCGAGATGCAGGTTGTATGTCTCTTCTGGATTAAAAGCCAGCAGAGAGCGATAGAGTGAGTTGAAGATAACAGATTCTCCCGATTCGTATGTTAGGAAAAAGTTGTAATACGATAATTTGTATCCTGTTATAGATATGTTAAGATTGCTTATTTGCATTATGCTTTATGATATTTATTTTGAGCTCGTCGGGTAAAATAATTGTAGTTCGATTGTAATTCGGATTGTTTACTGGGTCGATGTTTTCAGCTTTGATAATGCCTTCTTTTCCAGTAAATGCATAGTATGATGTTACTTTCTCAGCAAACAACTTGTGCACACGTTTTGTCTCATGCTCCATGAATGCAGTTTTAATACGCGAACGAGCAATGCTTCGTTCGTTACGATTTTCTTTATCGCAAAAATAATTTATCTGTTTTTGATAATGTATAAGCATCCTTTCCTTGGAATCTCTGTACGAGTCTGGACTCATAATTTTATAATACTCCACAAACTCCTTTTTTAAAGCATCAACTCGTATTTTTTTTGCTTCATTATTCTCTTCCTCACTGTAGTACAAGTCAGAGTCTTTAATTCCTTCGGGGTGATTCCACATCAGGATATAGAACGCTTGCGCTAATAAGTCATGCTGTTTGACAATGAATTCTTCATCTAATTCTCCATTATTTTTGACGAACCACAAACGATGGGTAGCATCGTCAAATTTAAGTATCGGTTGGGTAAAACACATTTCATATTTTCCAGAGAGCCAGTCATCTACGGAATCATATAGTTCTTTGCACTCCACAGCAAGATCCACTTGCCACATTTGACGATATTTAGCAGGAATCGAACCAGATCTGGTTAGTACCTCATCTTTAAAATCATCCGCTAGCGCAGCCATATAGCGAATAGCGGTTATTATGGCTTGCTCTGTACAATCTTCTATATTAAAGGTCATGACTCTCTGGCTAGTATATTCTTCATGACCTTTGTCTTGCATGAGTGCACAGGATATTGTCCCTTCGAAAGGAGATGTTGCATCATGATATAATGCAGCTTTGCGTTCTATATTCAGCAATCTCTCTTCCTCTGTGCCAAACTCTTGGATTGTTGGTTGAGGGACATAAAACAATTGGAAGCGACAGTACCCACTAGGATAGGTGCTTAGCGCATCGTTGATTTTCTGTAAATTATCCTTAACATAGGTATTTGTTTGAACATCCCAACTACTCTCATAATACACGATAGCGTCTATAGGCATTGGGGGAACTGGACGATTAAAAATCCAACATGAGATTCGAGAAAAATGTGCTTCCATTGTGTTTATATTTTAGTTGTTACTTATTTTGTGCAAAGGTATATAAGACTAGTTGGATATGTTATTTAATAAGATCCAAAAAATGTTCAATTTCCTGATTATAAAAGACCTTAGCGAATGCCTCGCTAATCACTTTGCTCGCATTACGATATAAGACTGTAGGTGCATTATTTACACAATAAACAGTGGCATTACCTAATTTATATAACGGATTACCTAAAGAGACATAGTGTGTCCCCTCTATTGCTCCATTGGCATCGGATGCTGCATCAATAATCAAACAATTGGATTTTACTTGATTTAAATGCTCTATAGTCAAAATATGCTCTGTTGGACTATCCACTTCAATACCATTAATGATGACATCATATTCATTTATCGTTTCATAGAATTCCGCCATCGTTTTTCGGTAGAACATTCTTATGTCAGGATTCCATTTGGCGATAGTTTCAAAAGCCCCTTGCGCTACATTACCTGCGGATAAAATAGCTACGTGTGTATTATTGTCTGGCCATAAGCCGAAACTCATAAGTGCATGTAGTACTGCTGCCCTACCTGCGAACACACTATTTTGTCTAATGAAATTAGGTTGTATGAAAGGTATCCTATACGCATTCCCTTTGTAGTAAACAGAGGGGTATATATTGTCAAGATCAATCATTACTAATTCTTTAGGTTCTGCTTGCGTTTTCATAAACTCTTTTCCAGAACCTGTAGGATGTGTCCATCCAGCGATGATTTGTCCTTTACGAATCATATCATAATCGCTTGGTTGGATTAATTTTAGGGAAAAGATAATATCGCATTGTGCAAAGATCTCTTCTCTGCTCATTAAAACGGCTCCTGCAGCAGCATATTCTGTATCAGCGATGTCCATTGTAGCACCAAATCCATATTCAATGACAATTTCATTAGGACTCTCGCGCACTTGTTGTGGTAATATGGCAACGCGTTTTTCGAAAGGGAAGTTTGGAGTGATAAAACCTATTTTCATAATAAATTCGTATATTTGTTTGTATCGTAGAGCAATCCTACATTGTTTGTATATTTAAAATCGCTGCAAAGGTACTCTTTTTTTATGACATTAGAAAATAATTCAAGGTTGAAGTGAGCTAAAAAATGTAGATTGCTTGTGGTTTACAAGCAATCTACAGCGGGTTAGTAATCAATTCGTCCGATTATTCTTACCAAATGAACCTCACCACAAACAGGACATTTAGGATCTTCAAAAAGTCCTAAAGGACCAAAGCAATGATTGTGTCTGCATTTTTTGCAGAAGATATGTCTGCATTTGTCACAGATGTACACATTTTGTCCTCCTTCGCGATTGCCACATGTCGGGCATTGTTGATAATAAGCGTTCATAATGCATTGATTTTTTGTTGTTACTATTTAGGTTTATTATGAAGCGGAATTATATAGAAATGCTATTCCAAACAAAATTAGAATGCCTATTAATATCCACTCTCTAAGCAGGTATCCAATAAAGACTATTACGGCTAATACTAGCAAGATGGCTAATATTGCTCCACATCCATCACCATCCATAATCTCATTGCATTTTATCTTGTTCTTTGACGCTCCTCTCTTCCTGTATAAGGAGGTGGCGGTGGTGTAGAACTCATTTTCTCTTCCAACTTGTGTTGTGCTTCACGAAATTTTTCAGCCTTGTCACTCATAGTATTAAAAATTTTATTCCTACTCTTACAGCTTTGTAGGTCTTGCTTTTTCATGTATTTTGAAATTCGCTGCAAAGGTACTGCTTATATATCATATATGCAATATTTGCAACCTTGCATAATGTATTATTTCTGTGTGTAGCCTACAAGCAGGAGAATTGCATAACCGCTTTCATCACTATCTTTGCTACTAACACCATGCATTAAACAAGCATTAGGATTGATATTATGTATCTGCACCAATAACTCAATAATGCCCTTTGTCGTAACATCATCAGAATAGTTGCCGTTGCAAGTGATATGCAAAATAACTTCGTCCATACCATCTGTACCCATCTCTTGTATTAGTTGAGAAAGTTTGTCGAAACATTCTTGTGTTAGCGAAGGAGTCTCTAACTTAACAGCCTTGATGTAATCTGAAGCATGTTTAAGGTTTGCATAGTCCGCCAGATCAACAGAAAAGATTGGATGGTTTGCATATGCCTCTTCTGCGAGACGGTCAATAATAGTAAGATCTGTAACAATCATAGTTGTAGGATTATTTAGGGATTATTGTATTTGTTATATATTTTGCAGGTATGTAATCTGTTTGCCAAACATCGTTAGTGATTTTGTAGAAAACATATCCATCTGCTGCCATTGCAGCACTATTGATTTCGAGTACTTCTGGCATGCCATGGCGTCCTCCTAAGAAGTGAGCCTTTCCATAGATTGGAGATAAATGAACTTTAGCACGACTCATCGGTTTTATACCTTCTTCAAAAATGGCAGCAAGACTTTTCACTGCCGTTCCATGATATAGCACGGCAGGTGGTTGCATGGGTACAGCATCACTCTCTATCTTGATAGAATGTCCATATAAGGCGCGTACCTTCGTCTGGTCGTCTGAGAATATAAATCGCCCTTTGTCATCAAATAAGACAAGAGTTCTGATGATATGTTCTTTATAGCCAGACTCTTTACATAGTACATCAACTAACACCCAACCATATTTGTCTGGCAAATTGGAATGTCGAAGCATATAGGCAAGGCGTTTAGATAGAGAAGGAAATTCTGGTGTGAAAGCATTAGGTGGTAATTCAGACTCAGATGTATCAATATTTTGGGGTAACATAGTTAATTAGTATTTGGTTTTTACTTCATTTCGTTTTTAGTGTAATCGTAAGTCAAGTCATTTTTATCAAGCCAGTGGATTAACCAAAATATATCTGACTGTTCTTCTGTAGACAATGCATTGTACATATCCTTCAATGCAGTTTCTATTCCTCGGAAGTCTGACACGTTGAGCAATTGTTGTACTTTTTCGGCATCAATCTTGCTGAATGTGAGAAATCTAAGTGCGTTTTCTTTAACATGCGTTACTTTTATTTCCATCTTACGACATTCCAGAAAGACTGCTAATTCTTGAAATACTTTTTCCTGAAGGGATGGTGGCAACTGGAATGAATACATATCTTCTCCCGCAATTTCGCGTGCATCTTGCTGGAGAGTTGTCATCTCAACAGCAATAGGGTTGTGATGGCGAGGATGTATTGATAGTTTGCAGATGTGTTGGAAACGAGGGAAACGAAGGCCTACCAACATATGCTCATATACCTCTTTGGGAATATACATTGGTAAGTCTTGGAAGGTGACGTCAGGATAAGTAAGTAGTGCAACTAACATATGGATGTATCTTTCTTTCGTAGGATAGTATATCTTCTCCATGTGTGTCACACTCTTGTCAGTAGGATTTACTTCGTATAAGTCAAATAGGCATTTGATATACTCTTCGCGAGGATATTTCGTATCAACGAATTGCTTAACGAGGTGGGTGTATTCCTGCGCAACTTCGTTACGGTTGGGGTATATGCGATATGGAGTGGTCATGGTTTGAGACTAGAATAGATTTTGTGATTAGAAACGGTACAATGTTAGGAAGTAGTCGGTTTGACTACTTCCTAACATTTTTCTACTTCTCATGCTCTTCTGCACGTTCACGAGCGCGGTCACATTGCCAATGATAGTCCGAATCACTAGAACAATCACTACGATGAACTGTTTCAACTTTGATGGAATAACCCGAATCTGCGATAAACGTGGTCTTGTCCTCATACTCTTCTACTTTCATAGTGGTTTTGCCTGTTATATCCCATCGGCCCATCGGTTTTTAAGGTTTTGATGTTAAATTAAAAGAATTTGATGTGCTTATTGCGCATCGTTTCACAGGTGATACACAATCCATTAAATTTCTCGAGAATTGGCTTCGGTGTGGGCTTGTCACAATTTTTGCATTTACTCATTTCCATAAGACTTAGATTTTATCCCTACTCTTACAGCTTTGTAGGTCTTGCTTTTTCATGTATTTTGAAATTCGCTGCAAAGGTACTGCTTATATATCATATACACAATATTTGCAACCTTGCATAATATATTTATGGTAAAGATTCCGCTATAAAAATCTTGAATACTTGCTGCTCCTCTGCATCTAATTCGAATCTCATAAGGTTATATATTTCAATGGTTATTATTCATATATAAAAGAATGTTATGATTTAATTAAGTTAAACGACTCAAATATCATGATTAGCATTATCGTATGCCTATATCGTATGAGCAAAAAATATTAATCCAACTGCAATAGCTAAGCCTCCGAGTTGTTAACTCAGATATTGTCTCAGACATCTAAAGTATTAGTTATTTCACAAGAATCTAAGCCACCACAGAGGTATTAACCTTTGTTTAATGGTAAAATTGCAAATATTGTTTACAATTACGGTCAACATTCCTTGTAAAGCTAGTTGTTACTTAAAATATACCATATTTCTACATAGCATTTCACTATTTTGCCACAAAGGTACAAAAAAAGTAGAAAATCAGTAAAAAAATTATTGTTTTTTATTCCGATGTTGTATAATTCGGAAATTTTATGTAATTTTGCAGCATGAAAGCAAACTATTCCATAGCATCTATCGATAGAATTATTATTTTATTAAATGTTGCATATATATGATAAGTCCCAAGCACATATTCAACAACAGTAATTCTAGCGTTACAAATAAAAACATCTTCGTAGATAGAGAATGCGCCAGACAAATCTTCATGGATTTTATTAACAAGCCGACAAATAATAATATCCTAGTGTATTTCGGGGTTGGTGGGATAGGTAAAAGTCGACTTCTAGCAGAAAACATTTCATATTTTGAAAGCAAGATAGACAATTTTGTTCGTTTTTCCATAGATTTTAATGATGTAAACAAGAGATCTAAAGGAGAAACTTTGGTAGATTTCGTAGATAACTGTTCCAACAAAAAAATCTCATTTCTTGCTTTTAATCTAGCCTATGCCATATATTTCCACAAAAAAAACTCCACGGAAGAATATGGTAGGAATAAACATACTACTATTACAGAAAAGTATAGTGATTTTATGACCTTAATAGGTTTTTTCGATCATGGTTATTCTAAATTTGCTATTGATTTGCTATCTAAGCTAACCACTTACATAAAGAAACAATCTCTGAATAAAGAGGTCTTAGATGATTTAAAGATACTTTCCACATTATCACTTACAGAAATAGAAGATAGATTACCATCTTATTTTCAATACGATTTATATAGATATTTCAAGAAACATCCTAATACAAAATTCCTTTTTACGTTTGATACTTTTGAAGTATTGAGTGTACAACAATCAGATCGAATTCATCGTCGCAGAAATGAAGAGTGGATACAAGATATTATAGCGCATTTTCACAATAGTGGAATTCCCACATGTTATTTTATGATTTGCGGACGAGAAAAACTGCATTGGGGGGCTGATTGGGAAGAACATTTAATACAACATGAATTATTAGATTTACCTATTAACTGGGCGAATTATTATTTAGAATCTATGGGGATTTTGGACTCAAGTATTCGCTCTGCAATTATAACAAACAGCAATGGTCATCCATTGTATTTGTATCTATCTGCAAAAACCTATGTAGATATGATTGATAAAGGGCTAACACCGGAACCATCTACTTTTAGAGGAGAACAAAAACAAATTATTCAACGATTTATTTATAATCTCAATGATGAGCTCATAAGAATTCTTAAATATCTATCTATTCCTAATTTCTTCACAGACACGATATTCGTATACATATTATCACATTTTAATATTGCGTGTGACCCAGAAAGATTTGAGCAAATAATTTCACATTCTTTTATTCAAAATTCCTTAAATAATCAGTACTACATAAATTCTTTAATGAGAGATGGATTAATAAAGGAAACAGGTGCTAACTCATATTATCAAGTCAATAAATTAATGCTGCAATATTACGAAAAATTGTTTCGTACAAATAGAGAAAAATGCTCATTCCTTCAGATGATATTCCATGCATCTTGCATAATGCATGTAAAAGACTTTGAGAATTGGTTTTATTTTAATAATTATAATGTCATACTAAAAGAATTCCAGTTGCGAGGAGAACAATCCATCGTATATTCTGTTACGGAAAACTTGATTTGCAAATATGGAACACAGCACTTAAATCGTGAAATTATAAATATTTATATTGATATGCTTCATTTAGGTGGAGACTATCACGCAGCAGTTACCACATGTTCCGATTACTTATCTACACATAATTGGGACGAAATTATACATGATGAAGAATTGTGCCGCATGTGGATAAGGAAAATTCATCATTTAATGTTTTATACTCCAGTTGATCAACTTATTACTGAAATAGAAAATATAATTAATCATGATTATATTCAAACGTATCCTGACCTATATAATGAGTTGTTATTTCTTATTGGTGGTAATTTAGGTATTTTATCTGGTAGATTTCAATATGCTGAAAGTTGGTTAACGCAAGCTCTTAAATATGCCAAAGAAAATGGTAGTACTAATTTTATACTTCGTAATGAAAGGAAATTAGCTGATTTAGAAACATATAGAGATAATCCTGATGCCGCAATCAAAAAAATTAAGCAGTATATGACTCTAACATCTTCTATAAACCACAGATATGAAATATATATGCTAGCATCATTGGGAGAGGCATATAGAAAATTTGGGGATTATGTTTCTGCCTATCAATGTTTTACATCCGTAAAAGAGAAGTGTTTAGAAAATCGCATACCTAGTTGGATTGCACATGCCATTTTAGCACAAAGCATATTGTTATTGCATAACAAACAATATAAAGATGCTATCATTTTTGTAAAAGATGCGTTAAAAAGATATCAAGATTTACACCATTCATGGGGAGAGATTAATGCAAAAACGATATTGATACTATTAAAATCAGAACTAGGGCAATCAAATTGTCACCAAGAAGCAATTGAACTAAAAAAATATGCAGAATATATGAATTATAGATACAATGTCAAGATTCTTGATGAATTTATAAGTAATGAAAAAATAGATTATTTACAACTCTTTTTTTTATAATTATCTAATATGGGAATAATAAAATTTGAAAATAAAGAAATACTTCAGTCTTTAGAAGGAGTAAGGAGACAATATCTTGTCGGGAATTTACAGTTCCCCCAGAAACTTCAGCATTTTGTAAGTAAAGAGGTCGAAATAGGGATAAGTGCCTACAAAGAACATTCAAAGGAATTACCACATTTTCACCATCGTACGACAGAATATCAATATGTCATCAATGGATGGACTAAATACATAGATACTAATACCTTAGAAGAGTATGAGTTCAAGAAAGGTGATTTTTACATTATTGAAAAGGGAACATCATATGCTCAAAAATGTAAAGCTGGTACAGAGATTTTATTTATTAAAGTTCCATCAATTAACGACAAAATGTCTGTTGCCACTAACACGCATATAACAGAGTGGTTGAATTGCCAATTAAAAACCCAACGACAAGACTATTATCATCAAGAAAACATGCCATTGGCTAATTCTATGAAACCCGCGGCTTCAGTTGCAATACTTCATGAAGATAAAATTCTTTTGTTACAACGTAAAGATAATGATAAATGGACATTACCAGGGGGAGTTATGGAGATGAATGAGAATCTAGTTGATTGCGCTATTCGAGAAGTGCAAGAAGAATGTGGAATCGAAGTCGTAATCTCCGATATTTTAGGTACATATACAGATCCTAATATTAGAATAGCATATTCAGATGGTGAAGTGAGAAGAGAATTCACTATTGTATATATCGGTAAGGTAACAGAAACAAATATTACATTGGATGAAGAATCTTCCAATTATCAATGGATTTATTTGGCTGATGCGTTAACCCTACCTATGGCAAATTCACAGCGAGAACGATTATTAGATTTACAAAAATATATTGCTTCTAAACAACGAGTATTTAAATGAATAACTTAACAGCAGAACGACTCCAACATTGTCTTACTGTAGGTCGAAAAATGCAGATAATTGCTAAATGTTTACCTAATTGTCCTTATTCTCCTGAGGATATGTTTTATTTGGGCGTTTTACACGACATTGCATATGAATTTGTAGATACACAAATGAAACACGAACTTGTAGGTGGTGAAATTCTTAAATGCAATAATTATAAATACTGGAAAGAAATATATTTTCATGGTATGCCTGATCCAGAGTATGATTCCCTCGCATTAGACATTCTTAATTATGCAGATTTAACGACTGACTATCAAGGTAAAGATGTTACAATTGCTAATAGATTAATAGATATTGCGACACGATATGGTGAAAATTCAATTCAATATAAGAATGCTACTATTTTATCAGAAAAGCTTAAAAACAAATTCAATGCCCTCATTGACGAGAGCATTGAAAATAAAAAAACGCATTAGTTGTTGTGATGCAAGCTTGTGCAACCACCACAATTGACAATGATTCCTTGATGCACAGTAGTCTTCGTTGTTGGCAATTCCAACAGAACTTCTAATGCATTTAAATTTGATTTAGTTAAACCTAACATAATGTAATTTAATGTTTTTATGTGCCTCCACTTATTTTTAGGCTATCGGCTTCTCCTTCATCACTAAATAAATTATTTATAGTGCGCATTGCTATTATTGTGTCTCTATCGTCTTGTGATAATTCTGTATGTGCGATTGAAAGGATTCTTTTAGCTTGCAACGTAGCTACGGATAGCGCTCTTAACTTAGATAGTTTACATCTCTGATCGGATCTTTTAGAAAATTTTCCTGTTGTAGAGTAATTGTCTCCATAGCACCCTTTGCAAATGGGATAAATATAACAATTGTTTAAACAATCTTCATCAATAAATAAATTGTCATCGGAAAAATCATATTTATTTATACTCTCTAGTTCACTATGATTCATAGATAACGGAAAAAAATAAGTACATGGATATTCTTTTCCATCTATATCAATCACCGTTATAGCATCACTTCCACAACCACAGTATTTTATTCTTTCTTTTTTATGTGACTCACATAGGGATAATTTTAAATCAAATATTTGAGCAACCTCTATCTCTGGATGTGAGATATACCAATCTATCAGTATCTGAAATTGTTGTTTTATTATTTCGTACTTCTTCTCAAAATCCTTTATTACGAACCCCTCTGCTATATTTGCTCCCTTAATTTTTAAACCTTTGGAATGTAAAAAAATAATGTCTTCTGCCAAATGCTCTAATCGCTGATCTGAGATAGTCATTTTTACACCTTGATTAGGCCAATGATTGATAAAAAAATCCAAATCTATTAAATCGAATGAATTGCTTCTGTTGAAATTATGAGTACCAGGAGTTCCATCCAAACTTAATAACATTATAAAACGTTCTTTATTGTCTATTGCCCAAGATTTAATTTCATCACTTAAATTAACTCCATTTGTGTCTGCATAAAAGATGTATTTCTGAACCCATTTTTGTCCCCAAGTCCACTCACAAAGTTCTCTTATAAATGAAAAGCGCAAAAGAGGTTCGCCACCGAATAAATTTATAGCCAATTCATCACAAGAATTTAATGACAAATAGCGCTTAAGTATACTTTTTGCAAGTTCAATACTCATTTCCCCCTTATCTTTGTTAACTTCGTAACAGTAGATACAATTTAGGTTACATCTGTGAGTAATAACTAGATTAATTTCTTTTATTCTTTTCATGAATGATCACAATGATAAAATATGTACTCAAACTCATTTATAGAGGCTCTCCCCAAACCAAATGAAAATATAATCTTCATAAATGTACGATTTTCGTTTTTTAAATAATATCATTGCTAATTCAGTGGGGGAAATAATCACTCTTTAATATTAATCACCAATTAATATTTCATAAACTTAAATTAGATATAGTTTTGCTAAATAAACCTAAACAAAAAAAAGAAATATTAAAACATAAAAAAGCATTTTATAAAAACTCATTACTAAGTTGACAAAATTAATAGTAATTCAAAGAATTGATTTTACAATTGGATTTATACCATGATTAAATAAATAAGCATTCTTTTCTGGGATTTTTGGACATAAGTTATAAAGTGTACAAGATTTACATTCATTAGGTATATACTTATGAGAACCTGCGATCCACGAATTACTATCTGGACGTTTTAAATAGGTATCTGTATCATTCATAACATGGTTATTCTTCAATATATAACTTATTATTTCTTCAGAAAACGCACATAATGGAATCTCAGAAACTTGAAATTTATAATTATATTCTATAAGTTTTTTAATAACCAAATCATTATATGAACGCGACTCATTATAATTTATAACACATTGGTTACTACTTTTCAAAGCCTTATTACTTATATGAAAACCTGAGAGTGACACACGTTTTATATGGGGAAAATTCTTTTTAATATAATCTAAAGTTATAGGATTTGATTTATAAGTAAATTTGGCAAGCAACAATTTTACTTGAACAAAAACTTCTTTCTCTTGCAACAAAGAATTAATATTTTTTAACCCCTGCACAATATAATCAAATGCACGCGGATTTGCAACCATTTCGCTATACGTGGTAGCCTCAGAACTATAGAATGGAATAGAAATTCTATCAACACCCGCATCTATAGTATCTTTAAGAAAAGATAAATCCGAAAACTTAATCCCATTAGTCATCACACTAATATGCCTATAATATTGTTTTGCGAACCTAACAATATCAATAAAATCCTTATGAATAGTTGGTTCTCCACCACTTATAACCAAATCGTTTCTATCTGGACTACTTAATAAAAAACTTTTTGCTTTTTCTAAACTAAATTCATTATTATCCTTAATTATATTTGTTTCATCTGAGGCACAAAAGAAACAATTGCAATTACATTTGTAAGAAATATAAAGATATGTCCTCATAGCAATTATTACAGTGAGTGGAAAATCTACTCAGCTTTTATCCATTAGTGTTTATTGATACTAACTTGTTTGATGTTGACATCAAATATACTTTTGTCTTTTCTTATAACATTCTCTATATGATGAAATATCATCTTGTATGCTTCACATAGGATTGTCTTTGTTTTGAAATCTTTATTAACAAGAAATCCATCATGTAAGCATCCCCCGTGACATATGCTAAAATATCTACAATCTTTACACTCGCTATTGTTAATATAGTGTTCTCTTTCGTATATTTCTGAACTCTTCCTATTGCGTAATATATCACTTAATGTTGTTGTATTTATATTACCATACGAATACTGTTTTAGGCTTTCGTCACAAAAACGACCGCAAGGAAAAACTTCACCAACAGGTGATATAGCAAAAACATTATCCTGACAATTATTACTGAACACACATAACGAAGTCTGACCTGTAACTAATGCACTTGCAATATCAACAAACTTCTGGTTATTAATACGTCTACTACTATCATTATACCATAAATCAAACAATTCAATGCTCATCTTAGCGTACTCTATAGGTGAAAGGCCATATTCATCATTATTATTTTCCGCTTCGCCAGCACAAAAGATAGGATTAAGTTTGAAACTTATCCCATTATTTGCCATAAAATCATACAATTCGGCAATTTTACCAATATGTTTCTTTGTGGCCACCACAATGCACCTAGGATCAATGCCATTTGCTTTACACAACAAGTACTTACTTATTATTTTGTCAAAAGTTGGTTTTCCCGCTTTATCTACACGTTGTGAATCATGTATTTCCCGAGTACCATCCAATGAAAAACTAACATTTACCTTATATTGTTTAAATAGTTCAATAAACTTATCATCAATCAAAGATAAATTAGTTTGAACTGAGTGTTGGAAATTATAACCTTCAAAATTTTTTTCCACAAATTCAAAAATATTCTTGAAGTTGTTATATCCCCAAACTAAAGGTTCACCTCCATGCCATAGTAATGTAGTAACTCTTCTATCACCAGGTTTCAAGACATCTTTAACCTGCAAAAGAGCTTTCAAAATAAGACTTGATTCCGCACAATGATTAGTCTTTGTATCATTGCTCAAATAGCAATACTTGCATGCTAAATTACATGAATATGTAGGTTTAAAAATTACTATCATAATAAATAATGTTATATACTAAAATTTATATTGAGACTATTTTGTTGGTTCAACAAAATAGTCTCAATGAAATACAAATATTTCTAAAAGGATTGGCATGTAAAGCAATTAATCCTCAGTATATATTTCCCCGTCACAGTCATTATAACTATCACCATAGCTTTCATCCACATACAAATTTTCATAAAAATTACTTTTGAGTTTGTTCATGATTGCAGACATAATTGACTCTTTTGCATAATTTAAAGAAATGCCTTCCCCTGCATATGATGAGGCAATCATAAACTCTGTTGAAGACTCGGAATAATTTTCGTCATAAGAGTATGCATCGTTATACACCTCATAAGTCATTAGCATGTTTTTGTCCTTCTTGTCATTAAACCACATATACAATTTGCTCGGTTATATCCCATTGAGCCCATCGGTTCTAATTAATCTATGAATAAAAATCTAAATAACGGAATTGCATCACGTAAAATTAATAAAAGCGTAATTATTTAGCATGAGAATCACTCTCAATATTAATTTAAACAAAACTTGTATAAAATTTCAATTGCAGACAACACATCATCATACGACGCCATTTCAATAGGAGTATGCATATACCTACAAGGAATACTTAATAACCCAGATTGACAACCTCCTCGTGCTACTTGAAGTTCTGCTACATCAGTACCAGAATAGCCTGATATTGATTCTACTTGATAATCAATATGATTTTGTATTGCAATATCTCGAAGTTTATTTTGGACTAAATTGTTAAAATTAGGTCCGATTGGTATTGAAGGACCTTTTCCTAGTCTGATTTCTCCAAAAGCATTTTTATTAATAGTCGGACAATCTGTCGCATGTGTGACATCAATAGCAATACCAACATTGGGATTGATATTGTAGCCTGCTGTAATTACTCCTCGTAATCCAACTTCTTCTTGAACAGAGAAAACAAAATACATATTTGCGTCAGTATTGATATTATGTAATTTATCAATTAATGACACAAGAATGGCAACGCCTACACGATTATCAACACTTTTAGTAGAAAATATATTATTTCTCAACTCATTGTAATGCGTTTTAAATGTTATAGGGTCACCTATAGAAACATTATTTAGAGCTTCACTTTTTGAGCAAGCACCTATGTCAATCCACAAATCGCTAATGTCAATATCCTTCGATTTATTATTTCTAGACAAAGAAATTGAACATGAACCAATCACACCATAAACTGGTTGTCCGTGATGCATTATAGTCACATCTCTTCCTTTTAAAATATGAGCATCAACACCTCCTAGAGAAGAAAAATGGATAAAACCAGCCTCGTCAATATATTTTACAGCAAAACCTATCTCATCACAATGTGCAACGAGCATTATGCTCTTATCTGTTTTGCCATTTTTAGTTACAATAAGATTACCTAAAACATCCTCTTCGATTTTTAAATTAGAGTAGATAGATAACTTATCTTGCAAGAATCGAACAATTGGCATCTCATATCCTGAAGGTGCGGATATTGAAGTTAACGATTGTAG
Source organism: Paludibacteraceae bacterium (assembly GCA_045589755.1). Taxonomy (GTDB): domain Bacteria; phylum Bacteroidota; class Bacteroidia; order Bacteroidales; family Paludibacteraceae; genus Colicola. The sequence continues at coordinate 24,703 of JAZNPR010000080.1, forward strand.
TATGTCTTTTACGTTATCCATGTAAAAAGATTTTTATATGTCTTTTGGTATTCTGTATTATTGGTTTTGATCCTACTCTTACAGCTTCGTAGGACTTGCTGAAATGATAAGATTTTGAATTTCGCTGCAAAATTATTGCTTTTTGTTTATTTACGCAACAAATGCAAGGTTGAATTATAGTTTTTTATTAATTCCCTCACCTAAAAATGCTCAGACATCCCCAGCGTGAGGTTCACCATGCAAAGGTACAACATTTTTTTGAATAATGCAAATATTTGTTGTACTTTTTGCAAAAAATATTTTTATCGGAATTTGTGCAACTCCTTACGTATATTAAAATATTCGATTAATTCACTCGCTATAAAATCTAAACATACGATTTTAATATATCATTTAGCATGTGTACATAATCAAATGGTATGCTTAATAGACGATTTTATTTTCCGTACAAGATACTAAAAATCTTTGAATTACGCAAATATTTTGTTAAATAAATGTTTCAAAACACAAGTATGATTTGCTAATTTCTGTTTCAAAACACAAGTATAATTCGTTCATTTTTGTTTCAAAACACATGTATAACCATTGCGTTAGATAAGTTCTTGTAACTCCATAATATCTAATAACGTATAGTTGGTTCCATCTATATGTGATTGCCATGATTGATGGAAATGACCATAGTACCAATACTTCAACGGGTGCTTATCACGCAGCAGATGCGCGTGAATATCATCCATCGTTTGGCGTTCTTGGGTGGTATCATCCCAAAGTGCTGAATCCTTCAAACACCATGAAAACAAACCACGTTTGGTTTGCAACTCGCAAAAGGAAGGAGCTGTATGCGATACAACGGTATCAATTTTGATTCCTTGCTCTGAGAGAGAATCCAACGCCATTGGATTATACACGGGTGCTTCATCTATCCAATAAGCCTCACATTCGGGGCGCAGATCCATCCATTGTAAACGCATTTGACGATCAATAGAGATAGCCCCACCTACACAGAGGATATTATGATTGCATGCCTGCAAAATGGTATAGTCAGGAATAGTTTGCCAACGCTCGTAGGTAATACGTTTGTCGCCGTTGAAATAAGCAGGATTGTCGTGGTTGCCACGGAGCATCACTATCCAAAGGTTGTAGGCTTGTAAATGGCGGAGGATTTTCTGGTAGGTATCCTCATAGTATTCGGGAGTTTCAAAGCCAAAGCCACAGTCACCAGCTACAACTACTAATGCATCGTGAATATCAGTCTGGCAGAGTTTATCCACCAAAGCGATGAAATCACCGTGGATATCACCGCAGAAAACGATGGATTGAACTTCTGGGAAAGATAAAATATTAGGTTGCATAGTGTATTTAAGATATTAACGAAATCCTATTTGATTAAGAGATGCCGTATGGCGTATGGCGGGATCTATATGTTTACGGCTTTCTTCGTATGTCTTTAGTTCGTTTTTATTGACGGAAGGGCCACCTTCACGGATGACTTGCTCAAGGAGTTGCTGAGTGATGATAGCATCCTCATGGAAAGCACGAGCCGCTGCTTCATCACATATCTGATGAATATCCGAAGATATATACCCGCCCGATGTTAAACGGCTAAGGCGTTGGCAGTCAATACTCTTATCAATAGGACGCCCTGCTAAATAGGCATGGAAAATTTCTTTGCGAGTTTGCTCGTCAGGCAACGGAACATATACGCGCTTGTCAAAACGCCCGCTACGCAAGATAGCACTATCCATGAATTGTGGGCGATTGGTAGTACCAATGAGAAAGATACCACGCTCACCGCAATTATTCATTTCAGATAAAAAAGCATTGGTGTCTTCTGCCATCTTGGTCATACTCGGGTCATTGCGATTGGGTACCATGGTTTCAATCTCATCTAAAATCAGAACTATTGGTGCATTTTGCTCGGCTTGTTGGAAGAGTTGTTTGACCAAGCGCTGTGTGCCGTGTATGAATGTAGAAGCGATGTCTTGTGCGTTCACAATGGCATAATTCATTTGGCATTCGGCAGCAAATTTCTGCGCAATGGTAGTTTTACCACATCCAGGAGGACCATACAGAAGAATGCCATTAGGGATCGCTAGTTTGTATTTGTGTGCTTTCTCGGGGTTCTTCATGATAGCAAGCACTCCATGACGAAGGTAATGTTTGAGGTCATGCAAGCCGACAAGGTCATCCAAACTGCCCTCTGTATCTTTTTGGATGGGCAAGAAAAATTCTGTTTGACTGGAAGTGATTTGCTTGAAATAGTCGATTTGTTGCTCGAACTGTTCGAGATTTTCGTCTATTTCGTAGTCTGACTCTTGATCTGGTGTTGGTTCTTGAGACGATTCAAGCGTAAAATGACTAATGGTTTCACTCAATGCTACGGGCAGGAGTACCATGAAGTCATCAATAAATGCATCTATAGATTTGTAACGGTATTTACGCGGAATGCTCAATCCCTTGGAAAACATGCTACGCAAAGAAGGTGGTATTAACGATAAGTCAAGTAACTGATTTTTACGCGCTTTTAATAGGAGCTTGATACTATCTTCTGTGTTGAACATTGTTTCAGGAAGGTGGTTGACATATGGGATTTGCCCTGTCATCAGTTTGTATAGTATTGAGAACAGAGCGAAGACTGTACAGGAAGAATCCCATGGTTTGCCTTGCAGGTATTCGGTTGGATAGTAAGCATAATCCGTATGGGGAGGTGGAGATTTGACAACTTCTACCAACTCTATGCGTTCTTTCCAATTATCATTAACTAGAATACTATTGGGATTAACACCCTCGAAGAGCTCGTCTTGGTTCTTGCATATTGCATAGTCAATGCCGAGTGTTTCAAAGATATTTAGCATATACGAAGGATAATCGAAATTATCCTCACTTTGTATTATTTGGTTTAGAGTGATCATTGTAGTAGGGGATTTGAGGTGAGTTACTTGATTATTTCTCCGTTTTGATTGACTAATACGCTTATTTCGGAGTATTCATATTCGCAGAGAAAAACATCCTGTGTTAGTGCTGATATGTCAGAAAAAAGCGGTTGGGTCAGGCGGGTGAAATTAGAGGACATTAGGCCATAAGCATGATTGATATCTTCGTAAATGTAGAAATTAGTAGGCAGGTAGTTGGTGGTAGTATATCCATCTTCGTCCTCTGACATAATGGAATAGGTAAGGGGCGTGATGGATAGATAGAGCCAGTTAGAGAGTTCGGAGTTGATGACCTTGCCTTGGGGGTTAATATAATATAAGGTGTCGTGGATCAATGCCATAGCACGGTTATCATAGAACGAGTAGGCATAGTCGTATTGGTGGTTGTTGAGGAAGGATAGTGTGTTTAGATTGAGATAGCGATACTTGTCGTTATCCATCTGTGCGATAGCTATAGTGTCACTACCGGCATATTGCAGAGATGTACACCCCTTGATAATACGGCGATGTGGTGTAGGATCAACGAAGCAATGGTTTTCTGCATCATAGTAGTAGCCCGCGTTGCCAACCGCGACCAAGTTATCCATTGAGAACCAACGATTATAGCCACATTGAATGCCGAAGATGACAGCAATGATAACGCCAACAAAGAGAGCGATAATGGTTAGTGCTGTGGCTCCACCTAAAATAGATGACAGTGCGATGGAGAAGTAATCTTTTTGAGGAGTGAGATCGGTGGATGCTTGTGGGGCGTCTTGCTCCTGCATTTCAGGATTGATAGGTTGTTGTGTTTGCATAGTTGTAAAGTTTTTAAGTTAGACAAATCAGTTAAAGGGTTTAATGACAACGGTGTTTGTATTTCGCCGACAAAGGTAGTGCTTTTTTTCGATATAACAACAAACATTGGGATGTTTGCAAGGTTGAATACAATTTAAGATTCTCAATGTACGCTTGATAGATGGTAGGAGAAGGTCCGCAAGAGATGCGAGAGGGGATCAAAGAAATGCTCGTGGGGATAGCCACGAGAACTGAATCGAAGGGTGGAAGATACTTGGCGAACTACCGCCGAGCACTAAACCTGTAGCGAGCGCAATCTTAACAAAATGCACTTTTTGGTGGTTGGGCGTTCATTGGGTGTTCCTTGGTAATGATTAGGATTTACTTGCAAAACGATGTGTATTTACATTTATATTTTGTTGAATATCAGCGAAATAAAATCTTTTTTTAATTCTAACCCTATCTATTTTAGTCATCTTTGAAGTTGTAATGTGATAGTTTTGTGTCACATTAAAAGCGTATTGTTACACGATGGTTTTACTAAATGTAGTAACATGCAAAAGTATTAACAACCAAAAATTCTAATCAACGATGGCTACTTTCAAAGCTGTGGTGCAGGCGCATCAAAAACGCAGGGATGAAAAGTTCCCTGTAACTCTTCGTATCACACACAACCGCAAATCGTGCTATGTTTCAACGGGATTATATTGCACGATGTCTCAAATTAATCGCAAAACATTTGAGATTAAAGACCAATTTATCATAGCTCGCACAACGCAGACAATGCGTGAGTGGGAGCGCAAGTTGCTAACCCTTGATGTTGCGACATTATCGGCTATGTCAACTGAAGAATTGAAAAAATTTCTTCTATTCTCTGCATCCAGCATAGATTATCTTGGATATTGCTACCAGTTAATTCATTCTAATCCTCTGAAATATAAGGATTTGAAGTGTGCTGTAAACCTTATAGAAGAGATGGGGATAAAAAAGATGACTGTAATGGATTTTACATCCAGTTTCCTTCGGAAATACAAAGATATACTGGATAATAGAACAAGGAAAATCATAAAAAATGGAGTAATAGTAGGGCATAAACACTATTCCCAAGAAACAAAAAGGCATTATTTCTATGCATTAGGGTCTGTATTCAGAATATTACAACGCGAATACAATACAGAGTTTAATAATGTCATATATCATAATCCTTTTTGTGGGGTAGAAGTATATCGACATGCACAGACAGCAAAACGCTGCATGTCAGCAGAGCGCATTAAAGCATTTTTTGATATAAATGTAAGAACAGAAAAGCAACAGATGGCCGTTGACTTGATGAAGTTATCATTCTGCTTGTGTGGAATGAATTTGATGGACCTCTTGGCTATGGAAAAAGCGAACTTTGACAGGCACACAATGCGTCTCACATACAATCGGCATAAGACTGGCGTACTAACATCAGTGCACATAGAGCCAGAGATTGTTCCTCTTGTTGAGAAATATATGGATAGAACCGATAGTAAATACTTATTCCGTTTTGCTCGGTTAACACCTACTTATAATTCAACACAGAACATAGGAGCGCATGTAGTTTATATTTGCCACAATTACAATTTTGAGCATATTACACCATATTGGTTTAGGCACTCATTTGCAACAATAGCAAGAAACGATTGTGATATATCGAAAGATGATATAGATTTATGTCTGGCCCATGTAGGCAATAATCCTATGGCAGATGTTTATATAAAGCCAGACTGGTCACGAATAGATAGGGCAAACAGAAAAGTGCTTGATTTTGTATTCGGGAATAGGAAAAAAATGCAGCAAATGTAATTATCTTTCAGGTAATTTGTATATATGAAACTGATGTAGTAATTTTGCAGCACAATGGTTGAGGGTAATCCCTACATAGTCGTAGCGAAAAAGTATCGTAAACGCTTCAAGGCGGATGCCGTAGGAGTTGAGCCAGTCGAAACGATTAACCTACGAACAGGGGAAATCCGGGCAGCAACACAATTAGTCGGAACGCAGAAGATTTACGACACTACTGACTTCGTGAAGTTCTATGAGCCAGGCATCTTAGTCAGAATGAGTAGCGGTGCAGTAGCGGTATTTAGTTACATCGTGAGTCACTTACAGTTTGGAGGCTATGTGATATTCGACTACAAGGAATGCCTTGGGTACACAGGCTACAAATCTCGTCAAGCAGTCTATAGAGGACTTATGGAACTTGCGAAATTAGATGTTGTGAGACTGAAAAGCAAAGGCGAATGGTGGGTAAACCCAAACATTGTGTATCGAGGACAAAGAGATGAGTTCGAGATTGTCAAGTAATACATCAGTTCTACCGCGGGTTAGAGCAGTGGTAGCTTGACAGGGTTACGGCCTGGAGGTCGGAGGTTCGAATCCTCCACCCGCAACAAATTCGATAGTAGTTCGGCGGTTATTAGAACACCCGATTCGGGAGGTCGCTGGTTCGAATCCAGTCTATCGAACAAGAACAAGGAAGATTGGCTGAGTGGTCTAAGGCACCTCATTGCTAACGAGGCATACAGCAATGTATCGGAGGTTCGAATCCTTCATCTTCCGCTTAGGGGTTGTATAGTTCAAAAGTCGCGAAAGAACAGTGGTCAGATAAACCAAAGAAAGTAGGTGAGATTCCTGCAACGACCCCGCCTTATAACACTCGGTTGTGTTTTTCATGGTATTAGATTTAAGGTTAATGAAACAAAGGGTTGCTCGTGAGAGCCGCCCTTTGTTGTTTTAGTCGTCTAATCTTTCAAGTTTGCAGTATATTCTACTGGCCAATTCTCCTGTAATAAGACGACATTTCTTCGTGTGTTCGTCATATCCAACGAGGACGCTGACAGGTTGTACATAACCATCAACAAGAAGAGTATCTTCGTGACATGGGTAGAAAATGCACTCTTCTTTGTTCATACCTAAGTATCTGATGTGAGTATATTCGTTTGAATTTGGGTACAAAAAATCGAAAACTTCGTTAGGGATATAAGAGTGTGAAAACGGTTGAATGTTTTTATATACGTTGACATGTTTATTAAGAAATTTGATAATATAAGAAATGGCTTCATCATATATGTTACATTCATAATATAACGCACCATCCAGACTATTATGATGTAAGTCAATCGTGTAAGGTGAATAATAATATTCTTTACTTAATTCTTCGGCACAAGCGATTACTTCATACGGTATACCTCGCCCTGCTAATGCATTGACAAGTTCCCATATCTTGTCATAATCATGTTCGTTATTTGTAATAAGCCTATCAAGCGTACTTATTACACTCTCTCCCATATCTATGTGCAAATGATTTTTGAAGTGCTCTATCTTATATAGCAATTGACCTTCTCGCTCAAAAATAACTATCGCATCATCTCTTTCAAAAGGAAATGTCTCATCTTTATCTTCCGCATTGAGATAGTCAATATAGTTATCTACTTCGTAGCAAATACTTTCAACAAGATTTGACACTGGCTCGCTGTCATACATAATGGTAATGTTAGATTTATTATTGGTTAAACAAAAAATGTGGATTGTGGTCGCTATATTTCCGAGGTTCTACCAAAACCTTACCTCTATAACGATACCACAATCCACACCAAGTCGGCGTGAACCGCATGACCGTCCTTCGAGGTATTGAAATTTGGTAGATTTCGGAAAGAAGGGCGAGAGCAATGCTCACTAACGGAATGGATTTCTCCCCATTCTCGCTGCAAAGATACTACATTTTCCTCACATACGCAAATAAAAATAACCAAAATGTTGTCATTTCGTACACATAGTGTTGTCATTTTGACAACATTTCCAAAACTTAACTCTCTTATATAGAGGTATTTACATAAAATCCCTATATATCTTATCTATGTACTATACTGAATAGTATATTTCGATAGCATACCCCTTCAAATTTTTGAGAGGTCGTTTTCTACCGTATACCCTCACAAATCCTTGTGTACCCCCTACCTCTCGATTGTACCCTATTTTATCGTGTGCCTCGCGCGTGCGTGATGATGAGTTCAGATTTTCGGTGTAACTGCCTGTGTTAAACATGAGTATCTACCCCATAGGTGTGGGTGTCGTCTTCGTTGGTACTCCCCCGTCTTTTCCGCCTTGTCCGTTTGTTTCGTTGCTTGGTTTTTCCCTCTTCATTTTCTCTGCAATCCACTCATTTTCAGCGTGTTGCAATTCGCTCTGCATGTGCGTGTGCTCGTTCCTTATATCGTGTCATGTGCTTGGGTGGTGCGCTTTTGGAAAAAGGGAAAACCGCCTTATAATTGCACCGTCTTCAAGCGAGGAGACAGCGAACTTTGACAGACTGAACAAACACACACGGCAGGGACAAGAGCCCAATTGCACACTATCACTGCGCGTGGTTCAGTTTGGTGGTCTTTGACAGATTGGAAATGAACAGGTACAAGCAGCAAAAGACGGCAGCCCTCATAAGGCAGTACTATATCCCAATGGGATTGGAATGTTCGCTGTATAAATCAGCAGGTAAACTGTATGCTATAACTTACAGGAAAAGTACGCACGAAAGTGTAGGCTATGCGCGACCCTGAAATGGGAGAGTATAGGAGAAACACAACTCAACACGCAGAGACGGAATAGTGGATGAATATCCCACGCAGTGGGTATTCGAGTGATTAACAATAAAATTTTCAACTTATGTACTGGGTGGTAGTCGTTGGTTCGGCTGCCACTTTCTATGCCCAATAGTGGGCGAATTACAAACTAAAGCGAAAGGAATAATTATGCAAACAGATGTGCAAGTGATTAAAGTCACATTTGAGGAGTGGCTCGAAAAATTTAAGGGTGCAAAAGAGCGTTCTTTCAGCATTGATGAACGAGACCATTCGTGGATATTCAAAGAGGCAAAAGAGTATAATATGCCTATCTACCAACATGGGCTACATTTCCTAATTGCCTACTAAAGTGCCGACAATTATCTTCTGCCGTTACCATTGGATTATTGTGACGGTTAGAATTATATTAACCTTTATCCCCTCGTACGGCACGAGCCAAAATAACGCCGAGTGAATATGACAAACGAGACCAAGCAAGCATTGCAAAAGGTATTTCGTGCAAACGCAGACAAGCAGCTCTCATTGAGCAAAGTATTGGAGACCAGTGTAGCGGCATTCCGCAGCGACAAGTACGGAGTAGACCGCGTTTATGCAGAGGCATTAGGCGAGAGCCGCAGCGAGCAACGCAAGTTGTTTATGGAGACCTTTGCAACCTGTATGCCACATGTAATCTACAATGGCACTGGCAAAGACAAAGTGGTTATTGTGGACTTCGTAGAGGCAAAAGAGAACAGCAACTGCAAACCTATCCGTCAATATCGTTTGGCAGGTGGTGAGATATGCAGACCAAAGGAGTGTGTACTCGTTATTGAGACCGAGCAATCTGTCAAGAAAATGGAGACCGTAACCCTCGCAAGTGGCTTTGAGATGGAAGTTGTGTCTCGCGATGCAGAGGGTAATGTATTGACCGAGACCAAGAAGACCCGCCTTGTTCCTCGTGAAAAGAGTGTTTGGGGCTACACCGAAACCGTGATGAATGCACTCATCGACGCGTTGGAAATCCTCGTAGACGGCACGAAATAATGTACCACTCGACTATGCGAGTATAAACAGGCATTAGGCATAGTGCGGGGAGTCGTGGCAGATGTCGCGGCTCTCGTTGTGTTTAACTTTAAGACCCAGCGGAGTATAGGCAGACGCAACCGAAACAACATGAAGAAAATCATTTATGTTTGTGCCATCGTGGCAATCATCCTCTTTGGAGCAGTAGAGACTGCAAGTGCAAAAACCATCGCAAAGGACACCGTGGAGTACAACGGAGCGTGGAAAATGGAGCGCGTGGAGAAGGTAAACGACTACGGAGAGATTTCCGTGCGCTATGTATGCTACCTCCTTGACATCGTGAACTCCAAAGGAGAGCCACGCAAAGTGACTACCGACAAAGTAACCTACGAGTCGGACGATGTAACGCATATCATCTACAACATCCAGGACACTGGCGCAAAGCGCATAAGTAAAGCGGTCAATGTGGAGGCTGTCCATAGGGCAAAGGCGGCAAAGTATCTGACTACTGCGAGTGAGTAACACTTTTTTGGGCGGGTTGGCATTGGGTTGCTGCCCGCTCTCTATTTTCAACCATTTAGTTCATGTAAATATGTATAACGAAATCTACAAATCTACCGAGTTTTATCATGTAAGACAAGGTAATGACTTGAAGCCACGAGTAAATGTGGTCATCGTAAACCTCACACCATCATGCAAGTTCTTGTGCATCCAACAGACCGTTGATAAGAACGACAATTCTGTTATCAGTGAGTTCACAGAATTGTATGATGACTATAAGCAGGTGCAGTGTTTTATTGAGCAATCATTGTGGTACACAAACGGAAACGAATACATACAATAAACATCATATAGTTATGGACAAATTTACAGACAAGTTGTGCATCTTGATAGTCAAGTGTGCGCGTTTTATCAATGCAATCATGCCAGCAATGCTTGGGTTGATTGCAGCGTATTTCATCGTGATATTCATCGTGGCAATGTGCCTAAAATAAGGAGAGCAAAGCATGTTTGAAGTAGATTACGCATGTATAGAGTTTAACTACATCGAGTTAGCAATAGACATGCACCAAGTAAAGAATAATAATTGGAGAATATGAAAGCGACTTTTTATACCCCTGAAACAATGCTGACAGAGCATTGGAGAATACTTGGTTATTCAGTGAATAGCGAAGACCTCAATGAACATGGCATGCCATCAGAGGATTATATAGAACGACACGCACATTCATTATGGGAGAGTGACCCTGACTATGTGCGTGCGGATGGCTATCAGATATGCTTCCGAGAGATAGACCGAGAGCAAGGGCTGTGGCTCGTATCTGAAGAGGACGCAGAGTGTATTGACATTCTAAACCGATGGCTAAATCACGAGGGCGATAACTCTCTATATCCTAAATGCGATTGGGATAAATGCGATAATGCTGTAGCCTATCGTGGTGGCAAAGGATATGTATATTCAATAACAATTTTTTAACAGAGTACATCCTGCTGTGAGTGGATGAATAGTATGGCAAAGTGCTATGTCGGTACTTATGGAAAGTACAATGGTGGTAGTTTATTTGGCAAATGGTTAGACCTATCAGACTACCCAACTTATCAAGACTTCCTGAAAGCATGCAAAGAACTACATAAGAATGAACACGACCCCGAATTTATGATACAGGATTGGGAAGGATTACCCGATGGATTTTCTTCTGTAGAATGGATAGGCGAGGGCGACTTCAACGACATCAAGGAAGCAATGCAAGAGGAGGAGAAAGCAGCTGTGCAAATCGTGGACTATTCCGAGAAGGCAATCGCAGTAGTGGGAGATACCAAGACTATCAAAGACCAGTTGAAAAAGATGGGCGGAAGGTTCAACCCAAAGCTATCATGCGGTGCAGGCTGGGTATTCCCTAAGAGTAAACTTGCAGAGGTGCAGAAGTTCTTGAGTGTGGGCGAACTATCCCAAGCCGCAGCACCCAAAGCAAAGAAAGATGAGAAACTTTGGGAGGACTATAAGCAACTATTGATAAGAGCACACGGAAAGAGAGCGGATGAGTACATGAAAGACACATCCAATCTTATGAGAAGCGAATGTGGTGTTATCATCGCATTCGAGAAGGAGAAAATCAACGCAGGCACTTTTTGGTTTCATGATGAGGGCGCGAACTATGAATACTACAAAGAGGTTACGAAAGATGAAGAGAGCAAGCGCAAGTATTTTCTTCGGAAAAATCTTGACAAGTACGACGACCTTATCAAGGAGTTACAGACACGAAAGAGAGATTACGCAGATGTTGTGCCCACATACTGTGAGATTGAATGGTGTTCACTTGGCAAGTTAGGCTATGCGAATGGTGTTCACGCATCCCGATTGTGTCATGTGATAGATTCAGAACAAGACCCACGAACTCGCCACCTCATCCACCGAATGAGCGAGAGTGAGATTAAGCAAGCCATCGCCATCCTCAAAGAGGAACGAGCAAAGTTTGAGAAACGATTGCAGGCTTATCTCAAACGATACGGCATAAGCAAAGTTAGTTTCAATACATACTGGGCAGATAGATAACAACAAATTATACAGCTATGACAAAGGAAGAAAAATTGCAACAAAGAAAAGAGAAACTACAACAAAGGTTGTCTTATCTTCTTTGTAGATTGCATGACGAAACAATTGAAGAGCATGAGAAAATCAACAACATGGGTTGGGGACATGCTATGCGTTGTGTCAAGAGTAGTATTTCATTCTCAAAGTCTGATAAGACAAGAGCGCAAATCGAAAAAGTCACACAGCAATTAAAGGAATTATGATTGCAATTCAATGTACAGGCTGTGGATTTCGCATCATTCACGAGAATGTTGTTGAGGACAAAGAACACAGCAGAATAACACAACATGTTGTCAGACGCGAACGCATTAACGGACTGCTAACAGACATTATAGAACCAAGAACACATAAAGCATACAAATGTATGTGTTGTGGAAAATGGTGGATGGATTCTATTACATCTCCTATCGTATGCGAAAAATCTGAATACTACAAAAAACGAAACGATAAATCTTGTAAGTTATGACACGCAGAATGATAGAAAGACTTGCAGAAAAAGCAGGTTGGAATTGCACCATCAAGAAGGATGCAAATGGGTATCATATCGCATTCAATACAGACTCTCCGTGCGGACAAGATGTGTGGTGTGAGTTCGATGTGAAAAGGCTTTATCAAATACAAGATGAAGTGTACCAGTACTGGCAAGAATACGACCCAGAAGAAGCCGCGTTGCTTTGGCATGGTGCAAACAGAGGCGAGCCAAAATCCATGCGCGAATTGCTGGATGACATGGACTGGGTAGATGATATGCTTGAACGCTTAGACAAAGCTCTGAGTGGAAAAGATTTGCCTGACCCAAATAAGATTGACCTAACCAGAGAGGCAAATAACTTGCGTGCCAAATGCTTGAGTGTACTCGTAGAGCATAGTCACTTAGCCAAGCCAAGCAAGTTTAACTTCGACGCAAAGGGCTTTGCCAATCCAGACGAGTGCAGTAAGTACGAGGAGATAATCTTTCTTGATTCCCGATGGTGGTTGGTAGATGGCGATGAGCTTCTCTATCAAACTGAATGTATGCCACTTGAAGAGTTCTGCGAGATGGTAGATAACATTGTCAACCAATAATAAATCGAATCATATTATGACACGAAAAGAATTAGACGCTGCAAAGAATGCGTTGCGTGAACAATGTCGAGGAAGGCAAATGACCAAAGCGGAAGCATTACTCAGTGCAGAGTACTCATGTAGAGATATGATGATTTGTATATTTGCTTATGATGGTACTGCTGGCATCACGAACGAGGACGGCTTTAATTTTAAGAGATACCTTTCCCCTTATGTTCAAACATTAGGGCGCAAAAGGTATGATAAAGTACGCGAAGACCAACTCAAATCTTTTGAGGGTGTAACTGTCAGCCGTGGTGTGTTTACTGACGACGAAGGTTGTACATATAATTCTATTAATTGGTAACTATTATGGAACAAAGACCAATCTACCTCTGCTATGTCATTGATGATTATAGCAAATCACTAAAGTACTTAGGCGAGAACTTGTCGGATTGTATTGCACAATTAGCCAAGGAATATGACCTATCTAAAGATGAAATTGATTGCCTGCAAAATACGAACGAAGTATTTGTTGAGCACTCTGACATCATGATTGTAATAGAAGAGCAAACTCTAAATGCTTTTGTAGTATGACCATCCAAGAGTATCTTCGTTGTGCGGAAGAGCACCCAAACAAACTACCAACTTGCTCTCAGTACTCAGACTTATTGTACGAGTATCACATGGCGAATCACATAACTTATGATGAAGCCCGCAGCATCGTAGGTCTATGGACAAATAAGATGTGGGCAGAGTGGATAACAAACAATAAACTGAAAGGGTAAACATGTACAAAGTAAATAATCTGTCAGCAACCTATGCGAATTATAAGTATGTAGTAATTCGTGATTGCACCAATACCAATGAAGGCTATTGGTATTACGGAGCATACAACAATATTGCGGCAGCACAACAAGCAGCAGCAGTGATAGGCAACGGCTTTATAGTTGAGCCACAAGATATAGAACAATAATCCATTTCTTAAAGTTGCGCACGACACGGAGTAAGTGTACTTAACAATGGATATACAAAAAGAGTTTGAAAAGGTGCAAGCATCAAAGTTTACAAACAAATGTATCAGCGATGAGTTGGACAAGCATATTCGTTCTATCTTTAAGAAAGTAGATGAGAATGACCAAGCAGGTAGGAAATGGCACAAGGTATATGGACGAAGTTGCGACTCGAAGTACGGCTCGTATATGATTTCCATCGAAACTCAGGAGTGGAGAAACACTACTATGAGCGAGTTTTATGGTGGTGCAGTAGTTGATTAAAGCATCGTAGATATGAAAAAGTATTTAGTAACACTCCTCGAACATGTCCGTTGGACATTCAAGGTAGAGGCAAACAACGAGCAAGAAGCAGTTGATATTGCATGTGGCATGAACACAAACAAAGCCGACCGCGATGGTCAGTACAATGGTTATGAGATTGAACTCATTGAAGACGGAGTAGATGGAGAACAAGCCCGCAAGGAGTTTGCAGATTGGCTTGAAAGTCTTGTGCACAATCGTTTCTCATACGAGAAGTTGACCGAACTCATCCGTGAGAAGACAGGCATAGCAGACTTGAAAGTGTGCATGGACATTGGCGACAATGATTGTACCGATTATAATGCTGCATTTGATATTGCTGGAGAGCATGCAGAGCATCCGCTTGCAGGAGAGTTTGACATCTACTATCTCAAGACGAGAGAGGATGCGTGCGAAGCATTTGGACACGAAGAAAGAATTTACATAACCGAAGTTGGATATAACTTTTATAACGAATAAAGCATTACTCATTATGGCAATACCGATTTACAAAGGCACTGATGCCAACAACATGCCAGTGTTCAGACAACAGAAATATATCTACGCCATATGTGATATTCAGTGGCGAGATGGTACATGTGGAGAAGACCTTATCTTCAAACTTAATTGCGACTTCATTGAGGAAGAAGACGAAAGAATATTCTTCTACGCAGAGGATTATGAGTCGTTCTTATCGCTCTGCCAAGATGAGTTTCGTGAAGATTTCCGAGTACTAACAATCCATAAACTTTCCAAGGAATTATAAGACATGAAAGGCGTTACATTAGAAGAAATCTTGCAGGAATATTTCGGGTGTGCAAAACCTTTCCGCAAGAACGGAACATTTACTTATCGTGGTGCTAAAGCATACAACAAACTCATCTCATTAGTAAGTAATGTGTGCGATTTATGCAACGCACAACGCTTCGGAAGACTATCTATTAACCTTCCCAAGGACGAGATAATTAGTGTCCTTGATGATATTACAGAAGAAGACTTTTAATTCAAAATCACTATGGGTTACAGAATACAAGCCGCCAAAACCTACAAGGTAGAGTATGGCGATTACGATTGTTTCAATCATCAATCAGAACAAGTTGAGCAACTGCTTCGTGACAACGCACCAGAATCATTTTGGTGTAATAGCGACGGCTCTTATATGGAGTTAGAGCGAGACGAATTACTTTCTGTTGCCGACAAAGTAGAGAACATGAGTGATGAAGAGTTTGCTGAATATCACTTCGAAGAGTGGTGTACTAAGGAGTATACAGTGAAGTCATTGCGCATGCTTGCAGAACAATCAGACCCTGATAATAGTGTCGTGCATTTATTTTGGTTCTAACTATGGCAACACCACACACAGATTATTGGGCAAAGGTTGAGCAGGACATGATTGTCAAACTCAGCAACCGCTATGGAGTTAGTGAGAACTCCGCGAAAGATATTATTAACATGGTCAGCAGTCTATGCAGCACTCGTGGTGCAGCACTGATGTGGATTGAAAAATACCTCAACAATCATGGATGAGTTTTATGAAATTGGCAGCCGTGAAGCCGTAGTAGGTGGTGTCGTATTCAAGTCTGGCAACACAGACCAAGGGCTTGTGTATAAGAGTGAGCGTGCTTTCAAGGAGAAGAAGGGCGTATGCTACATACCTGAATGTGCATTTGAAAATGAAGAATTATTGATAACTGTTGATAATTTTCCTGACCTGCTACTTGATGTGGACATTGAGACATACGACTCAATTCGCGAAAAGGTACGATTCAGCATTATTGATGCACATGTATTCAAAGATGAACCTGTTGAAATGTACATTGCTTTCTTAGACCATCTCACTCAATGCGTATTTGACATTGTGGATTGGCAATGTGTCTCATCGTACATTAATGCAGACCTTGACATTAAAGAAGCGTTTGAACACTTCAAAGAACAATACCAAACAAATCATGACTGCGCAGGAGTTTGAGGATGAGCATATCATCACGCACAAATTAGTACAGACCTACAAGAATAGACAGGAAACAATAGGTGTAGGCTCTATCAATATGTGCAAGAGATATGTAGAGCAACATCCTAAATTAAAAATCGAAATCATAAAGTTATGAGTAAGACAAAGACTCTACTAATGATGGTAGCTGAATGCATGTATCCTGATTTACAAGAAGATGAACAAGTGCTTCGCTACCTACATTCCCAAAACCATAATGCTCACGAGTTATGAAACATACATGCACCAACGGTTGTCCGCCTGGTATAGATATGCGGACATGTCAAAAGTTAATGGCAGGCGAGTGCCCAGTTATATGTTGCCAAGGTGATGTTATGCTCATAGGTCAAAGACAACAATCATTATTTAATTAGCATGCTATCAGAACATGACCAAGCGTTAGTTGACCAAGCAAACGCTATCACTAATCCTATTGACTGGTTTCTCGTTCCAGATGAGAACCTTGCCGAGTCAGAAGAAGCACGAGAGATATTACACAGGCGAAGTGTTTATCTCTACCACCTCGAAGAGGGACATGACATTTAGTTGTGTTCCTCTTTTTTATTCATCTCTCAAACTATTTACAGTTATGATACTTGTTATTCACACATCAGAAAAGAAATTGTGGCAGCACGATACATCACTGTCCTTGCAGGCCAAGGGGTTGATGCTCGTGCTTACAACATGTTTCGAGAACAACTCCGAAATCAATGAAGAGAACTTGCTTTCTCATTTTACCAATAGCAGAGATGCCATGCATACTGCAAGAGAAATGCTACGGTTGCACGACTACTTCCGATACACAAGAGTTCGCGTTAAAGGGCGTGTCATTACTACCATTTGGGAGGTGTTTGATGAGCCATCTTCGGAGCGTCTCGAAGTGCAACCTGCAATCATTATCGGTCAATCAACCCTAAAGTTATGATAACAACTATTCGACTACCCACACGCTGGGCAATATCATCCTTTCCTCAAAGATGTTCCACCCCTTGCGGTTAAGCACTTCACGCACAACCTCTTTACTTGGTAGGTCACCGCGTTTAATTGCGCGGCATACCATATCAAGATTCAAGTCTTTCATCTTCTCTTCACGCTCAACCATCTTAATCAGAGTGACCTCATTGTAGAATTTACCATGATGGTCTCGCACAATAGCGGGCAGTACATACTGACCTCGCACCTTTCTAATGGTATGTGGCGGAATGTTGATAGTGCGTAACGGTGAGGTTTCTAAAGCGGCCATACGATTTTTCAGTCGCTCCAAAATCTCATCTTTCTTTTGCTCGCTTACCTCGCCGCAGCGTAAGTGTTTACGCAGTCCGACAAGTCGTTGGCGACTCATCTGTAGTAGTGGCGCAAACTCGCTATGCTCAGTTAACCACATTAAAACTTCATCACTTGTACCAGTCATCGTATGCAAACGCTCAATAAAAGTCCGACAAAAAAGTTATAAGTATAGTGCATCATTAAAATGATGATGCAAAGGTACAACTTTTTTTTCAATCTACAAAATGGGAACAACAGTAATTCAACTCACAGAGGAACGCTATCGTGAAAATCTCACAAGAGCCGCACAACTTGGGGCGCATGAGGCCCTTCGTCTTGCAGGTCTTCCTATTCGAGAGTTCTACACACGAGCCGAGATGCAACGCAGGCATGGGCGAGGACTTATAAACAGTCTCATCAAAGAGGGTCGTCTTACGCCACGACGATTAGAGAGTGACCCAAACAAAATGAGTCGCATCGTTTATTCTGAAACAGAGTTTTTATCACAAATCATCTAAACATTTTACTTATGGCAACAACTGAAAAGAAGAGCGTATTCGATACGCTCTATGCAATCAATGCTAATGAGCACACCGAGAAAAAGAAACAAGGTTCGGTTGAACTTACCTATCTATCTTGGGCATGGGCTTGGGCTGAGGTTAAGAAACTTTATCCTGATGCCTCTTACACCATCTACAAGGACGAACAGAATCGTCCATACATAGAAGACCCAGACTTCGGTTTGATGTGCTACACCACCGTAACCATCGAGGGGCAAACTCACGAGATGTGGCTACCTGTTATGAATGGAGCGAACAAAGCAATGCGTCGCGCACCATATGAATATACCGTTTACAACTCCTATACGAAAACCTCCGAAAAGAAAACTGTCGAGGCAGCAACTATGTTTGATGTCAACAAGACTATCATGCGTTGCCTTGTAAAGAACCTCGCTATGTTCGGTCTTGGTCTTTACATCTATGCAGGAGAGGACCTTCCTGAGGATGAAGTGAACGAACAAAAGCAGGCAGCTGTATCTGCTCTTGATAACGCCATTGCACAAGTCAATGCTGCGAAGAATCGAGAGGAGATGACTAAGGTTTGGAACGAACACAAAGACCTACAGACCAACGCAAAGTTTAAGGATGCAGTCATAAAGGCTGGCGCGAAGTTCCCTAAGCCGAAAGGGGCAGAGCCTAAGCAACAACAAAACCAACAGCAACCACAAGAACAAACTAAGTAACTATGGCAGAACTAATCAAAAGTGCAGTTCTCTTCGATGAGGAGACGCACACCTATACGCTTGGAGACAAGCAATTATCGGGTATCACCTCTATTATTAAGCGTTTCATCTTTCCAAATATGTACGCTTCTGTAAGTCAAGCAGTACTTAACCGTGCAGCTGAAAGAGGTACACGCATTCACAACCTTGTGCAATTATGGGCACTCGGCATTTTATCCGATGAAGACATAGCCGAACTACAGCCGTTCCTTGATGCGTTGTCTAACGCAGGGCTATTGCAATATGACTCAGAGTATCTTGTATCTGACAATGAGTTAGTGGCATCATCCATTGACCTTGTTTGCATGGATGATGATAATAACTTTATCCTATGTGACATCAAGACCACTTCGGTATTGCACATAGAATATCTGCAATGGCAACTCTCCATCTACGCTTATCTGTTTGAGCGACAAAACCCAACACTTAAGGTGCAGAGTCTTAAGGCTATACATATCCGTGATGGTAAGTGTGCGATTGTTGACATCACTCGTTTGTCAGATGAACATATTGAAGCACTACTCAATGCGTATCGTAATGGAGATGAGACCTTTGACAATCCATTGCACGCTTTGCCAGAGGGAATTGATGAACTCTTGAAGCAGTATGCAGAGAATGAGGCATGCCTATCTGATATTGACCAAGTAAAGAAAGTGCATGACGAGCGAAAGAAAGCACTGCAAGCTGCTATAGGTGATGCTCTAAGGAGTCAGAACATGCAGAAGATGGAGACCGATATGGCGAAGGTTACCATTGGCAAGGACTCTGTGACTCCGAAGTTTGACTTCAAGTCATTCGTTCAGTCCGACATCTACAAGCAATCGCCTGACCTCTACAAGGACTTCATTAAGGAAACTACAACCGCAGGTCGCATAACCATCACACTGCGATGAGAGCATTAACAGTAACCAAGGAGCATGGGACAGTTAACTCCCATGCTACCTTGAACACTATCTCATTGTGGTTGCAGACTTGTGCCAATGGCGAGTACACAATCACAATGAAGAGGGTGCAGAAGAAACGCTCTGACCCACAGAACAGGCTCATGTGGATGTGGTTTGGTATTATAGCAAGAGGATGGTCAGAAGCAACTGGTCGTTCCTTTACATCAGAGGATGTGCATGATGCTTACTGCCTACTATTTATCCCCAAGGAAACACCAAAGGGAAGAGTCGCAGGTTCTACATCCAGTCTTTCGTTAGAACAAATGAAAGAGTTTCTTGACAAAGTACAGGCTGATGCCGCATCTGAATATGGTATTCAACTGCCTAATCCCGAGGACCAGTTCTTTGAGGCTTTAGCAGAAGAGTATAGTCAACAATAAATAAATTACGCAATATGGAAATTACAGGTAAGATTATTCAAGTGTTGCCAGAACAAGGTGGTGTAAGTAGAACCTCTGGCAAGGAGTGGAAAATGCAGGCGTATGTGCTTGAAACGCAGGAGCAATATCCTCGAAAGGTACACTTTGAGATATTCGGTGACGACCGTATCAAAGCCAATCCGTGCCGAGTGGATGACATTGTTACTGTTAGTTTCGATTTGGAGTCTCGCGAGTTCAACGGCCGTTGGTACACATCTGTCCGTGCATGGAAGGTTGAGAAAGGTGAGCAAGACGCAACAGATGATAGCGTTGCGGATGCTCCCCCTCCACCTTCATCCGCTCCTCTGCCTGGTGAATTAGACTTTGCTGATTCACAAGTAGAAGAAACAACAGACCTTCCGTTCTAACAGGATTGTGTTATGAGACATATTCCTGAAAACATGCTGACACCCCTGCTCCGTATTCTTGATGAGTATGAGGCAGGGGTTAAAGCCAAACCCAAACGCACGCTCAAAGACCATGCGCGCTTATGCGACATTGGTCGAATCAGACATTCATTAACTAAGAAATACCAAAGGTAAAATGATTTTCCGTACTCACAAGAAAACCGACTATACTATCATCTGCAATCATGTATTCAGGAATAGTAGTCTATCGTGGAAAGCAAAAGGTCTACTTGCCGAAATGCTATCCATGCCAGACAATTGGGTATTCTCCGCATATGAACTCATTGGCCGCGCTAAGGATGGTCGTGATTCACTTTACTCTGCGATTAAAGAGTTAGAGGATGCAGGGTATATCAAACGCAAAAGAGCAACCAATGAGAAAGGACAGTTCATTGGGTATGACTATGATGTGTATGAAACTCCGATTACGCCAAATCCAGAAACGGAAAATCCGTGTCGGGAAATTCCGTATACGGATAATCCGCCACTACTAAATACTAATAATACTAAGGATATTGTATCTCCTAACGGAGATACGCAAGGTAGGAATAATAACCCCCTTGAAATTAAAGAAGATATAGAGGATACTACCCCCTATAATCCCCCTACGCAATACTCGTGGCTAATAGAGTTTTGGAACAAAGAAACTGCTGGCTCATTCAAATCTATCACATCCATTAAGGGCAAGCGATTGGATAGTGTGCGTGCGAGAATCAAGGAGTATGGTTCAGCCCAATTCAAAAATGCTATCCTGCGTGCTACTAATTCAGATTTCCTTAAAGGTGCAGGCAGGCAAGGCTTTGTCCTCACTTTCGATTGGTTCATCAGACCGAATAATTTTCCAAAAGTATTAGAAGGCAACTACGATAATCAACCTCAAACCCAAAGTCAACATGGCAACAACGGACACAACCAAGACACCCGCACAAGTGATGGAACTCATAGACCCGACAAGGGAGAGCAAAAGCGAGACTACGACTTCTACGGATTTGGAGACTCTCAACCAAAAACAAAAGAGCCAGACAACGGAGGCTGGGACCTCGGATTTTAAGGTCATAACACACAACGCTTTTGAAAGGGAGTTGCACATTGAGTTGCTGCAAAAAGCACTTGCTGATGTGCGCGGTTACGAATGGCATATACCAGACTTCAATGATGAGTATATTCGAAGAAGCCACTCTGTGTTATTGCAAGAGTGCGCCAATCAATTACTCGCCAAGAAGCAAATGAGGTTTGTAGTGGATGATAATAATCGTGATATATTGCGTTTCCTCATGCTTTACTTTAACAGTTCTCCACTCGCCCTTGATGTATTTCCAGAGCGAGGCTATTCGCTCAGCAAAAACATCTTACTTGTTGGCGAAGCAGGTGTTGGTAAAACGCTACTCATGGATGTATTCTCGCTTTACCTAAGTAAAATAAATAGCCGTAAGCAATACAAGGTCGTTTCACAAACACAGATGCTTAATCATTACAAGCAGAATAATAACATTGACCTGTTTACATTTAATACCTCGGCACGCGGCACATTCGATGGAAACCCTTTCAGCCTATGCTTGAATGACATTGGACTTAAAACACAGAAGTTCTACGGCAACGACACAGAAGTTATTATCGAAGAGTTCTTGTATGCTCGTTATGAAATCTGGGAACAATTTGGTAAAGCCACACACCTCACAACAAACCTCACCAAGCAGGAAATCGAAGAATTGTTTTACGATAAACACGGACGACTTGCCGACCGATTCAAAATGTTTAATGTAATACCAATGAAAGGTAATAGTAGAAGATGAAAAATATCAACAAACACAATCGGTTTATTATGGCTACAGCACAACAAAAGTTGCTCAACAAATGGATTGAACGCAACTACGAAAAACTGGCAAGAACGATGCCACAGAAAGACATGCTACATTCGGCGTATGTCACAGTCTATCAAATCCGTACACCCTATGTGCCAACGGCAGAACGCTTCTTGAAACTTATAGAAGATGCCTACTATAGGCATGTCATGTCGGAGCTTAATCACAACATGCACTTCACTCTACCAGACCCGCTCTTTTGGCTATACCATGAGGAGCATGATGAGGATATGTTGCGTAATGATGAGGTTGCGGAAAGTACTCAATCTCATTCTATCTCAGACTTATCTGCTTCTGGACTGACCAAGGTATTTGCTTTTGTCAAGCAGAATTTCCCACCGCAAGTATTTACTATATTCCGCATGGCTGTAGTTGAACAACGAACGACCAAAGAAATTGCAGTCATAACAGGTATGAAGAAAAAAGATGTGCGTCATATCATTGATAATGTAGAGCAAGCTATCAGAGTAGGCTTTCAATATCATCCAAAGAAAAATCATAAATAACTATGGCTGCGTATACATTCCGTCGCACAGACTCGTGGAGAGGTAATGTGTCTAATCCAAAAGGGTCTATGTCCACACGACGAACTCTAAATTTCTGTGGTAAATATATCCGTCTTACCAAGCTGATGGCTGACCATATTGGTGTTACAGCAGGCTCTCACTTGGCATTCACAATTGACGAGGACAAACCAGAGTGCATCTATGTTCGTCAAGCAGATGGACCAGATGACACAAAGGAAATCCAATTCCCTTTATTGTACGACCACAAAGAACATGGAACACTTAGATGTTGTTCCTCGGTTATAGTAAGACATGTGTTGCATTTTGCTAATGCACAAAAAAGTTGTACATGCTATGTGGCATCCAACCCCATTAACATTGATGGTAAACAACATTACCAAATCCTCCTCGCAAATCCTTATAGAGTAAAATAAAAATCACTAATCTTATGGCAACACGAACAGACACACAACGGTCTATTATCCGTAACCACTTGCTGCAAGGCAAGACCATCACTCCTATCGAAGCACTAAACATGTGCGGATGCTTTCGGCTATCTGCTATTATCCATCGTCTTCGACACGACGAGGGCATTCCCATCCTCATGGACCAACCACAAGCAAGCGACGGAAAACCATATGCTCGCTATTGGATAGACAAAGAATATCTTCAAAGACGAAACAACGAAGCGCAAGCCGCTAATAATTAATAACCCATTAAATTTTTCATTATGGACAAAACTAAACAACAAAAAATCAATGACCTATTTGATGTCATTGACAGACGCATCTCGGAAAATCACAAGTGTGTTGCTTTCCATTTGGCAGAAGCACACAATGCATCCGAAAACATTCGCTTCTCTCGTTATGTAAAAGCCAAGGTGCAAGACATTCTTGGTATGCCACAAGATGAACCGCAGAACGAGGCAAGAAAAGAATATGTTGCAGAAGATGGCGTATTGAATTTCCGCAACGAATGTGGCCGCAGCGCAATGAGTGGCGATGTGGTAATGTTCAAAGAAAACCACTTCATTGTTGTTCCTCGCGAGAAACGCAAGGATTGGCAATCAAATGGCTATACCCCAGTAGGAGTGTATGTCATTGCAAGCAACGGAGAGACTGGTATGCTCTCACTTGTGAACATGTCTTGGGAGACTCCTGAGACTGGAGATGTCAAGGGTGACGCAACTGGCCGTTTCATTCGCTATGGTGGCTACGGTTCTCATGTTGATGGTCTGAAATCATATGACAATGACGAAGCACGGCAAAAAGTTCTCAATCGTCAGTTTGAAGTAATTGGTCACGCTCATTATGGTTTCTTGCCAAGCGACAAATTTGAGAACGGATGTGGCGCGAAAGCACAAGTCAAAGGCAAGTATTTCTACGATGACGATGACAACCTTCTTCCTCCTCCATTCAATGCAGACGGAACTCCTAATCCGTTGTTTGGTCAGGGTAATGACGCACCATCATTCCTCTCTGACAATGATAGCAGGGCTAACACCGATGCTCTCATTAAGGATGCAACCAAACAAGAGGATTGGATGACCGCAGAAAAGATTATCAATGGAGGAGATAATGGCTACCATCCTGCTGCATGTTGTTGCAGACGCTTCCATACCGCAGGTACGAAAGCTGGGGATTGGGATATGCCTGCAATACCTGTTCTTGCTTCTGCGTTCTATGATTGGAATGCTGTTCAAGGAACACTCAAAGACCTTGAAAAAGATGGTCTCGCAGTTCCACTGGATGAGAGCTGCTACTATTGGTCGTCGTCAGAGTGTAGTCAGGGCAGCGCGTACTACTTGGGCACGGGCTATGGCAGTGTGCACAGCAACGATAAGGGCAGCAACGATTTGGTGCGTGCGTTCCGTCGTCTCCCCCGCATTTAATCTGTGCTTTCTTCTTTATATCCCTGCCTGCTCTGAAAGCAGGCAGGGTAATTTTCTAAAAATTCATTCTAAGCAATGAGTCAAATTCTTACAGAACGGCTTCGTAGATTGGAAGCAACACATCGCGTTAGTCCTGCACAGAGTAGAGAACGGATGCCAGTCTTTTACGGATGGGCAAAGCTCAACAAAGTAATGAAGCGCGAGGCGTTGATGGTCATCTTCCTCAATGACAACCCAGGTCCGCGCATCAATAAAGATGGGAAGTATGGCGTTACAAAATACATGAATGTAGTCTATGAGCGTTGTCAAACTTCCAAAGAGGAAGCAGATGCCAAATTCAATAATCGCATCTACAGTGTCTATAACATATTCATGGACGACAGGAATGTTAGAGGCAACTTAGAAGCTGCATTGAAAATCAATAACGATGCAGACAAAAATAATGTTACACAATCTGAACGAGACGCAATACGCAAGGCGTTATATGATGCTTATGTAGAATGTCATCGGGGCTATAAAGAGCCAACGAGGCAAATGGAAATAAACTTTGAATAGAACACACATGAAAGAATTACTATATGTAGATTTGTTTTGCGGAGCAGGCGGAACATCAACTGGCGTTGAGCGAGCAACGCTCAATGGTGATAAGTGCGCAAGGGTAATCGCTTGCGTCAATCACGACAAGAACGCTATCGCCAGTCACGCAGCCAACCATCCAAATGCTTTGCACTTTACTGAGGACATTAGAACACTTGACCTCACAGAACTTGCAGCGCATACACGCACAGAGCGAGAGGCTAATCCCGAAGCCAAAGTTGTATTATGGGCTTCGCTGGAGTGTACTAATTTCAGCAAGGCCAAGGGCGGGCAACCAAGAGATGCGGACAGCCGAACGCTTGCAGAACATTTGTTCCGCTATATAGAAGCACTTAACCCTGATTATATCTACATCGAAAATGTGGAGGAATTTATGTGCTGGGGAGATTTAGATGAGAATGGGAAACCAATCAGTCGAGATGAGGGCAGACTATATATGCAGTGGGTGCAGAATGTTTGTAAGTATGGATATGACTTCTCGCATCGACTACTCAATGCTGCTGACTATGGGGCGCGCACAAGTCGAACTCGCTTCTTTGGAATATTCTCCAAGCGCGACCTTCCAATTGCATGGCCAGAAGCCACTCATTGTAAAGGCGGTCGCCAACCTGACATGTTTGACAACGGACTCAAACCATGGAACGCGGTGCGTGATGTGCTGGAGTTAGACAACGAGGGCGAAAGTATCTTCGGCCGAAAGAAACCGCTTGTAGACAAAACACTGGAGCGTATATATGCAGGACTTATTAAGTTTGTTGCTGGAGGTAAAGATGCTTTTATCGTGAAATACAACTCATGGAGCAAGAGCGGAAAGTATGTTGCGCCCGGTATAGATGAGCCATGCCCAACCGTTGCAGTACAAAATCGCCTTGGAATTGCAAAAGTTCAATTCCTATCCAAACAATTTAGTGGAGAGCCTGAAAGTAAGAATGTGAGCATCAATGAACCGAGCGGAGCGATTACCTGTAAAGACCATCATGCATTGGTGGGTGCAGAGTTCTTGTCTTCTTACTACGGCTCAGCTAATCAGAACTCCAGTATAGATATGCCTGCTCCAACAGTGACCACACACGACCGCTTCTCACTTGTAACGAGCCATTTTATAGATGAGCAATATGGAAATGGCAGTGCGGCAGACATCAATCAACCTGCTAATGCAGTAACTACAACGCCAAAGCACAACCTTGTGCAAGTAGATAAGTTCTTAATGAACCCTCAATTTACGAGTAAAGGTGGTAGCATAGATGCTCCTTGCTTCACTCTGATAGCGCGAATGGATAAGATGCCACCATATCTAATAACTACCGAGCAAGGAGAAGTCGGCATTGCTGTTTATGAAAACGATAGTTCTGCGATGAGGCGCATCAAAGAGTTCATGGCGGTGTATGGGATAGTTGATATTAAAATGCGAATGCTCAATGTACCAGAGCTGAAGCGCATTATGGGCTTTGGAACTGACTATATCCTAAAAGGTACACAGACCGAACAAAAGAAATATATAGGGAATGCGGTTGAGGTAAATATGAGCCGAGTGCTTTGCGAAGCCTTATCAGCAAAACTAAACGAGTATGCCACCAAGAAAGAATAAGAAACCGACAACGGAACTACGATGTTGGGATTGTCGCTTTAGCAGACCATTCACGGCTCAGTGGAATCTGACACCAGATGGCGAACCAATAACACACCATTGTATTCGAGACCCAAAGAACATCAAGCGTGGTTTCTTTAGCCACACTCCTGCATGTTCTAATTTCAAAAACAAATAACTTAAAAAACTTCATTATGTCAACAACAAACTTTTCAAGAGGTATCGGTAAGGAATACACCGACCCAGAGGAACGCAAGCGTTTTCTAAAAGACAATGCTGATTCGGTTGTACAAAAAACCTACATGCGCCAATTCACTCCAGAGGAATTACAGAGCCACAAAGAGGAATTAGCCAACACCAGCATCCAAATCAACGACATTGAGCAAGAAAAGAAACTTGTAATGGATGGGTTCAAGGAACAACTTAAACCACTCCAGCAGAAACAAGGCGAACTCATTGAGAACATCCGAAAGAAAGCTACGCTTGTTAGCGGAATATGTTACTGCTTTGTATCAGAAGAAGAACATATGACCTACATCATCAATGAGGATGGCGACTGCATTGAAGCGCGCCCTTGTACCGCTGATGAGTTGCAAAAGACAGTATTTCAACCCCTGCGCACAGGAACGGAGGGATAAGTATAACTTCAAAATTTTACAACAATGAACGACGACAAGCAAATTGTTATCAATGCCGAAGCAGGCACGAAAGAGGTCATCATCCGAGAGGGTGCAGCACCTAAATTGTTAGACCCAAAAGCACCATTACCCTGCAACATTGAGGGATTAGCGGGTAGCGTGGCAGAGTATCTGAAGAAGCGTATCAACACTGGGCAGTTCGAACAAAAGAACTGTACAATTCTTGTTGACCGAGAGGATGTGAGAATTACACTTTTCTTCAACGAACGCGATGAGTACAATCAAGGAAAAGTGGTTAGTCAAATCAGACTACATCCTGATTTCAAAAGCCTACGCATCAACAGTTCTCATGCATGGTCTCCAGTAGAACTGGCTATGCTTCTAAAAATGCACCGTTACTGGTTCGAAGACCGCATTGAAGGGATGAAACTCGTTTCCACTCTCTTCAATTACAAAGCAGACATCGCTCAAAAGGTGGAACAATCCGTTGAGGGAAACGGCAATCGACAAGACAACTTCTCGCAAGTAGTCAACTCTAATTTGCCAAAGTCTATAACGCTCAAATTACCTATCTTCAAAGGAACAGAACCACAGGCATTAGAGATTGAGTTCTTCGCAAAAGTTGATGGACGCGATGTAGCATTCTTGCTCATATCTCCTGGTGCTAACGAGGCGTTTGAGGCTTTCCGAGATGAAGTAATTGATGTCGAGCTTAACTCAATCCGTGAGATAGCTCCAGAAATCGCAATCATTGAAAAGTAATTGCCCTATGAACCTACAGTTTTTTATACCGATGCTATTATGCATCCTTTATGTCGTGTTCTTGCTAACATGTACAAACCTAAAAGCGTATGCTATTCATGTGGCAATAGGCATTAGTGCATTTATTCCTGCTTGGAATATCTTCGTGTTCGTTGCGGTTATTGTTTATACCTTTTTGAGATGGGATAAGGTAGAACTAAAATCAAACAAACTAACTAAATTTTTATTCAACAAACAAAATCAAAAAGTATGAAGAAAATCTTTTTCTTACTTGCTCTCGCAACAGTTGCGATGACAAGTTGTACTCTCGTAGATTCAGGAGAGATTGGTATTAAATTCAAAAAGTTCTCACTAACCGAACAAGGAGAACTTGATGCACTCCCAATTACTGGTATGGTGTTTTACAACATTTTCTCTGAAAGTGTGTACACCTATCCAGCGTATATCCAACGAGTGGATTTCAGTCCGTTCACGGTAAACACAAAAGATGCAGCAGTTTTCACAATGGACCCTGTATTGGCATTCAGTGTTGATAGAGATAAAGCGATACATATATTTTCAAAATATCGCAGACCTCTCAAAGATATTGCCAATGGCTATATGGCCACATGTATTTATGATGCATATCGTATCATTGCAAATAAATACACCTCCGACGAACTTATGGCTAACCGCGGTCAGTTTGAAAATGAAGTAAAGGAGATGCTTAAACAGACTCTTGGTAATGAGGGATTTTTAGTCTCCGAATTTACATCGAAGATTGAACCTCCACGAAGTTTGCAAGAGGCTATTGATGCAAAAAATAAGGCTATTCAAGAGAGTCTTCGTGCCGAGAACGAAGTAAAGAAAGCAGAGGCAGATGCGAAAATTGCAGTTGCAAAAGCGCAGGGCGACGCGAAAGCAATGAAAATTAAGGCTGATGCAGAAGCGTACTACAACCGAACCATCTCGGCATCCCTGTCTCCTATGATAGTTCAAGAAGACTGGATTGAGAAGTGGGATGGCAAACTTCCACAGGTTCAAAGCGGTCAAGGCACAATGCCTGTAATCAACTTTAAGTAACAACATACTGGTGAGGGTGTGTCGGTAGGCACGCCCTCATCCTTTTTCATTCACACACCGATGAAAACATATGTAATAACTCTATCAACGAACTTTCCTTCTACACATCCACGCAAAGGAGACCCCACCTATTTTAAGGAGCAACTGTTTAATGCTATCTTTCGAGATAGGGGATATGACATTCGTGGTGCATACCCACAACATGGTCATAAGATACACACTATCCGAGCAAATTATTCTTTGTGGGCTAAGCGTTTTGAACAAATAGAAAAGGGCGAGGCGTGTCTATCCATTCGTAGATGGACAGGGAAACCATATCGAAGCGAGCAGTATGAAATGACACGACTAACCAAGGATGACGGAATAGGAATACAAAAATTAGAGTTCCGTAAGGTTTTCTCGCAATGTCGTACTGTTAGACCAGCAGTAGGCGACACCTATATAGACGCTCAGTCATTGGCAAGTAATGACGGATTATCCTTGTCTGATTGGACGAGTTGGTTTGAGAATTACGACAAGTCCAAGCCACTCGTGATTATTCATTTTACAAAGTTCAGATATTAATGACAATACAAGAACCTACAATGGTAGTTCGCATTGATGTTTCGCTGTCAAACGAAAGGCAAGTTGTTGATGAGGTAGTGTACTATCGAGCGGACCTAAAGATGTCTCTTGCATTACGATGGAGTTGGTACTTTGAATATCTTGCGGCTCTTGTCAAGGTGAAACATCCTAAACGCAAGGTGAACTTGATTATCACAAGAAAACCTGATGAACTTAAACTGGGAGATGAATACATCGCAGAGAAAACGAAGACACTACTAAAGGCAAAGCGCGGACAAATCAATAGGCTGACTAAGGATAGTACTACTGACTTGTTCGGCTTTGCTGATAGCGACAGACAAGAGAAGATTGGTAAAATTCAAAGTGAGATAGATGCTCTTGAGCGTGGTGAGTTTCCTTATTACTACCCTGTAGAGCGAAAGAATGTAATAAAGAAATGGATATGAAAATGTTAAGTTCTTTGTTTTCAGAAATTGTTGATTCGTGGATAACAGAAGTAGTCGCAGAGCAAGAAAATCGACTTCGGTATGCGCTCTATTACCTCATTCCTAATCCAATAAAAGGTGAGGTAACTAAGGGTAAACTAAGATGGCGAGGATTGTATTTACTAAAGACACGAAATGAACTTCCACAAGTCACTCTGGCAAATGGTAGTATTACCTCAAAATATACAGTAAGATTTTCCACACTTTGTGGCAGACAAAGTAGGAGTGGTAAACGCAAGGAATTTAAGATTGACTTGAATTTTCAAGGCGATACGCTTATCCGATACGAAACTCACAGAGCGAGTGAAAATGCATTCGTATTTGGTATTTCCACGAGCAACGAAAGTAGATATAAAGTGAATGGATTAGTTCAACAAATAAAACAACCTCATGAGTAAACCAAAACATAGAGTATATTGCCCAATATCAATGCGCCCAAAGATGGTTTTTGAAACAGAGGCTAAGGCCATGCGTCATATCCAATTCAACGCTGATGACTATAAGGGCAGCACAGTTCCCATCAGAGCATACTATTGTACAGGCTGTGGAGGATGGCACTTGACACACAAAGGAAAGCACAAGAAATAAGAGGAGGGCTTGCCGTGCCCTCCTCTTATTCTATTTAGCAGCCTGCCTTGCTCGTTCAGTGGCAGGAAGCCATGTCTTGTTAAGCATCTGCTTCTGTATCTCTGGCATTGTGTGTTCAATGCCTTTTACTCTCATCTGTTCGCTCAGCATGATTGCCGTTAGTATTCTTCGTGCTTCATCTATAGAAGCGTTCTCTCCGAGATTAACTCCAGTCTCGGTCTCAATATCACGAACAAACTCTCCCTCTGTTTTGCCTTGCTTAACACCCTTACTATAGAGATTTAGTTTGGTATATGCATCGCATAATTTTTTCCATTCCTTATTGCGTCGGTCGTCCCAGCCATCTTCTGCAAGATTAACGCCAAAAGTTAGATACATTTCAAGCAATGCATCGTTTCCATTCTCGGAAATTTCTTGCTCTACATATTTACGACGATTGATATTATTCATACCTGATGTCGCTGACGCTATTGCATTGACACGCTGAGCAGCTTTGATTTGTTCTTCCTCTGAATATCCCTCCCATACACCGAGTAGGGATTTTCTCTTTTCATCATAAGCCTTTACCATCGCCTTCATCTCTTTTGCAACAGTGTACTCAAACACTTCTCTATCTGCATCCAATAGGAATTTATTTGCAACAGGTTTATCTTTTCCGCGTTGCTCTTCATCTCCCATCGTTATTCCGTATGCATAGCATGCAATATCAAGCCATCCACTTGGAACGACAGCACCTAAATAAGCACGCAACTCTTTAGGATTAATATCAGCAAATTCATTCATTGGCTTCAGACTACCTTGCTTAGTATTTTGAGGAACATTCGTGTCGCCGCCTGCCAAACGGTAGTTGAGCTTCGACCAATCTCTAAACAATTCAGCCTCGTTCTGACCAAATAAATACTGTGGCCTTCCTTGTGCAAACTCATTGCGCAGGTTCGCACCGCTCCAGCTTTTATTCTGTTCCAACTGATGTATGTTGCCAAGGTATTGGGCATACATTAGTTGTGTTAATGCGCCTACCAATCGTTGCTCTTCGGTGCTATAGTTATCATCGTTTACAATCCAATCAACGCTGGACGATATAGCAGAACTTACTACAGGTGGAATTGGCAATCCGTGTTCAGCAAATCCCATTGCAATACTTTCAATTGCTTCTTCTTTGCTTCGTCTGCCTTGTTGCATCAGTGCATAATTAACTCCAATACGATACCACGGTATGAGTTCCATCGAAAGAGGACAACGCTTATCCAAGAAGATAATGTTATTGTCGCGCATATAGCCTGGCACTTTGTACTCTTCTTCGTCATCGTCTGGTGATAGCATTGTGCACATCCAACCAATAAATGCGGGCAATATCATTATGGACACAGCACCTCGTACTGCTTTCTTTGGACTATCAAAAGTACGGATTGCACCAGATACACCTTGTATAGCAGCGTTGCTAAACATACTCAACGAGTTGAAGAAGTTGATGAAGCCACCAGCACCCTTTCGGTTAAAGTTCGTTGAGAAGTTCTTTGCATCGTGCAATGCCTCTGCCTCTATTTGCTCATCACTCATTGGAGAGTCTTTGCGAATGGTTGCATTCTCACTTTTGAGCATGGCCTTTGTTGCTCTGTACACCGCAAAACGCGTCCACAATTCAGAGAACTCATTGATAGCTGGTGCTACCTCCGTGAATAGGAAACGCATAGTAGCTTTCATCGGACGAGTACCCTCTGTCATTCTATCTACTTTTCTCCGATACTTCTCAATGTTGTTCATTTGCGTGTACCCGGTGTTGCCTCCGCCATTAAGGAATTGATAAAACTCGTGTTCTATTGTTCCGTTTGTAGTAAAAGCATCACTTAACTTACCGCCTCCCTTTCTACCGTCAACATCCATTCCCATGACATATTCCAAAATAGGAAGAATGGTGGTTGCAGGACGAGCCATTTCTGCTGCAAAGAATGCAGGGTATAACATACCACGCTCTGCCGCGCCTTTAGTAATAATCCATTGAATATCCCTTGGTAAGTTTGTCGCAAAGAATGTTGGATTATATACAGTGTACAACGCACTAATATTTGAACCGATAGTTTTCTGCAACTTATCCTCCCATTTCGTACCAACGACACCATTAAGGGCATTAGCAATCTCTGGGCGAGCAGGAAATTGCATTACATATTGCTCAGTGCCACCATCTTCGGTTGGCACAGTCACTACAACTTTTGGTATTTCCTCACCTGCTAACATGGCGACATCTACACTTGCTTGTCCTGCTTCGTTCTTTCGCACGATGAGGAGTTCTTTTTTTGCTTCCTCAATCAGTTGTGTGATATGTGCAGAGAGTGCCTTGTTATTCTTGCCAAATAGTTTTAAGTCCTCACGCAATCCACGGATGCGTTCTGCAACCTCTTCGTTCTGACGGATTATTTCAGCCGATGGCTTTTCTAATTGTGCCTTATAACGAGGGTTTCCATCCTCATCGACACCATCCCTCAGATACCAAACTTTCTCTGGAACAGGGTAGCCCATCTGTTGGCAGGCATCTAAGTATTCTTGCATCATATCAAACATCGCCCTCTTGACAATGTTTTCTTGGGCCACTTGCACAGAGTTCGCAGCAGTTAATAATATGTTAGCAATGATGTCAGCAGCCATACTTTTACCACCCTCCGCCTTTTGCAGAGCAATTGGTTTTTGGCTTCCTCTTTGCCCACGCCTACGATTATCAACCTCTTCTCGTATCTCATCATTTGTTCGCAACTGTGCGAAATCACGCTCTGGAACATAGTTGCGGCGTTGCTTCAATTTGTCGTATAGTTCTTGTCCTATAAGTCCACCTTTCAGTAACCAATCAAGACTGAAATCTGTGCACTCATTTACGGCACGCCACAACGAACGAATATCGGCATTGTCGTATTTGCTTTCAAAGTATTCGACATACTTTTGCAATACCTCTTCATCTGACAACTCTTCTGTAATACCAATCTGTTGTCTCAAACGCTCTGCTAATTCCTCCATACGAGGATGCCCCTCGAATTGAATACGCTCAAGGTTATCCTTTGCCATCAGATAACGCTCCAAGATGTCTTGTTTGGATGGAGTAAGAACAACGGATAGTCCGCTCTCGTTGGTGTAAGAGTCTTTCATTCCCTTCTTCCACAGCCCATTCTCTTGCATCTGTTTGCGAATGCTTTTCATCGTCTTGTTCAGACGGCGTTGAGGGCCTCTTTCAAAACGCTTTAATGCTTGGTCTATGATACTTGATGAATGCTCTAACGCTTCTCGCACATCCTTATTATATGTAATAGGATGCCCCGTGATTTTTTCAATCTCTTTTTGCATTACGCGTATTCCATTGGCTTGGTCGGCAGCGGCATTTACTTTGCGTTGTAACCAACTCATAGGTTCTGCATGAGCAGGCTGGTCTTCGGAATTGAATATCTGATACTCCGACTGGTCTTCAAAGATTTCATCCAAGCGGGTCTCATTCCACTCATCTTGTTGCTCCTCTTTTTCCGTCTGTTCGGTATAATGTTCGCCCTTTATCCAACGAATGATAGGGTCGGTACATCTAATTTCTCCAGCATCATCTCGAACGATATTCATGTTATGCAGGTCGCCAACGATGAAGTAACCATTAGTATAACTACTGCTTTCTCCCTTGCGCTCAGAATTAACAGACTCAGACTTAATCTTTGTAAATCCATAGTCTGCCATAAAAGCATCCTTCTCCTCTTGCGTAAGAGGAGTAGTGCTTTGGCTATTCACATATGGAGTTTCATAGACTACTCTGATGCCATCCTTTCCAGACCTACGGTCAATGCCAAACCCGATAATGCGTTGCTTGTTTCCGTTGAACAGCCAGTTGTTGAGAATCATGCCTTCAAGGAACTCTTCCATTGTCTCGTAATAGTTGCTAACCTTTGCTTTTATTACGACACCGTGTTCCAAATCTTGCCACACCTCGCTCTCTGCACCAGGCGTTAAGCGGTTATCTCTACCGTATTTTGCATCTAAGGCTTCCACTACATCCTCTATCCAAATGCCTTTCTCTTTTGCATAAGCAATCAGGTCTAACATCATTGCTGTATTAGACCCATCTCTACTTGCTATCTCATTACTGGTTACTTCTCGCCCATCGCGAGCCAACGCGCGTGATTGGCGGCGGCTTCTTCTCGCGACAATGGTAAGCGTTTCTGCAAGAGTTCGTTGCTCCGCAAGGCCGCTTTGGAATGCTTCATGTGGGATTCGTTCAAATACCAGTGGTCGGTTTCCTTGTCGTATATCATCTTCTAATATATCAGTTAATTCAGAAATTTGCTGCAAAGATAATACATTTGTACCCCCTTTGTCAAGACCTTCCTGCATTTTTTTGAATTTTTTATCAAAATTCGTTTCCATTAGGTCTAATATCGGACGACGAACAAACTCCTGTAACTGTGCCTCAAAGTCGCTTTGGCGAGCGTGAGTCTTCATGCCAAGCCATTCTGCCACTTGCTTCCAGAAAGAGCGTAGAGCGGTGCGTACACGCGCGAGGAGAGCCTTCTTTTCAAAGGTCTCGTCCATTCTACTTTTGCCGTCCTCGTTAATAAATCCCCAGTACTCTCCTGTGAGACGCGCAAGAACTTCTCTGGCAACAGCCTGCTCATCATGTTTGATACCTGCGTAGTTAGCATCCTCTAACACCTCATTCCATACCGTTGTTTGTTTGAGTGTAGAAACAATAGTGGCCCATCGTTTAGGATTAGTCCTCGCAAATACATTTGCCCACAAGTGGGTGTATTCATGTACTGGAGTATTAGGATTAATCCTGCCATTGATGACATAAATTTTTCCATTCTGCGTAAAGCCATAGAGGATTCCTCCACTATCTCGCAACTCTTCTGTCTTGGTTTCACCTATCATTTCATCAGCCTGCTCTTCACTAATCTCCTCGATTGGCACGCCTGCGGATTTCAGGTAGTTTATAGTGCGTCTTCCAGCAGCTTCGTTGATACGGACATGACCAATATTAAACTCTAACTTATTGCGCAACTCGGCTATTTCTTTGCCAATTTCATTCGCGCGTTCAAGCAACATCTCTGCCACATCATCATTGCCTCTTTCACGAGCAGTGACTAATTGTTCAAGAGTTCTCTTATGTTTTTGCTCCAGTTCCATCAACAAGCGCAAGTCCTCGTTCTCGATAACTTGCTCTTCCGATTCTGTTGTATTACCAGCATCAACATCCTCAGAACTCTCTGCCGCCTCTTCCTGAATTTCAGTTGTCGCTGCGGGAGTTTCATTAAGTGGACTGCTTTCCTGATGCATCGTTTCATCAGGACCACTCTTTTCTTCTACGCGCCCTGCGAAATAATCCACTACGCGAACACCTTTTTTCACACGACAATTGTCATTAACCATTGTTACAAAGGCTCTTATCATCTTAGGAAGACTAAGGCTATTGTTTATCTTATCTTCCTTCTCTGCCATCTGACTCCACACAACTGCGGCTTCGGACATTCGCTTCTTCAATATCTCTTCAACATCCTCTTTGCTCTCCGCTGTCATACCAGCATCATGTAGGAACTTATCCATTACGCCGATGTATTTTTTGTCACCTACATATATACGATTGAGGTCTTCGTCTGTTGTGGAGAATAAGCGCAGTATATCGCGCAGAGTATACTCAACACGACCGTTTCCTGATGTATACCAAAAGACAACATAGTCTAATATATCATCTAATGTTTTTGCGCTCCTACGAAGTTCTGCATATTCCTTATCGCGATTGTCCTCGCTATTTCGGAAAGTGCGCTTTCCATCCTCATTGGTTAATGCAGATTTCTCAACCTGTACGACACTTGAATGGTCGCCCTTCATGTTGGTCATGACAGGGAGAGTGGCTTCAACAGGAACAAGATTAACTGTCTTGGAGTTTGGATTGCTACCAAGCATATAGTACTTTTCGCCATTATACATTACCGCTTTCTTTTCAACCTCTACCCATTGAGTCTCCTTGCCGCCTCGCGTAGTTTGGATGCTACCGCCGTCAAGCGGTATCAATTTTCCGTCTTCTGTTTTGCGACAGAACCTGTAGATGCTTCCATTTCGATAGTGCATTAGCACGACATCATCAGCACTCAAATCCACTTTTTCTGCATTTTCTTTGTTAAGAATTTGCATATCTGGATTATTTTTTGTACCTTTGCCGTCAGAAACAGTGTTTTGGGGAAGAGCTGTGTCACTCTCCTTGCCGCCACCAGCGGTCTCGCCAGTGTCTGTCGTCTTGTCGAGAGCACTGTTTTGTTTTTCAAAAGCGGTGAGCAACCAAGTTTTACTCTCATTGTTCCAAGTAAGGCGAATCCCCGCTTGGTATTTTTCACTCTCCAGTTGTACTCGATTATCACTTCTTTGTGTTACATGCATTTCATTCAAAATTTCCTGCAAATTGCCTACTACTTCTGGATGGTATGCAACCAATTTAGATAACCCGTAACCGTCGCTTGCTCCAGTACCCTTAACTCCCCAGACCAAATCAATAGGCCCTATTTCAGGGTGGCTTAATGCCCCTGTCGCCTCTCCTCCTTTTTTGTTAATCAAAAACTCTATTGCCTCTTGGGGCTTACCCACGAACTGATTATATATAGGCCCAAAGTCACCAATACCTACTGGCATAATTTCCGCTTGCTCCTCTACCTTTGGCTGTGCCAACTGCTCCCACATTGCAATCTCTTGACGGATGCGATTTTTCTCCACAACACGCTGAGCAGGGACAAGACCTTTCTTCTTGCCCACACTCTCCAACTGTGCATTCAATTCCTCTATGGCTGTTTGTACAGTTTCTGCTACGGCTTCCTGACCGCCATTCTCCATTGCAAATGCTACCTGTTGCTCAGGAGTCATTTGAGCAAAGTCGGGACTGCCGTCTTCCAATATAGGGTAGGTGGGAACTTCTGCATTCTCCGACGCTTCTACTGCTGGAGCATCTCCCGCATCGTCGTCTAATGGGTTATCCAATGGATTGTCTAATGAGTTGTCTAATGGAATCGCATTGTTCAACAAGGCATCCCCGTTCTGTTTCTCTAAACGCAGGGCATCGTTCAACGCTTCAAGCATATCTTCATGATTGCCAAGGATAATATTGCCGCTATTATCTTGTAGATATATCTTACCGCTTGCATCGAAATCAATGCTTCCATCTTCATTATACACCACCTTTGAGCCAGAGAATGTAATCTGTTGCTCTGCTCCATCTGATACGATAGTAATAGGGCGTGACACTTCTTTCTTGCTCTCTACTTTAGGAGTTGCTATCTCGCCCTTGTCTTCTGGTATTTCTGTATTGACGACTTGATGCTCGGATGGTACGGTTGCAGGTTTTGCATCTGTACTTTCATCACCTTCCTCTTGCTCTTCCGTTTGTGGTCCAGTTTTTTGGAGCAAGAGATTTTGAGTCGCAGCAATATAGTTAGACAATGCTTTGCCATCCTCTTCTGATATTTCCTCTCCATGTCCAGAACGAATAAGCAAATCAGCCATCTGCTCAACTGTTTTTCCTTGTGCTTCCGCGGCTGCTGCAAGCTGCGGGTCGCTATTCATCTCAGCAACAAGTTTGCGTTTATGATGAGTATCTATACCATAATGGAGTCCTTGCAATGGAGCATCACTCGCAAGTGCTACTATACCAGCATCACCAACTTGCTTCCAATCAATACTCTCTTGATTGCCGAGATAAACCTCAATACATTGCTCTGCAATATCAGTAGCCATTTCGGTTATAGACTCTCCGCCGATGTCCATAACTTTATTGAAAGCACTTCCTGTTCCTTTGACAAATTTGCTATTGATAAAATCATTCCACGCTTTGCCTGCCCCTTCAGCAATCTCTTTGCGAACCTGAGCAGTTCCACCTTGTTGGAACATCTTTTGATAGCGCACATCGCCTATCTTCTCAAATACATATTCAGCCAAGAATGTACCTATTACAGCAACACCTTTGTCTGCATCGCTTAATGTTTCGTCATGCTGTATCTCCTCCCATTTGTCAAATGCGGCACCGCCTGATAGCGTTGCTGCTGCTAATTCAGGCTGACCCATCATAGATAGAACAACGCTTATAGCAAGGTTAGGAGCGTTTTGCACAGTGCTAATACCCAATTTACCGAGTGCTTCGATGTAGTCTCCTTCTGTTGCACTTTCAATAATGCCTTTCCCATCTTGATAACGGTCACTCTCCTTTTGATAGTGTTCAGTCTGTTCTCTAAAATAGTTACCACCAAGACATTCATTGAAGAATCTTCGCGCGACTCCATTGCCATTGGTTGCAAAATTAACTCTTCCACCGAAACCATCAAATGTTGCCTTTTGTAACAGCCCGCTACCCCAGTCTTCAAATGCGCCAATTGCTTTATATGGTAATTGCGCAACTGTTCCGAGGCCAGCCATTAGTCCTGCGCCCAAGTCTTCGATATAACTGTCTTTAGGTTGACCGTACTTACCATTTTTATATTGAGCTTCCTTTTGTTCTTGCTCTAATTGATTATGCACCCGATGAAAAATCGCTGTTGCCTCCTCGTCAGAGGGAGTCCCATTTTGTTGTGCAGACTGGCGTATAAACGCTTGCATTTGTAGCTCTTGGAAAGTTGGCTTTCTGTTAGGGTCGCCTGTTAGGAAGTCAGGGACAACACTGAACTGCTGCCTATCAACACCTAAATCTTTATCTATTGTTTGGCTAAACTGCTCCCATTCGCCAAGGTCATAGTCATCTTTTAATGCGTCATATACATGCCTGCGTGTTTCAACATTCGCCATATCACGCTTAAAAGTATCAAGCGAGCCGAGGTCATAGTCCTCGCTCGCTGCAATGTAGATATTTTCAATTACCTTTGCCATATCAATTTCCGTTTACACCAGTAATAGTTTTCTTTGTTTTTGATTGCGGAGTTTGCGTGCCACCTTCTGGCGGAGTAACTACTCTCCTATTTGGATTATAAGTGCCATTCAAGATAGCAATAATATTATCCTCATGCTCCCTGTTTCCTGCCAATGCATGGATAGCAACGAGACAAGCGGTTGCTACTTTAGACTTGCTACTTTCAGGTGCATTACTATTTTGGCTGCTACTACCAAGCAAATATGCAACTGCCTTCAAGTCATCATTAGCACCCGATTCGGCAGGAAATAGATTGTTGTTATCAAGATATGCATACAACTGTCCCATGCGACCATCATATGCGCCAGCCGCAATATCATAATTAGTACCAGCAAATGGAACTGTGTACACCTTGTTGCTTCCTGCGCCACGAACCGCGACACTACTACTTGCTCTTATTTGTGCGGCCTTTATCCTGGCCTCATTGTCTTGCTGCGTTTTCCAACGCTTGTACTCATCGTTCTGGTCTGCAAGTTCTTTCCGCGCTTCGAGTTCCTTTCTTTGTCTTTCGTCCGCTGCGGCTTGGGCTATACGCGCTTTATCTCTATCGGCTTTTTGCTTACGCAGTAAATCTACTCTCGTTCTATATGCATCGTACACTTTACGAGCATCATTATCTAATTTCTCATAATGTTGCTCAACCTTGCGAGGGTCAACCTGAGCACCTTGACTGCCTTTTACCAAGTCGAGTATAACACTACCCATGTCGCCCAATGTACGCATGGCCATTTGGCGTTGCACGCGCTTTTCATCGCGTTCCTTATCCGCCTTTGCTTCGGCCATCAGCATTTGGGTTAAACGAGCATCAATGTCCGCTTCACTCTCAATCTTTGGCGCAACTTCCTCTGGCTTGGGTGTAACTTCCTCTGGCTTGGGTGTAACCACATATGGATGTAATACCATCTCAGGATTTTGATGTTCTGTATTTGTTGTCATAGCAATATCATTTATGCAAAGTTTCTGTAATATACACCGTGTGGGTCGTGTTGGAACATTCGCCACTCTTCAGGAATTGTGCCTGTAGCAGGTGTATTTATATCTGGTGTATCTACATGTTGCATTGCAGCGTCTGGTTTTACGGCAGGTGCTTTTTGGGGGCCACCATCAATCATACCGCCAAGGCTTGTTAAGCCGCCTGTCACTGCACTCGCCGCATTACTTGCTGCTGTCGCAAGTTGATTACTGCGGTTCATCTCTATTGCAGACATCTTGGAATTATGGTCGCGTACACTTTGATAATACTTGCCAAGATTGTTTTCATAATCATCCAAATAGCCATCTTTGAGCATGCTGGCGTTACTTGCAATCTGAGCAATACTATCAGCATAGGCCTTATTAAGTCCTTCCTCTTGCGCTAACTCCTGTTCTTTAGTAGCACCTAAGACAGCGTTGCGTGCCTCATTTTGACTGCGTTGCGCATCTTGACGCTCACGCATCTCACGCAACATACCTTGTACCTCTGTACGGTCTGTCATGTTTTGATGGTAGCGTCTATTGAAGATAGCCTCTTTCTTACGCTTCTCTTCCTCAATCTCAGCACGATTCTTTTCTTCCTTGCGTCGTGCATCGTTGGCACTCTTTGCTGCCATACCTGCGCTTGTAGCCGCACTCGCAGCAGAAATCGCGAGTCCAATAGTTGTCAATATTGCACTGATTCCGAAATCTGCTGTTAGGCAATCTTGCGAATGCTCAATTACGCCTAAAATAATACTTAACCAATCCATTTTTATTTCAATTTATTGTTATACTTTACATCACTTGTTATCTCCAAACCATCTATATGACTGTCTGCTGATAGATTTCCTGCAAATACTACCATCAGATACCTCACGCTTACACGGTGTGTACGACATCCGATGTCATGGAAACGGTTGTTTGATAGCAACTTTTCTTCTGCGCCGATAGGTGTCCAATGATTACCATCAAAACTACCAAAAACATACAGGCCCGCATAGTAATCATTTCTGCTTACTACCATCGAATCGCTTCCGCTAATACTTCCTTCTTGCTGCAATCCAATATCCTTAAGCGAGACAACCTTATCATCTTTTGTCACCCATTCCCACGAATAAGTCTTTTTTTCTATCTTCTCACCAGTAGTGTCGGTTTTATATGTAATTCGTTCACGCTGCACATAATGCAATTCCACATCATCGTTTCCACAAAAGGCGGAAAGCAACTTATCGTTTATAATACTTATTTTGTTTCCGTTACTTGTAGTGATGCGTGTGGTGTTATTTACATTCTCAAATGCGCCACGCAACACTACTCGATAAGCCGATTTTAGATGAGTGGTATCTAACTTTATTGGCCGCGTCTGCAACAAGCATTGCACATTGTTATGCCCATTGAAGTAGTCAAACTGGACAGCAGTGTGATTGTCATTTGCAATATTTATCTGGTATCTCAAACCTTCTTTGAGTTCCGTTGCTACTTGCAATCCAGCTCCTGACAACTGTTCTGTTGTGTACTTTCTCTTTCCAGTTACCCACTCTCCTTTCGAATAAGTTAGCGTAAGTTTTACTACGCCTAACTTTTGAGCAAGGATTGTAATATCTGCTACACCTGCTTTCTTACACATTTCAGCATCAACTAATTCGGTTTCAAGAGCGTCATAGTCATTCTTTTTCTGTTTACTTTTCAGCATCTTACCAACACTCTGCAAACCTACCTCATTTAAGATAGCTTCGTCCTCATCAGACAAATCAAGTGAGGCATAATCTACTTGTAAAGCTGCATCCCATTTCGCTTTTTCCTCTTGGAGTTGGATAATCTCCGCTTGCAACTCTTCTTTCCGTTCAACCAACTTAGCCAACACTTCTGATTTTGTTGTTTGGCTATCTTCAAATATGCTATCATCTGTCGCTTCGTATTGAGATAGTGATTCATCTAAATTTTGAATTTCCGTTTGGTTGTACGCAATTTTAGAATCAAGTTCGGCAAATTTGTCGTCTATTACTTGGTCAATCTGAACCTCCAATTTCCGTTGTAACAGTTCTTTACCATCAATTCGCTTTCTTGCCTCAGATAGTTCAACCCACTCCTTACGCTTTTTGGTTACCTCTTTGCCATCAACCACCTCTACAGTCACTACTTCTTGTTCTATTGAAACACTGCCTTTGTATTTCGGCTCAATCCAAAATGTCTGTTTAGGAAAATCACTATCATCGAACATTATTCGTTGCTCTAACTTAGTCACATTCCATGTGCCCAAATCTATCATATAAGAATATGGCATTTCCCTGTTATACACTACAACAGAATTGATAGCATGCAAGTAACGAAGGTGAGTTCCGTACCTTGCGGCAATCTTTGCATCTTCTTTGCTATAAGCATTGATGTAATTGAGGAAGTCGTCGTAAGAAATACTATCAAGCATCTTGACGATTTTTTTATGATTGATAGCATTTCGATACATTCCAAGTCCAACAGAGTTATCAGGCGTATTCCATGGCTTGCCGTTGGCTTGCAGGACAATTGGCTTCACGCCATTTACTGTGACCATATGA
The DNA here is from genome assembly GCA_045589755.1 of Paludibacteraceae bacterium. Lineage (GTDB taxonomy): Bacteria > Bacteroidota > Bacteroidia > Bacteroidales > Paludibacteraceae > Colicola. The sequence goes on from JAZNPR010000080.1 coordinate 68,213, forward strand.
AGTCCGTATTCCGTAGGGAATAGAACAGCTCCATCAATCTCACATATACCATTAGGATTAGTACAAACGAGTCGGCTCAATGGCGACTGAATATTATATGCACCTTCTCCCGTCGTATCTACATCAAGAGTATAAATACCATCAGTTGTGAAAATCACGAGTGGATATTTACCATAGTTGTCCTGACTCAACCCCATTGTCATGCGGGCAAGTGCTAAAATCTCTCCATTACCTACCTTGTAACCTTTTTCCAATTTGAACTCAGTAGTTCCAGGCTCGCTAACCTTTATCTCGTTTTTTCCATACGCTTCGCTATCTGCTTCTATCTTCGAATTGCTAAATGCTCCATTATATTCGGCAAGCGACACTTCTTTTGTTTGTATGTCAAGAGGCTTTAGACTACTACTAAAATATCCACTTGCTATACCTGCAAATTTTGTAGGAGTATAATGTTGTGAACCTACATAATACTTCCCATATTTTACCATTCGCTTCACGACTCTAATGCTCTTAGCATCAATATCTGCACAACTAATAAGTGGATTGATAGCGGGAGTATCGCTCTTAAATCGATTTGCAATGAGACTGCCATTATGGTCAAGTACTTCTATAGAGTATTCAAATTCATTCACTCCAGTATTTTGTACTGGATATTGGCCACAATCGTAATGATACGGCAAGTTGCCATAAGGCCATTTGTATATATTTCTCTTTTGGAAATTATACACATGAAGTCGTTCATTATACCCAAATATGCCACCTGTAATAAGCTCTACTGGTTGCATATCACTAATCTTAAGCATTGTGTCTGAATGTTGAACCATACGGTCGCTATCCAAGATACCTCCGCTTAAATCTAAATCTACCCAATTGTTTGCTTTGATGTCCTTAAACGCAATAGTCTTTACTTGATACAGTCCAGCAATGTCAGATATTTCTTGCAGAATCTCTTTGTTACTTTTCATGTCTGGCGTAAAGCTACCGCCACATGCCGATTTATACATCTTGTAATTACCCGAGCATGTTTTTTCACAAAAGAAGAATCCGTCATATTTGTCTTTTTTGTTCCCGGAGTAGTTACTCTTCATCACAACACCCACCGCATCCTTGTTCTTATAAGGGCTAATAACAGGGGAAATGAAAAGACATAATGTATCTACCTCATCTTTGTATTTTTCAAGAATCTCTCCGTTTACCCTGAATGACAAAACATTAGCCGAGGCATGAGATATTCTGAATCCACGGTATTCTGCTTCTCTATCTATTGTACCTGTATAACTTCCGTGATTATATAAAGCGTACTTGGTGCAGTAAAGGGATGGCTGCTGTATGGCGGTCTGACTTGTAGTTAAAATTAACGCTTCGTCTGCCTTATAAGATTCTGTATAGCCTTTCTTATATGAACTCGTAATTTGACGGATTATGCATTTGTCATCAGATGTAAGTGTCTCAATATTTGCATTCTCTCCTTCCGCAATATCTTCTGGCTCTCTATCATCTGTCTCCCTCATACTCCAGATTTCGTCAAATACTTCTTCTTGTGAAACCCCTCCGTCCACTCCACGGTTTGCATAACTGAACATATCGAGCATAAAGGTATCGGTAGGTTTCTTGACATAATCTACTACAGAGCTTATCTTTTTTTCGAATAGGTCATCTTTGGTATATATCTCAGGTGCTCCCATCAGCATGATAGGGCTCGCCATCATATACTGCGGAGAACTCGCATCACTACCTTTTTTGCGATAAGCAGCAGCTACAAGGACATACCCTGTAACTCCACCCATGAACCGAACACTGTCTAATAGAGCAACAGCATCCGACCCAACACTACCAAGCTCCCTAACATAGTTTGAAGCAGCTTCTTTATCCTCCTGCTGTGTATTTGAATCGGTATAGTTTTTATGTACTTTCACATATCTCGCACTGGAGTACACAGTTTTACCATCATATATACCTCTTCTTACTTTGAAATCCACACTTGGCAATATTGCTTCTCCATCTGGTTTGGTATAATATCCTTGAAGGTCGTTCTGATTTTCATACTGTCCATTCTTCCAAAGCCAATGCTCTATTCCATTTTCTTTTGTAAGGATGTCCATTCTATTTCCAATGAACACTATATCTAAAACCGTTCTTTGGTCATAGATTTTTATTTCTTCTTCCTTTTCTAAAATCTGCTGTCCGCAATTTCCATTATTCTCCCATATCTCTTTCCTGCTTACAACAATTTGTTCGCAGACATCTTTCCCATTGATGAGATAATTATTTTCCCTCACAGTAATAATATTATCTCCTGTTGTCGTGTGATGAACGCGTACCATAACGACATTATTTGCCTTGTTAATGCCCCTATCTGTAGGCGCATACGCAATAAGACTGCCATTACGAGGGATTAAACCAACAACCTCATTCATAGCACCATCACGCGTTGCCATATTAGTGGCATTGCGCTCTATACCCAGCAATGGAATTGCTCTATGTTCGCCTTCAAATTTCATATGTTATAACCAAGTGGATTTTCTTTGTATAGTGTACTTTTCTGTATTTAATCCAAGCTGCGCTTGGTGCGCTTTCTCCTCCCATTTCTTTCGGAAAGACTCTGCCTCTGGCGGATAGACATCCTCAAACCAACGCCATATCACAAAGTAAGAAAGTGCATCTTTTAGATTTCGCTCAACCATTGGAAGCATATTTCTGTCTTGCCAATCTGGCAATTCAACTTTCATTACGATGCTATTGCGCAAATCGCTATCCATTATCTCTGCAATAATTGGTGTATTGTTATTAGAATCATAATTTTCACCAACGATTCCATACTTTTTACTACCGTCTGCATTGTTCACAAGGATATAATCGCCCTTTTGCAAAGTGAACTGCGCAGGGATTACCTTTGTAACCTTCACTTCAACACTATCAATACTCTTAACAACCATATTCCCGAGCACAGTACTTAATTGAGCATTAAAACTACAGTTGTCAACTTCATAGTCTTGTGTGATGACACGAGTAATAACATGTTGTTTCTTATCCTCAATAGGTGCTCCAGCAATTCCTGTTGTATAGTCAATAATTATGGAGTAATAGACCTCGGTTGCTTGTCCTATTACAATACCAACTGTACTTGGTAGAGTAATCTGAACGCCATACTTGATTGTATCGCCATCATTAACACCTCTATCAGTTCCATTCACATTACCTGCTGGAATAGATTGCTTGTACGATAATCCTTTTCGTTTTCCATCTACTTCAATGTACGCACCGTGATTCTCTGTAATGGTATGCAAGATGCCATCTGGTAAGATGCGGACAGCGTTAGTTACATTACGGCCAAATGCCTTTATCCAGTCATAAGTTTCCATCACAGCCTCTTCTAACCACTCATCTGTTAGAAAAGATTCGCCTTCGGTCAGTGATAAACGGTCAAGAAGATGCGGTTCGCTCTCGCTACCACGCATCTTCCCTAAGATACTCGTTCGTTGCTCAACCAACTGCTTGATGGCTGGAATCGAGAATATAAAATTGTGTTGTTCTGCCATAGTAATTTACAATTATGCCCCGAAATTACTACAAAATTGTCATACCGTTTGCGGTAAATGTAAAAAACTGCGTTACATGACCTCTTCTAATGTAAACTCTACACGCGGGTCGGTCTTATCTATCAGTTTTCTACCATGTATTTCCACGCAAAAACGGTCGTTCTTGATGGCATTACATGCTTGCAGGCAATCAAGCAGAACTTTGAAGCAGTTATCAAGGTCTGGACGCATATTTTCGTAGTACACATCCACATTGAGACGGAAATAACGGTCTATCATTGCACCACGAATAGGGCATTGGAGATAGAAATTGCGTTCATATTCTTTTACTGCGGCAGTTTTGCCTAAAGACCCATGCCCATTGATAGTTATGACCTTATAGCTATTAGCCTTACTCGGTATTTTACCACGAATTATTATCTTTTCCATGTCAAATTCTTGTATATATCAAAAAAAAATCTTGTACCTTTGCAGCGATGTTTTGAACATCATTTAATCATTAGTCGTAGCGTGTCGCTGAGAAGTGCCACGCTACTTTGTTTTTTTTATCCGTCAATATATTTCTTTATAGCCTCATAGTGCAAATCCACGATAGTCTCCTTACCTTCATCGGACAGCAGATATTCTACCTCTGTGAGGTTGTCTTGGAAGAGGTTTTCCGTCAATACAGATGGACAAGATGTGTCGCTTACGATAGTAAAATTGGCAGTCCAGAACTTCGTATGCGGCACACATCTATTACCTTGCAGTTCTCTCTTCTCCGCTTCTGCGTATAGCAACTGCGCAAGTTTCTTTGATTTCTCGCTACACTCTTGGGCAACCCAACCGCTCCATCCGCTTGCACTTTTCCATTTACCATCGCCACCTGCCGCGTTGATATGTATGGACACAAGCACGCTATCCATGCCAGCACTCTTTGCTTCTTGGCTGAGTTGCATTTCACGCTCAACGCGCTCTCCTAACGATACATCTTTCTCCTCTGGTACAAGTAAGTGTGCTTCTATGCCATCGGCTGTCAATCGTTTGTGCAACGCGATAGCAATCTCTCGTGTCCATTGCCACTCATACAATCGCTTGTCAGGCGAACACTTGCCTTTAGTGTTCTTTCCATGACCATTGTCTATTATTACCAGTGTTCTCATTGCCTTCTCTCCTATTATCTCCATGTATAGCCCCAGCCATAGGTTATGTGTACACCTATCTCGGGACCTGCATAAACTGTATGGTCAATAGCAGTTGCACCATACCCAACGCCAATACCAACACCTATAAATTGTCCCCATCCATTTTTCTTTACCACGGTACGAGGCTCTACATTAAATTGTGAATTTAGATTTACATCATCAATGCGCGCATTATAGCCGCTAAACTTCACTCCGAGTTCTATACGACTGCTATCAGTCTTGAATGTGTCGCAATATTCATATTGCATAATAGGTATATCTACTGCAATACTATCGGTCTTACTATCGCTCGTGCTATCTGACTCACTATTAACAACCACTGGTACGAATACAGTATCATGCCTAACGATATTCTTGGGCTTGGTATGCTCAATTATACGCAAAGTATCTGTCATCCGTACTGTATCGTGAATTACTAATGGCTCTGAGTTGTTCGGTTTTTCCGAACTACTACAGCTGCGCAAGCCTGCGCCAATGATACATCCTGCCACAAAGCAGACAATCATAACTACTAAATGACCTTTCTTTAGTTCCATTTCATTATCCTTTTTTTAATCGTTTCATATACATACTTATCGTACTTGGACTGCGACCAAGTTCATCTGCAATATCCTTTGGAGACTTGTCCCAACGATGTTTTTGAATATACCTCTTCTCTTCAGCGGTTAAATTAATGCCTCTACTCATCTTTATCCTCGTCGTTTTTAGTAATTTCTATACTCGTATCGCCACGCTTGAAGGACGCTTCAATGCCCTTGTGTATAGCTTCGCCAATCAAATCCCATGCGGAGAAGATAGTTATCATGCCTATAATCTCTCCCGCACCTTGCATTACACTACCATCAATTATTCCCATTGGAGGAACGAAAAAGCCTGCAACAATTAGCAGAGTGGCTACAATAGCCAGCGCGATTGTTAACACCTTTGTGATTTTTACTTTTTTCATTGTCTTTGTTTTTTATAAGTTTTGTATAATTTTTATCAAAGTGCGCGTAGGTCAATAGCGGCATCATCAGTTCTGAATGTGCTATCTTCTTTCGCAGTTTATAACTATTTGCTTGGCGTAAATAACCATAGTAGGAGTTGATGCTACTTATCATATATTCCATGTCCTCACGGCTAATAGCCTGCTCATTGATATTATGCCATACGATGTATCGGTTGAAATGATACAATTTACCATAAAGACTCCCAACCGAGCGTCGCGCTATCAGTGTTCCGTATTGCTTGATGTTTTGCCCAAGAAACTGTACGCCTCTTTGTACCATTTGTAGGTATATCTTTTTTGGATGCAATGTTACATCAATGTTTTGTAGATATGCCTGTATCTTGGGTAGGGCCTCTAACAGTTTCTCCTTGCTTTCAGATACGATATAAAAATCATCTACATATCTTCCATAGTGGACAAAACCAAGTACCTCTCTTACAAAGTGGTCAAAGTCCGAAAGAAATAAATTTGCAAATATTTGGCTCGTAAGATTGCCGATGGGCAAACCGTGGTTCGCATCATTATTTAGCAAACTCTTGTCTTTAGGTAAGCACAACCACTCCGATATAGGTTGCTTGAAGATACAATTATCTTGTGGCCGATTGAATACAATCAACTGGATAATATGCTCCATGAAGCAGAGAGTATCCTGGTCAAAGTCGCCTTTCTCTTCTAATAGCCTACATATGCGTTGGAAAAGTAAGGTTTTATTGATGGTCATAAAGAAACTCTTAAGGTCGCCTTTGAGAACATAACAATGTTTTGTGTAGTTATCACTACACTCTCTCATGTGCATTTCGCATCGGCGTATTCCATAGAGTGTTCCTTTGCCTTTACGACAAGAGTAACTATCTTCAATGAACTCCTTATCTAACAGTCTTTCAATTCTACGAACGACAAGATGGTGTACTATCCTATCACGGAAATCCGCAGCAAACACCTCTCTGTCTTTCGGGTGATGGACGATGAACGCTATCGACCGTCCTATTTTATATGTACCGTTATTCAACTCTTTCCACAGTAGGAAGAGATTACGGGTTACATCTATTTCAAATGCTTGACAATTTCTTGAACTGCGTTTATGTTTTCGACAGTCAAGGTAAGCCTCGTATAATTCTTCGTATTCAACACGCATAACAAAAACAAGATAGGATAAGCGATTCACAATCGTAGGTCCGACCAAGTGCGGGGGAGACGACGGAACGCACGCACCAAATTGTTGTTGTTCTTATCGTTGTTGTTCACATTGCCATTGCCCGTGTTCAAGTTGTATGCGTTGTTCTGACTACACTCTGACGACGACCAATAGTAGTAGCTTTCATTCAGTGGAACTGCAACCGTAATAGTGGCATCTTGCAGGATGTGTTCCAATCCTGTCATTACTCCTAAAGGAGTGTGCCACCCATTTAATCTATGAGCCTACATCACCCGCTCTGTCGCTGTTGCCAGCTGGCTTCGCAGGGGCATCGCTCATCCTATCTTTGTCTTTATGCGTTAAAAGCGATTGGTAAAATGACCAGCTCGCACCAACCAATTCTCCAACAAGGACCGATAATCTTGCGTGGCGTGCTTTGCTTATCACATTATGGTTTGGCATGTTTGGATAAGGCTCACCTTTATACCACTTGCGAAAAATCAAATCTACTTGTGTAAAGCATTCTGCCGACTTGCGGGCGTACTCTATCTTTAGGTCACTGCTATCTCCTTTTTCGTGGCGGTAGCACATGGCATAGTATTCACGCGCACCGATTAACGCTTCTTCAAACGGTTTCCCCATTCGCCAATAGGTTCTTGCTGGCATGTTCTGGATTATCGTATCTATTTCGCGCTCCAGATTTTCTGCTTGCCTAAAAAGCGAAGTAGATTCTATCGTTTTCTCTTTACGAATTTTAGGTGTTTTTTCCATATTATTCTATAACATAATATTTTTTGCGAGTGCCATGCTTGGTTATCTTGCCAATAAATGGCATTGACGATTGTGAACGGATAGCTCTATCCTTTAATGATGGTGAGCCAGATATGAAATACAGCGGCTCTCCTACTGGTTCATTGTCCTCGACATAGCGAAACTTGATAGCAATCTTTTCCTTGACAACCTCTTGCCCAGTTTCCTCGTCAGTACTTGAAATCAGAACTACCTTTGCATCATCAAAGCAGATAGGCTTATTCACTACCTCCAGTATAGACAATCGGATATTACGCTTTAATCCAAATTCGCCAATCTCATTTTCTTTTATGTCCTGAAATGTTCTCATATTCTTTTCAAATAATTTGTATCTCTCTCCAAAAGTTTTACGCATTAGGTTTTTACAGCAGGCATGTTTACACCACCCAAAGTATGAAGCCATCTGTTGTTTCCAGTATTCATCAGATACATTCATTCTCGCCAACTTACGGGCACGCTTTTGCATACTCAATTTGATGTCTTTACCCAATAATGTGTATTGCTTCCCAAACTCATCCATCCTAAATTCATAACCAATGATTCGCAAAGGTTCATTCATGGGGGCTATTCTGAAATTAGGCTTTACAGTCATTCCGCGCGATTTGCATCGTTTTATGTACCATTCCATAAACGAATGACATAATTCCTTTTTGGGAATTGCAATCCACACATCATCAGTAAATCCAACGCACGGATATTTCCATACCTCGTTTATTTCTCTTAGCACTGGTATCAAAACCAATATTGCCATAAGTTGTGATAAGTTTACACCAATAGCAATTCCTATCTCCACAAGTGTTTCTTTATCTATTCCTTCATAGAACATATCTACAATAGCATATAGTATTCGAAGCACTTTTGTATCTTTGAAGACGCGAGCCAAATCTTGCTTCAAAACATCATGTCGGATTGTTGGATAAAATTTCACAATATCCGTTTGGCAATAATGCCAATCTGGGTGCTTATGCATGATTCGTTCTATTGCTCGCTTTGCATCGTGTATTCCGCGACCTTTTATACAGTTATATGTATTTCGTACATATTTAGAATAAAAGTATTCACGCAGTATTATATACACGCATGTTATAATGATTTTATCCGGGAAAAATTGCGGACAATGTATCATTCGTTTTTTCGGTTCTTGCACAATAAAAGAATGCAATGCACCAAATTGGTATGTTTCAGTTGTCAATGTACGCTGGACAATTTCTTTGTACTCGTCCCAATTGTCTATCATTCTTTTTTGTGCGCGTGTATAATCCGCTACACGCATATTCGGATATTTATGTTTAACCAGTGATTGTCGCATTGCTTTTTCTATCGTATATTCACTGCAAATACGACCCCACAAATCTTCGGTTTTACCAAACCTTTTCATAAATGCCTATTCTTTTCCACTTCAATTTTCGCATACTGCTACTCATAAAAACTTCTAAATATATGTTCCGCCATTTTATAGGCGACGCTTTTTCCGACTTAGTATTTGGATTGGAATATTTGAAGAAGCCACACCGTTGACATTGTTCGCATTGTTCGCATTGTTCGCATTGTTAGCACGCCCGCAGCCCGCAAACGCGGCATGGATTCATCGGAAATCGCGTTTCTTTTTATATATTCACAACGACATACGACATGTCTTTTGGCTCTCCCCAGTCTCCATTGGAATGTTGGAAACCTGCTACAGCAAGAGAGCTATGCTCCAGTACATCTCGTGTCACTGATGAATTTTCAATTGTTCGCGCTGTGCGTAGCGACACCGACTGCAACACATCGTTGGTCACAGTAGATGTCACTATGGTGCGCGCCGCACGCAATGAAACCGAACCTAATACTATAGTATTATCCATAACTATTCGTTTACATCCAGTTCTGATACAATAGTCACATATAGTGCGAACTGCATAAATGTTTGGTTCAAAATGGATTTATAACCATCCACTTGCCTTCCGCCACCTTCTTTTACAAAACACTGATAATTACCAGAAGCCTTTGGTACTGAACCTATTTGGGGAATCTCCAATGAAGTGATTGCTCCCGCATTCTTCATCGCGAAGTATTCACCAAATTTCTGAGCTGGTACGAACTCCACCTTACCACCAATACGCTCCTCCCCATCGGGTATATCCTCGCGGTCATCGAAAATTATCGCAATGGAATAATCAGATGCCGTCGTGTCAATATTGCCATTCTTATCACACACCGAGAATGTTGCGTTCTTATCACAGATGAATGATTCATTTGGCACGATGATACGACTATTAAACAGAATATACTTGTCGCCATCATTGAAATAGGTTATTTGTGGCTTAAGCACTTCTCCTAACGAAGCACGCGCATACACCATCGAACGACAACGACAGTATAAAGTATCGGGAATGTTTGTGTCAAGTATAGGAATAACATATCCTTCCGCAGTTTCAAACTTCACTGTGAAGACATTTAATCCAGTTGTATCTATGATGTCGTTGGCGTTGTAGAATTGCTCGTTGTATGTGCATTTAGAACCTTTGATGACATATTGCGTGTCTGCTTCCAATGTTACGGTCAAATCCGCATTTGCCTCTACCTTCTCGCCAAAGGGATTAATCTTTGATGCTATCCACCCATGCTTTACGCGGCGTGTAAGCATAGAATATACGCCGTTATATTGCACATCATATGGGTCAGTTTGGATTATCTTCGATAGAATACGACCTGCTTTTTCAGAAGAAGCGGTATCAATCTTGATATATCCATCTTCAACCTTCAAACATCCGTCAATGCTGCGGTTATCCCAACAACCAACTTTGCCATCTGAACCCGAATTGCCAGTGCCATGAATAGGAATATTCAGCGCAGGTGGTAACGCACCGAAATAGTGGTAAACACTAATGAACGCAGGCGAATCCATCTTTGTTGTGAAATCGTATTGTTCGGGCGCGTTGAACACTTCATCCGCAGTTTCTTCTGCAAAGACACATTCTTCTTTGAAATATGTTTCGGGATTCAATGTTACATGTCCGGCTGCATACAACGCCAACAATGCGTCATAGAAGTTTTTGATGTTTGCACCTTCAACAATCATTGCGCCGCCAGTCATTGCGCCAGTGAAATCCATGTCGGTGTCTGCGGAATCATAGATGAATGTTGGTTCGGCGTTCGTGCCAGTGCGTGGCACAATCTTCAAACGCTTGTTTGAATACGCATTGCCAGTTGTTTTGTCCACAAAGAACATACGATTGTCAGATGTGAACAAACATTGATAGAAGAAATCCGCGTGTTCGTAAATGAAATCTACTTTTGAGAAAATCCAACGGTACATGTGACACGCTACCGTTTGCGCTGATTTTGTCGTTGCCCGCACATTCAGTGGCAAATCGTAAACCACGCAGTTTCCGATTCGCGCTGTGGCGGACAACGAATAGCCGCCGAATGTCACACCGCAGGTGTTTTGATTCGCGGCGTATGGTGTGCATTTGATTTTCGCGTAAATGTTGTAACCAGTTGCTTGCACACCACCGATACAACCGCGATACATTTTACTGTTTCCAATCAGAATAGGCGAAGAAGCCACACCGTAGACAGAGTACGCATAGTTCGCATCGCTCGCAGCGAGAGCACGCCCGCAGCCCGCAAACGCGGCAGGGATATTATTTCCGTATGGTGATACGGAATAATCCACATCAATAGTAGTTCCGCCATTTAGATAAATAAGATTCTTCATGGTACAATAGATGATTTGCGCAGTACCGCCACCATCGTATATTGCTGCACCCATGTAATCGCCCTGCACAGTAAAGTTGTGATTACCAACGAATGCTTCGTTACCATGACCACGCACAATACTTCCCATAGGTGCATATCCTTTTGCAACCAATGTATCATAGCCATACGATATTGTTGCAAATGGAAATTCGGGCGTACCATCCGCAGTAGAATCGTTGTGACCAAAATCCCAATCAACAAAGAAGGTTTTTTGACCACATGTTCCGAAAATACTTCGACTTGTCCTCCAATAGTTTATATTTGTTGCCATATGTTAGAAATTATATTTTACACTTATTGCAGCCACTTCTCCTTCCGTTATTCTTCCGACATTCCAAACAAACAAAGCGTCTGCTGGTATAGTTATTAAGCCATTCCAAACTCCATCTCTTAGCGAAATTGTTTGCGCAATTCCATTCACATGCAACTTAATAGTTGCTATATTATCGGCCATAATTCTTTCTATGTTTATTGCACCTGATACTGCACGCATTTGTACAGTTTCACGCGACTCTTGGAAGTCAATAGTAAAGGAATGGTACGCCGCTTCTGCTCGCCTTAATACTTCATTGATAGCACCAACTACTGTCTTATCTGCTGTCTCTAATGTTGCGTCCGTTTTATCTTGCTTACCTTTTGTTACCTCATCTATAACCTTAGCAAGGCCAATAACATCTTCAGTAGTATGCGTATGACCTTGATAAGAATAGGTATGCCAAACCCAAGACTGAGTTAAAGTATTTGCTTCTGCCCAGCCATCAGCATAAGATAAGATAAATTTCTTTGAGAATCTGGTGGTATTTACCACAAGTGAATAATTGGTAGTGCGATATGCAATATCGTTGTGAGCAACAGTATATACGCCAGAGGATAGATTCATCGCAAAAAGCGAGTCAAGATTCGTGACATAGATAGTATTGTCTATGGTTTCTCCTGCCACTTCTACAAATTCTTCATTATTCCATAAGAATAGTTTATCGTTATCAATGGTACGATAGATAACAGATGTGTCTCGCTCATCAATATCCAGTGCCTGCAATGAATCGTAGTTATCTACTACAATCACATCGCGTTGCTCTTCCACACCTGCTTGTGTTGAGTAAGAGTTCCAGGTATTCCTCACCTCTCGCACCTTATCACCTACGCCAACTTTTACACGCACACTCCATGTGTAATAGCCATCTATTGATAGCAGCATTATTCTTGTTCGAGATTCGCCGTATCTTATCGGACCGACAACATTGGTCCGAAATAGGATGTACGAACATGACTCAATACCTCTATGAGGGAAGTTAAGAACAACAATATGAATATATCCAGTTAGCCCATGTAACTCATCATATATAGCATTAATAATGTCATCCTCATCAATGTTATCAATCGTCTCATCGAAAAATGTCTCTACCCATTCCGTGTCATAGTAATGGTAGAGTAAATTTTTATTCTCAACAATATCAGAAGGGTAGTAAACCTTTTCAAGATTGTTGATGTCTTTACTTAGAGATTCTTGCATCTGTTCGAGAGATTCTTGCATAGCAGGAATGTGCGCAAACATCTCTACAAACTGACGAAAAACGGTCTGAGGCAGCAGTTGCTGACCATTGATACACTGCATATAACTATCTGCAAAGTGTCTAATACGGACAGCTTCCTGCTGCGAACTGTTAAGAACAGATAATTTCTCCGCCACAATGCGGTCAATATATGTCTTCCAATAGATTGCTTCTTCTGATGTCATAACTTTTCAGACTTTTGATTACTTATTTCTTAGCGTCCCAATGCTTGTCCTATAAGTTGCATAACTCTTGGGTCTGCTTGGCTCGCTTGGGCTTGTAACGCTTCACTATCTGCCAATGCTTGCTGCGCCATATCTGCACCCATTTGTGCTATCTGTCCTTCACTTGCTCCTGCTTCGGCAGCGTTAATACCTGCTGCTTGTCCTTGCAGAATCATGGCTTGTTGCTGCGCTTGTTGTTGTGCAAGTTCTTGTTCTTTACGCTCCAGCATACGCAATACATTATCGCTAAATGGGAAGCGGCCAGCCTCCAATGCGGTCTTAAAGTCGATAAGGCGTTGTTGCAAAGCTGCCATAAGCAATTGGTTGAGTTGCGCTTGATATAGTTCGCTGTTATTGGTTTCAGTAATAACGATATAATAGTCAAACTTAGATGCCTTTTCTGCATCCCACTCCTTTGCTGTATCACTATATTCTCGCCCAGCAACAGGGATATAATCCACATAGTCGTAGCATTGAGGTATGATTTTGGCTATTTTATAATCTCTTCGCTTGCGGAATGCTGCAAAACTTTCTATCGTATCAAGCAAGTTCGTTTGAGCATTACTTGCTTCTTGGGCGTACAGGCTGGCAGCCGTTCCGCTTTTTGCTTCCTTTCCGAGCATTGCGCCATGCACACCACTAATATCACGAACCAATTGCAACTGTAGCGCAAGCATTTCATTTGCTCCGATATTAGTCGCGTTAGTGCTAATCTGTTGTGGCAATGGAACGCCTGGTTTAAGATTCGCAAATATTACACCTCGATAACTTGCCCACTGTTCCAAAATATCATCTTTGCTCATTCCTTTTGGAATCGCATTTTCAGGGAATACAAGTACTCCTTTAGCACTTGCACCCATGATAAAGTCAATGAGAGTTATAAGACGGTTGATATAACGCTGTTGGTCTATGATTGACTCTTCAAAAGAATATATTTCACCATCTACAAGGCGGCTCATATATACAGCAAATGGGTGGCTTCTATGAGCAAACGGACTACGACCTTCGTACAAAATGTCGCCGCGTGGACTCATATAGCGCACATACCAATACACATCGTTATGCTTCTTACATGTGATTTCTGTCTTCGCTGGGTCTAAATTATTTGCCTTGATGTCTGCATTACGCTCCTTAATCATAGCGTCAATAGCAGCTTTGTCTTCGTAAGGATAGATAGTCAGTGTTTGCTCGTACTTATCATGGACAATCCAAGACTCTTTACTTTCCAACTCCCATGCTTGAATGACACGACACACATCGTTTCTCTCGGGAATAAGGAAATCAAAATTGTTGTCTCTACTGTCAACAAAAGTTTTGTATAGACCAATAAGACTATTCTTATCTACATATCTATAGATTTGACGAATGCGATTTTCATCTTCGGCAGTCTTCGCAAATCGTTGTAGAACCTCATGCAATGGCATGTCCATCAGAAGACCGATACATGTAATATCTTTACCGCGCACATCGCGCACACCTGCATTCATAAAGATGTGTGACGGACTGCAACTGATGACAACTACTTCTTTTGTGTGAGTTTCGTTGTTCCATTGGTAATCTACATATTGAGCAGCAAGACCACTGCGCAATCCCTCCATGAAGTCAGCAACATCAACCTCTTTGATGTCATTTATCTGTCCCACATACTGCATCATGGCAGTCATGGTTTCACCTATCTGTTGGTTGTCTCGGGCGCGCGCTATCGCTTCTGGGTGCTTATAGTTACCGCGGAATACTCCGACTACACTATTCTGTGTTTGGAGTATTACATTGTTTTTCAAAGGCACTTTACCTTGACTGAGAATGTGCTGCGCCTCTGTCATTTTTTTACCATTAACCTCAATAATATCATCCCATTGCATACCGCGCTCATAGCGTTTGGTACGCAAACGACGGCGACGGAACGCAGACATAGCATCCCACATCGCACGATATTTTAGCAAGAGCGTGAGGTTCTGAGTTCTCTCGGCGGTTTGTTGCTCGTTCAAAGGTACTACTTGTCCTTCCGTCGATTCCGACCGCTTAAGGAATTTATATCGTTTGTCTTTCTTATCAATCATTGTCGTAGATTTTCGAGGACCGAATTGATTTCGTTGGTTATCATACTCACTTGTTCCGCATTGCCGTATACTTCATACACTTTGCGCGCACAATGCAATGCGATTAACTCCGCTATACTGCGGTCATAATCGTTCTTTTCGCTGAATTTTGGAATATAATAGAATGCTGAAATGATATGCTTTGAGTTCGCAGGAACAGAGAAGTATTGCAATTTAGCAGGAACATACTCTATTGTTTTTGCCTGCTTGTCAGCCTCATCGTAATAAGACTTATGTATAGTACCATTTGGGCAAGTTTGCCAATACCTATCCGCCCATTGCTTTTTCTTTTGACATTCATCTACCCATTTGGTGTACTCATTCTGAAACTCCTTTTCAGAGATAATCGTTACATCTACTTCTGACAATGGCATTGTTAGTCCATCACCATTGTATATTGCCACGGGCTTTTGACATGTACCTCGCGTCCAGCGACAGAATTGCACAGGATAATCAGGATGGCCTTCATGTATGATGGTGTGCAGTGGGCGTGTCCATTCTTCCATACGCAAAGTATGAATACGCAAAAAGTCAATTGGCAAAGGTATTGTTCCTGTTTGCTTGTCATTATTGTTAACGACTGCTCCCATCTCTGCCTTCTTATAAAGCAACTTATGTATAGGAGCAATCATTAACATTTCATTTGCGGCTTCGGCAAGGTGTTGTTTAATGTAACTATACACAGGCTTAACCTCGTCAATTTGGTCGCCGCCTGCTAACAGTGTAGCACTTGACGACGGACCAAAAGGAGAGTATTCCTCCATTTTAACAATAACAAGATTTGTGATTTCCTTGCCGAGCATGATTATTTCAGATTAGGGAATTTGATATTCAACTCATTTGCCAATGCAAGTACTTGTGCATTAGTCTTAGTCTCGTTGCTACTCTTGCCAAATACTTCTTTAAGGACGCGACGAGCCTCTTTCATGGTTGTCACATCAGGAAACTCTGTAACAGTTTCAATGACTACATCCTCTTGCGTAGGTGCATCATTCTCTACTTCGACCTCTTCGGAATTTGAAGTCGTCTCATTTTCCATGTTTACAACTTCCTCTTCAGGAATTGGAGCGACCTCCTCTTCCTTATCGTCAGTCCAGAAACTTGGTTGCAACTGTCTGTTGAAATATTCATGTGACTCCAGTGCCTTTTGCAACTCGACATTATCTGTCGAAAAACTACAACCACGAACACCACTATTAGCATAAATTAGGTCCCAGTTGAACTCTACAGGAATAATGTTGTCGCCTACCTTAACGAGTATGCGCAACGCGGTCATTTTGGATTTATACTTCTTTAACATAGTCGTTGAAAATAAAAAAGTGTCAAGCGGGTTGAAACCCACCCGACACTTTGTGAAACATTTAACCTAACATCAGGCCGCTACGGTCACGATGCAGTGGGCATTCGGATTCAATACTGCAACACCAGCAGATTCGTTGAATACTACGATGTCACCGTTTACAACAAGTTTCTCACGACCATTGTGGTTGTCCTTGGTCAAGTTCTCAATTTGATACTTGCGCAAGAATTGTGGGTCAATGATAATCAACTTATCTGAGTAACCATACTCATCCAAAATCTCGTGATGAGCCAAGTTGACAGTACCAAAGTTGCTTACCATCTTGCTCCAAGTAATACCCATGATGACCTCAGTCTTGACAGCATCTTGTTGTTTAACGATTCCGTTCATCTTACTGATACGAGCAACTGCTTCAGAACCTGCAAACGCAAAACGCTCTTTCGCACCAGAGTTACCCATAAAGACAAACTTCATCATCTCAACAACTTCCTTGTTGCCATCTGTAGAAGAAGAATTCAAAGTGTGAGATTTGGTAATTTGATTAACGATACCACCAGTAGTATAAACATGTTTCTTCTTTACTGGGTCATACATTTTATCCATACGACCAAACAAGAAACTTGCCTCCATTCGACGACGGAAATCAAACAATGCCTCCTCTTCAATCTCATTCAAGTCCCACTTAACTTCTTTGTCTGCCATCTTAGCATAGTTCGAAATGGAAATTTGGAACATGAAGCGTTGACAGTAACCTATGGTTTTATCAGGCAAGAACTCTACAGCAGGAGAAAGTACATCAGTTTCGGCAGCCGCACGCCCCATTGCATAGATTACGGTGTTGTTTTCGATAGTTGGAATAGCATAACCACCAGTCACAGTTTTTACTTGCTTCTCACCACAAGTCACTTGTAATGTTTGGCTCGAATCATTTTTCTGATATACATACAACACCAATGGCTTACCATCTTCGCCAGCCACACTTGGTACATAGATAGTATCAGTAACATCGAAGTTACCAAAGTTACTTACTCCAACGGTTGCGACACATCCCTCTTTCTTTGTACTTACAGTTTGGGGGAGAGCAAATGACAAAATCTTATCACTTACATCACGAGAACTGATTGAGTAGTAATTGAACTCGAATGAGTTAATGTTCTTAGTTCCCACATAACGCAAGATAGTATCAAGTTGGTTCGCATACGGACGAATCTGAACAATGTTCTGGTCCACATCATCCTTAATAAGGTCAGGAGACCATTTACGATAATCCCAACTTTCTAATGCACTACGCTCGCCAGTAGCTACTTGAACACCACCAGGGGCATTACCACCAGGCTGACCCTCAACAGCAGCACCACCGCCTTCAATTTTAGTACCTACACCATCAGCACTAATTACTGCACCCGATACATCACCTACACCGAGTACAATGCACAAACCCAGCATAAACACGCCAAGCAGGCTAAAGTTCTTGAAAAACTTTTTCATTTTTTTCATTGTTTTTGTTAATTGTTAATTTAATTTATGGTTATCGTCTGCGTATTCCTTGCAGGAAAGAAGCCGTACCATTGGTTTCTTTTTTCTCTTCTTGCTCTTGTTCTTGTACATTACCAGCATTAAGACCAGGAAGTCCGCTGCCTCCCATGCGCTTATGTTCGGCTTCAATGGCTTCATTCTTACCCTCTGCTTTGCCTTGTTCGTGAGCACCCTCAATGTCGGCTTGGTAGTTGATAGCCTTGAAGTAACGGTCAAACATATCTTTCGTGAACTTACCGCGACTCATATTGTCAAGGTCGTCGTTCATCATCTTCCAGATAGCATCACTTTGCTCTTCGTCAAGTTTATTTTCTGTCGCCCATGATGTAAACAATTCAGCAGTTGCTGGCAAGTTTGTTTCAACCTCGCTCATCATCTTCTCATAGCGTTCGCGGTCTGCTTTACGAGCCTCACATGCTTTTTGATACTCGTCCCAACCCTCATCGCCTTCTTTAAGTCTGATTGCCTCATCGCCTTTGTGCTTAACAATTGCAGCAACCAATGGCATACCTTCCATATAATCAAGCAAAGCGGCAACCTCTTCGGGGTCTTCTTGATAACGACGCATCATTTTTTCGGTCATGCCCTTGTATTTATTGCTGCCCTCCTCTGCTTTTTCAAGGAGAGATAATGCATGACGGAAGTATTCTTGCTCATCCTCATCAAACTTTCCGTCTGGTACATTTGTGCGAATACGCTCAAAGAACACATCTCGTGGCATAGGCTCTGTAACAGGAGCACCGTTCTCATCTCGGGGAGTCACAGTTTCGCCATTAGCATCACCTTCACCGCCATCTCCTGCATTGTTGCCTTCGCCAGCGGCAGCTCCTGATTCCGTTGCAGCATTTGCAGCAGCTTCTTGTGCTTTTTTCTCTTCTTCTTGTGTCATAGTTTTATATATTGAAAATTTAACGCTGCAAAATTACTGCTCTTTTGGCATAATGACTGCGGTAAATGTGAGTGGAAATTGCGGTAAATGTAACTTTTTTAGCGGCAGTTACATATATTCTTGTATATGTGGATTTTTTTATGTAATTTTGCAGTAGATTTCAAATTAGATATTGCTCCGTAAAGTCAGAACGCACCTACAACCACCATCTACGACAGTTACATTTTGTGGACGCGGTGGATAAACTATGGAAGGAAACCTCTTCTTCTCGCCCAAATCTTAAGAAACTTTGTGCAGCAGCCGCATCATCGGGTGCACCACAATTCTACATTACTCCCAAGCAGGCTCTTGAAAAATATTGTGAGTGGAAACGCACTCACACATTCAGTGCATCTTCTTCCGAAACAAGACAGATGTATCTTTGTATATTTAGCAAATACGAGGAAGCATATAAGGCAAGCAAAGGAATGGAGTTTAAGTACTCTTTGATGCAGGATGTTCTTGACAGCCCAGCCCCATCATTCTACATTAGTCCATCTGCTGCTGTCGCATTCTATTATAGGGCGATGGCATACAAACGCACACTCGCACGCAAATGATATATCTACTTGTTATAATATCATTGTTGCTATTTATCGTCATGCAACCAGAAGCTATGATAGCTTGCGGCGTATCTGATACAAGTCTCGCAAACGCATTTCGCTATGTCTTTATGCACGCTTCATGGCTACACCTGTTGATTAACTGCGTATCATTGTTACTACTATGGATTCCAGTAAAACGCATTTACTGTATTCGGTATAATACAAATACCTACTGGCTATCTGTCTTTGTTTATGCGTCTGCCATTTTGGCAGGTTTGGCATGCGCAGTTGATGTTCCGACTGTCGGAATGTCAGGTTGTGTATTCTTCTTGCTCGGTGTTGTGCTTATGCTGAACCCAACTATGCGACAACTTCGCAATTACATATGGGTCGCATTGTGTACAATCGTGCAACTATTCTTCGGCAAATCTAATGTACCACTACACCTATTCGCTTTTGTAGAGGGTTGTATCTATATATGTATGCGCGAGTTCCTATATCAATACACGCACAAGACAGGTTTATTTTCCGCGAATGAGAATGAGTGCTGATGAAATAATATTACTCAATACTGAACGCAACAAAGAGCGTTCTCGTAGATATGACCCTATCACAGGAGAAGGGTGTGATTCTTGTGAGCGTGTATCATTCTCTGCGCTGGAACTCGGTTGGTATGATTACCAAGTTCCATTTGATTGCTATGATGAAAAAATCTTTCAAGACCTTAGAGAATGTGGCTTCTCGATACGCACATATCTCCATCGTCTTGGGCTACGCTACACGAGATACAACTTGGAATCTGTGCGCCGTGAGATTATACGCGCACGAAACAGGCATGACTTTGAGTTTACCGCTGCCTCATTCTTTTACATAAAGGATAAAGACCCGCACAAAGTTAAGCCTATCCTCTTCCGCCTCAACCGCGGTCAAAGGCGATTACTCAAACTTATATACAAGTACGATAAGGCTGGGCAGCCTGTTCGTATTATCATATGCAAACGAAGACAAGTAGGTTTTTCTACGCTCATTCAATTATTTATGGCGTGGAAGCAACTATTTGTACTTAACTCTGCACGCTCACAGGTTATTGCCCATGTGGAAAATACATCTCGTATCGTGCGTGGTATGTACTCTTTGATGATTAGTCGCTTACCTGCGTGGCTATTTAACCTACCAGACAATACCAAGTTGCGACTATCTCCATTCGAGAAATCTAACAAAACGCTTGTTGTACGAGAGATAGGTTGCCGCATCTCTATTGGTTCGTCAGAGAAACCTGATAACCTTGCAGGTGATGATGTATCAATGGTTCACTATTCAGAGGTCGGACTATTCAAGTCCACAACGAACATTAAACCTGAACAGTTGATTCAAACCGTTAACTCTGGTGTAGCATATGCACCAAATACATATATCTTCTACGAATCAACTGCGCGTGGTGTAGGTAACTTCTTCCATTCTGAATGGCTGCGTTCTGAGGCCGGAGAGTCTGCTTTTGTTTCATTCTTCTCTCCGTGGTATGACAAAGATGATGATGTACTACCTATAGATGATTACCGAAAGTTCATTGCATCAATGACAGATTATGAGCATTGGCAATTTGAACAAGGTGCTACATTGGAGGGTATAGCATGGTATCGTGCTGCATCTAAAGGACAGCCTGATAAATGGAGATGGAAATCAGAGCAGCCTACTACCGCAACCGAAGCGTTCCAATCTACAGGACACAGACTATATCCGCAAGATGATGTTGAACGCTTGCGTAAAGGATGTATTAAGCCTGCATTTGAGGGAGAAATATATGGAAAGAAGAATTTTGGAGACGAGGCAACAGAGAATATCGTTTTCAAACCAGAGCGCGGTGGTGCACTCAAAGTGTGGTTTATGCCAGACAAGGACCAGGCACGACAATGCAACGACAGGTATGTTGTTGTAGTGGATATTGGTGGCACATCAGACCACTCCGACCGCTCTGTTATTTGTGTGATAGACCGATTTGATATGACTCATGGTGGAGTTCCGATTGTCGTGGCAGAATGGTGTGGGCATATAGACCATTACCTGCTTGCATGGAAAGCTGTGCAAATTGCTACAGCGTATGACAATGCACTTCTTGTCATTGAGTCTAATACGCTTGAAACAGAACAGACAGAAGGAGACCACTTTGAGTTTGTGCTTGATGAAATTGCATATCATTACGACAACCTTTATTGTCGTGTTGATGCAGAGAAGATTGCCATGGGATTCGAACCTAAGTGGGGATTCCACACGAATAAATCTACAAAGCGAATGGTATGCGACCATCAGAAGAAAGCCCTTAGAGAAAACATGTATATAGAAACATGCGTTGATGCTGCCAATGAGCACGACTATATGGAGGTAAAGAAGAATGGTGCTCTCGGCGCAGTCGATGGCCAGCACGATGACCGTCACATTACTCGCGCCATTGGCGTATGGGTATGCTACGATTACCTCAATGCACCACGAAAGGTAGAGCCACGCACTGCAAAAGCACAATCTCTGAATAAAGTATATGGAGAATCAACAATATAAATCAGAAATAGTATGACAAAAAAAGAATTTAGACAAGCCATAGTAGAAAAATGGCTCTTGGTAAAAGTGTTTTTCCAATTGAAGATGGATGGTATTAGATTATCATTGGCCATCTTTATGTGCAATGCCCTACAAAAGGCTCGTAACAAACGCTTCTATGTTATTAAGAACGCACAAGACAAACTTATTTGGGTTTGCAATGATGACATTGACCAAATGAAGAAGCCACGCCGTGTGCGAAAACTGATTAAAGGAAAGGTACGAGAGATTAAGGTAACTATGTTACCCAAACACATCTCGCATCTTGACATTATGAAGCAAAGTTTATACTACACTCCATCATCGTGGAATAATTCCGATGGGCTGACTCCATCAGAGCGTTTAGAAAAACGCCAAAGTTGGCTGAAGTATATGGAGCGTATTCGCATGAATCGCCTATTTGGTAAGTTGGAAGCAAAAAAATGAACCGAGATTGGGTTATAACAACTAAAGGCAAAGTCGTTAGGCGCGATAAAGTCAAGAAATCTGACTGTGTAGAAGAGCAGGTACATGGGCGCGACAATAGTTTTCCCGATAAAGAGGCCGCATACGCATGCCGCGATGCAATTATTGATGAATTGCCTATCGCATTTATGGATACTGTAACACCTGCGCAAGATAATACTGATATGCCACGCACAAAAATAGTAACACAAGACGACTTTAGAGAGATGATTCGTAAAGAAGTCATCGAACGCATTGGTATCTTTTGGCAGGAATGGGCTAAATTGCCTCCGAAAGATAAGTGCGACCTATACTACAAGATGTTTGCATACGCATACTCAAAAGCACCTGTGGAAAAAGCAACAGATGCCGACGCATTATCTCGTAAATCAGACCGAAAGAAGGAATCTGACGCAGAGCGCATACATGAAGGTCTGCCTATGGATACAAATTTTGAAGATGAGTAATAAAGTATGTTAAGTATAACAATAATTTCAAAAGCGTTATGAATTTTGGACAAGCGATTGAAGCCCTTAAACAGGGCAAGAAGGTAACCCGCAAAGGGTGGAACGGAAAAGGAATGTTCCTTTGGTTAAAACCAAGTACAGTAATTAAAGAGGACTGGTGTAAGGACGACATGCTAAAGAATCTTGTACATGAGAATGGAGGAGAAATTCTTGCCCTCGGTACTATCTGCATGTACACTCACGATGCGACTGGGCGCAAAGCTATCTTAACAGGATGGCTCGCTTCTCAATCAGACATGTTGTCAGAAGACTGGGAACTTGTCGAGTAGGTTGCGATTTCGCATCTGTAAGTTAGCGAAAATGCCTGTAATGTGATAGAAAATAATCATATTGCAGGCATTTTTCTTGTTTATATAGTTTTTTTATTGTACCTTTGTCGCCGCAATTGAGAAGATGGTGACAATATTAGGTCGCAGAATTATATCGTAAGTTCCACTATTGTTTCACAAGGCATAATCCATCTACCATATCTTGCTGTATTTCAAAAGACTACTACTGAATACGAGAAGACCTTGGTTCGTCTTTGGTTCATCCTTGGTCTTTAACCCGAGGGGGATTGGGTAGGTGCAAGGGAAGGGAAATCTTAAGAAAAAGCATATATAGCCTACCCCAAGCCCCTTCCTAAAAGAAGGGGTGTAGCCTCTCCTAAAGGAAAGGACTATTAGAACGCTAAAGGCCACCCCAAGGCGATAGGTTAGAGGTTAAAGGTTAGAGGTTATAGGTTAAAGGCGGGGAAACAAAAGAGCCACCCGAATGGATGGCTCTTTTGGTATTGTAAGGACCTTAAGGACTTTAGGGACTTTAAGATCGTTAAGGATTACTCCTCGTTGGTCCAGTTCGTTGAGAGCATACGCAAGTATGAGCGGTAACGCCATTGGGCGTTCTCGCGAGCGGCAGCGAAGAGCTCGGCTGCCTCCTCAGGGTATTGCTTAGCCACTGAAGCGAAACGAACCTCACCCATCAAGTAGTCTTGGAACTTATCCCATTGTGGCTCCTTGCTGTCCAAAGAGAATGGGTTCTTGCCCTCTGCCTCGAGTGCTGGGTTGTAGCGCCACAAGTGCCAGTAACCACACTCTACTGCCTTCGCCTCCTCGGCTTGGCTCTTACCCATACCAGCCTTCAGACCGTGGTTGATACATGGAGCGTATGCAATCACGAGAGATGGACCTGGATAAGCCTCTGCCTCGCGGATAGCCTTGAGGGTTTGTGCTTGGTCAGCACCCATAGCAATCTGTGCTACATAGACATAACCATAGGTGGTAGCAATCATACCCAAGTCTTTCTTGCGTACGCGTTTGCCCGCAGCAGCGAACTTAGCGATAGCACCGATAGGAGTAGATTTAGATGCTTGGCCACCCGTATTAGAATACACCTCAGTATCAAGCACGAGGATATTCACATCTTCGCCTGAAGCAATCACGTGGTCGAGACCGCCGTAACCGATGTCGTAAGAAGCACCGTCGCCACCGACAATCCATTGGCTGCGTTTAACGATATGGTCTTTGTAGTTGAGGATCTCTTTGCAAGTATCGCAACCGCATGCCTCGCAAGCAGCTACGATAGGTTCGTAGAGGCGGTTGGTGATAGTAGCATCGTTTTGGTTGTCGAGCCACTCTTGGAACATCGCCTTCATCTCCTCGGTGCAGCAAGTGCAGCTGAGTGCCTTGATCATGAGAGCCGCCAAACGTTCGCGGATCTTGCGGTGAGCGATTTGCATACCGAGACCGTACTCGCAGAAGTCCTCGAAGAGGGAGTTAGACCACGCAGGACCATGACCCTGTGCGTTGGTGGTATAAGGAGTAGAAGGAACAGAACCCGAGTAGATAGAGGTACAACCCGTAGCGTTGGCTACGATCTCACGGTCGCCAAAGAGCTGGCTAATGAGTTTGAGGTATGGTGTCTCACCGCAACCCGAGCAAGCGCCAGAGAACTCGAAGAGAGGAGTAGCGAACTGGCTGTTCTTGACATTGGATTGGATATCTACGAGGTGTTGTTTAGACTTCACATTATCAGTGCAGTAAGCCCAGTTTTGTGCCTCGAGCATTTGGCTCTCGAGTGGCACCATTTGGAGGGCTTTGCCAGTCTTAGGATGACCAGGACAAACATCCACGCAGTTGCCGCAACCAAGACAGTCGAGTACGCCCACCTGCATGCGGAAGTGCATGCCCTTCATAGCTGCAGGAGCTTTCATCTCGCGTGTGGTACCTTGGATACCCTTCACCTCTTCCTCGTCCATGACGAATGGGCGGATACATGCGTGAGGGCAGACATATGCACACTTGTTACACTCGATACAGTTCTCAGCTGTCCACTCTGGAACGAAAGCCGATACACCGCGTTTCTCGTACTTAGCTGTACCAGCAGGCCATGTACCGTCCTCTACGCCCTTGAAAGCAGATACAGGGAGGAGGTCGCCGTCTTGCGCATTTATCGGACGTACCACGTCCGTGATAAATGCGGGTTCCAAAGTTTCAGAAGTTTTAAGAGTTTCAGAGGTTTCAAGGTTAGACCATGCAGGATCAATAGCTAGTTGTTGGTACTCGCCACCACGATCAACCGCAGCGTAGTTCTTGTTCACTACATCCTCGCCCTTCTTGCCATAGGACTTCACGATGAAGTGCTTCATCTCCTCGATAGCTTGCTCTACAGGAATAACGCCCGTGATACGGAAGAAAGCAGATTGGAGGATGGTGTTGGTACGGTTGCCAAGACCAATCTCGCGAGCAATCTTGGTAGCGTTGATGTAGTACACCTTGATATCGTTGTCAGCGAAGTATTTCTTCACTTTGTTTGGCAAGTTCTTTGCGAGTTCCTCGCCTTCCCAGATAGTGTTGAGCAGGAAGGTACCACCCTTTTGGAGACCGCGGGTTACGTCGTACATCTGCAAGTATGCTTGTACGTGGCAAGCCACGAAGTTAGGAGTAGTAACGAGGTAAGTAGAGTGGATTGGTTCGTCACCAAAACGGAGGTGCGAGCAAGTGAAACCACCCGACTTCTTGGAGTCGTAAGAGAAGTATGCTTGGCAGTACTTATCGGTAGTCTCGCCGATGATCTTCACAGAGTTCTTGTTAGCACCTACGGTACCATCCGCACCAAGTCCGTAGAACTTAGCTTGGAACATGCCCTTGCCACCCATAGCCACCTCTGCGCCCACTGGGAGAGAAGTGAAGGTTACATCATCCTCTACGCCGAGGGTGAAGTGGTTCTTAGGCATAGGCAAAGCGAGGTTCTCGTAAGCAGCGATGATTTGCGCTGGAGTGGTATCGTTGGAACCGAGACCATAGCGGCCACCTACTACGAGGATATCGCCAAGGCCGAGCTCTTGGAGAGCGTCTTTTACGTCGAGGTACAATGGTTCGCCATTAGCACCTGGCTCTTTGGTGCGGTCGAGCACGCAGATACGTTTCACAGAAGCAGGTAATGCCTCCTTGAGATACTTGAGTGAGAATGGACGGTAGAGATGTACGTTGATCATACCGAGTTTGTTGCCCTTCTCTGCCTCGTAGTCGATCACCTCGCGGATAGCCTCGCATGCAGAACCCATACAGATGATGATGTTCTCAGCGTCAGGAGCACCGTAGTAGGTGAATGGGCGATAGGTGCGGCCGGTGATCTTGGAGATCTCGTCCATATAGTCGCTAACGATGTCAGCTACCTCGTTGTAGTATGGGTTGCAGCTCTCGCGATGAGCGAAGAACACGTCTGGGTTCTCAGCCATACCACGCATGACAGGGCGCATTGGGCTGAGCGCACGCTCGCGGAACTCTTGGAGCGCCTTCATATCGAGGAGCGGACGCAAGTCTTCCATATCTACTACCTCTACCTTTTGGTACTCATGAGAGGTGCGGAAACCGTCGAAGAAGTTGAGGAATGGCACGCGGCTCTTGATAGTAGCGAGGTGGGCTACACCTGCGAGGTCCATAACCTCTTGTACGCTACCCTCAGCCAACATAGCGAAGCCCGTTTGGCGGCAAGACATCACGTCTTGGTGGTCGCCGAAGATACAGAGGGCGTGGCTTGCCAAGGTACGAGCAGACACGTGGAAAACAGATGGGATAAGCTCACCCGCGATCTTGTACATGTTAGGGATCATGAGGAGCAGACCTTGGCTGGCGGTGAAGGTGGTAGTGAGGGCACCTGCGTTGAGTGCGCCGTGCACAGCACCTGCAGCACCTGCCTCAGATTGCATCTCTTGTACCAACACTGTCTCGCCGAAGAGGTTCTTGCGACCTGCAGCAGCCCACTCGTCCACATTCTCCGCCATAGGAGAAGATGGGGTGATAGGATAGATGGCAGCTACCTCGGTGAACATATACGCGATATGCGCCGCAGCAGCGTTACCATCAAGGGTTAAATACTTTTTTTGTTTCATCTTTTTTGTATATTAAATAGTTAATTGTAGTTTTTCTAGTTGGGCTAGTAGAACTAGTAGAGCTAGTGAAGCAAATACTATGCCAGAGGCACATTAGTACAGGAAGCCGAATAGCCACAATGGGATATTCTTTTGGCTGCCGACTTCGAGGTCGCCGATAGCGCAGTAGCGGATACCCGTCTTGCTTGGCGTGGTGGCACAAGCATCCATGTAGTACTTGCCATCGATGATGAACATCGCACTACGGTCGGTGGCGTTGATCTTATGGTTGCCATGGAGGGCATTGTAGAAGAAGGTTTCGGCCACGGTTTGGCGGTCGATATCGCGTACCGAAGTGGCATAGCAGAGGTTGGAGTTCTGCATATACACCTTGGTAGGCTTCAAAGGGAACTGCTTGCCCTCAGGATAAAGCAAATTGAGAAGACGCGCATCCTTGAGGTACTTAATATAGTTCATAGTAGTAGAACGCGAGCAGTCAATAGCTTGCGACAGACTGCTGACATTCAAACTACATGGCGTTTCTTGCAACATAAGGTGCAACAATTTACGCAACTTAGGCAGCGAACTCACTTCGATTTGCTTAATCAGGAGCACATCGATCTCCAATATCATGTTCATCATTTTCAGAAGCGACTCCGAAAAGTCGTGTGGCTCTAAGAATAATGGATAATAGCCATGATGAAGATAGTTATCAAAATAATCTAATGGCTTTATTGTCTGACATATACGATGAGCTATCTCACGATGATTCTGCAATATATCTTCGAGCGAATAGACTGGAAATTTCGTTCCTAGTGTCACATTCAAGTACTCGCGAAAACTAAAACCACGCAAGTTGTACGGATGCACAATCGAACCAATATCACGATTATCTTCCACTAGACGCATTACCGACGATGCCGTAAAGATAATATGCAAGTTTGGATAGCGAAAATAACACTGACTGAGTTCGCGTGACCAGTTCGGATATTTGAACGCCTGATCAATGAGCAATGTTGTACCTCCTGCGGCAACAAACTCGCCTGCAAAGTCCACCAACGAATGTTCTGTAAAATAGAAATCGTTGAAATTCACATACAACGTGTGTTTTCCCAATTCAGGATTTTTCTTACGAATCTCCTTTGCGTAATTAAGCAAGAAGTCCGTCTTTCCGACACCACGTCCACCTTTGACTGCTATCAATCGATCATTCCAATTGATTTCATCCATCAGCACACGTCTTGCTGGTACTTGCACATGCTCTACCAAAAAATCATGTGTTTTATAAAATGCTTCCAACATAGCAGTATATTGTTTTTCGAATCACCATACATTTGGCTAGGCCAACTCTTTCGCGCTGCAAAGGTACAACTTTTTTTGCAAATTTGCAAACTCTACATGACATTTTTGACAAAATATTCAAAAAAAAGTCCCCAAGCCAAAACTTGAGGACTTTGCTTAAAGCAATTTGCAATTTTATCCTTTAGAAATTGCGCCGCTTGGGCAAACATCAGCACAAGTGCCGCACTCTGTGCACAAGTCAGCATCAATTGTGTAAATGTCACCTTCAGAAATTGCGCCCATTGGGCACTCATCAATACATGTACCACATGCGATACATTCGTCAGAAATTACGTAAGCCATAATCGTTTTAATTTATTGTTAAAAAAGTTTTAAAAGTTTCAATGTTTCAAATGCGAGTGCAAAGGTACAACAAAAAAATCAAAGTACCAAATATTAGGGATTAAATTTTATAAAAAATCTTTTTCACCTTTTCTTCTTTGCTGTTTGCATTGCCGCCATTAGTTGGGCGTTAGGACCCGTTAACTGTTTATCAACCAATCCTTTTTGCTTAGCAAAGGTGGTCCAATTCTTAGCACCCTTCTCCTTGATTGGCATCCCCAATTGCAGGTAGTGACAGTAGGCAATACCCAGCGCATCGGTGGCATCCAACTTTTTGGGCATCTGCTCATCGGGTATATGCAAGAAGCGTTGCAACATGTCTGCCACCTGATGTTTGTCGGCATGTCCGTTGCCTGTGATAGCCATCTTGACTTTCATCGGCGAATACTCTACTACAGGTACATCCTTGGACAGAGCGGCTGCGATAGCCACACCCTGCGCATGCACAATCTTAATCATCGTCTGCGGATTCTTGTCCACAAACTGCGATTCGATAGCGAGCACAGAGGGATGATATTTCTCAATGAGTTCTTGCAAAAAGAAAAACTCCTTTTGTAAGCGTGCGTACTGATCCTCTAATTTATGCACATCATACACGCCAAAGTCTATGATTTCGACCTTGTTGCCAATGGTGTGAATAAGCGCATACCCCATATACAATGTACCTGGGTCCACACCTAATATAATATGTTCTTTTACCAGTTTGTCAAGCATCGCACTGCTTCATCTATCAAAAGATCTTTAGCATAATGATTCGAGTCCACCA
This sequence comes from Paludibacteraceae bacterium, assembly GCA_045589755.1. Classification (GTDB taxonomy): domain Bacteria; phylum Bacteroidota; class Bacteroidia; order Bacteroidales; family Paludibacteraceae; genus Colicola. Next base: position 98,161 of record JAZNPR010000080.1, read on the forward strand.
CCGTCACCCGTTTATGCAATACCAGTTTATCATTCGGTACTATTTTTTGCGTAATCGAAAAACCTATCACATCTTGTTTTTCCACTTTGATAGGACGTTGTGTAACCAACATGCCATTTTTCATCAGTTGATAATTCATGGCACAACATAGTTGTACATTCATAGGGTGCAACTGCATCCAACTCCAACACAAATCATCTCCCACATAATTCATCAGCGGATACCATTTGTCCGCATCTTCACCTCCGCGCAACAAGGACAAGATAGTAATCGGTCCTGTATAATTCACCGACTGTACTTCATACGTCAGGCACATCAATCCCTGTTGCGGCATCATCAGTTGGCGTTTAGCTATCACCTTCAACGTACAACCTTGAGGTGATGTAGCCACAAAGTGGCGTTCCAGCAAGGGTTGATTCTTATGCAGACAACGATAGAATTGTTCCACTTTCCACTCTTTTAAATCCAATCGCTCGTTATGCAATCGTACCGATATGGCTGAGAGGTTCAATACCGATGCATCTATTCCTTTGATAAAAGTCTGCAGGCGTTGTTCGCCTGAATAATGTTCTTCAAAATGAGCTGTTTGACATAGATAGTCATTCGAAAAAGTCAATTGCTGCTCTATCGCATGCTCCTGTTGAGGATTCCATTCGTTTTGTTCTATTGTCCAAGTATTATACTGCAACATATCTTCTCTAAACTATAAACACTACTTCGTCGTTTCTCTCACAATCAAATCGGTAGGCACCATTTCCGTTCGAGGATATTTTCCTTCTCCATTTAATCTATCCAGCAGTCGCATCATAGCTCGTCTGCCTATATCCGCACCATGCTGCTGCACCGTAGTGAGCATAGGCTTAGTAGCTCGACAGATGGGAGCATCCGAAAAACCACATACGGCTAATTCGTTTGGAATATCCACACCCAGAATATGTGCAGCATGCAGTACCCCCGCAGCACAATCGTCATTCACACAAAACACAGCATCGGGCTGATTCTCTCCCTGTAAAACATGTGGCGTATCAATAATTGCTTTTTGCCGCGTATCGCTTTCCACCACCATTTTTTCGCTAATGGGCATACCGTAATTCAGCAATGCATCTCGCCACCCCTGATATCTCCTGCGTGATACCTCCAACTGCATAGAAGACGTAAAGCACATCACTCGCCGACACCCTGTCTGAATAAGATACTCCACTGCGTTATATGCCCCTTGATAATCATCCGAAACCACCTGATCACATTTCAACGAAGGACAAGGTCGATCGTACAGCACAAGAGGAATACCATTGTCCACAATCTCCTTCAGATGGTGCAGTTCTACCGTTTGCTTGCTCACTCCCACCAATATACCTGCCACGCGGCTGCCAATCAAAGTATGAACGGCTTGTATCTCTTTCTTTACATCTTCTCCTGTTTGGCAAATCAGAATCTGATAACCCGCTTCGTTAGCCGTTTGTTCTATACCATCCAGCACCGAAGAAAAAAAGTGGTGATTCAGTTCTGGGATCACAACACCTATCGTCGTATTACGACATGTGCGCAAGTTGCTAGCCATTAGATTGGGCTTATAGTTAAGCTTCTGCGCACACTCACGCACCAATTGCTTGGTTCGTTCGCTTATATCGGGATGATTCTGTAGCGCACGACTCACGGTCGAAACAGAAATGCCCAATTCCCGTGCTATATCCTTAATTGTTATTGGTTTCATTGTCTTTACTTCTCACGTTCTCTACTCTTCAATGCGCCGCGGAAGATGACCAACACGGCTCCTGCTACCAGCACATAATCCGAATAAGGTTGCATCTTCATCACGCTCATCACAGCACCTACCAGCAACACGATTAGACCTACAATCAATAATATATTACTCCATTTCATAACTCATCTCTTATCACTCATAACTTATCATTCCACTACATACACGTCCTCATTGGGTGCATGCATGCGATATTGTTCACGAGCAAAACGTTCCAGACTATCCGTATTGTCTAATGTTTCTAACACAGATTGAGATTTTGCGGTTTCCTCTCGCATCACCTGCAATTCCTCCTTCACTTCGCGCATTTTTACAGCGCGCTTAACGTATTGTATCAGACTATTATCTCCCATAAAAAGGAGCAATAATGCAAACAAGCACAACGTAATTGCATACTTGTTTATCAAATACTTACGCACTTTTGGCCAAAAACTTTTTTCTTCCATACGCATAAATTTTAAACTATTCCCGCAATTTTTCTGCAAAATTACTGCAAAAAAATCATATATGCAAATTTTATTGCATAAATATCACCAATTTTTAGTGAATTATAAGTAATTCTTGAGTGATTTTACTACTTTCCAGCAAGTTTGAACGAAATATTTTGCAATTTTCTTGTGTACTTCGCAAATTTTCTGTACCTTTGTTGCGAATTTGTGAATCATGAATCGTGAATATCCTTTATGCGTAAAATTATTTGGATACTTATCGCCATTACTTGCATCAATGCTGTTAGCATTGCAGCGACCGTAGTGCATATCGCCAATCCTGAAACTTGGACCTATGCTGAGCTTAGTAATTACGTTGGGAAGACGGTGCAGTTTGACGTACCATTTTACGTCTGCAATAACTACAATGGGATTACCATTTCCCCCCGCCGCATTTTTCAGCCTACCAACCAAGCATTACCCCTATCCAACGAATACCATACTATCCTCTCTTTGAATGCGCAGGGGACTATCACGCTGAATAACGTCAGCGGCTACCATCGCTTAGGCGAACGGTTGCACAACCTCACGGTCAAGGTCAACAGCAGCACCAATGTCAGCCTCATATCGTGCGATTGGCAAGGCAACTCACGCCAAGAATTGGAGCAAGGATATAATCTCAACGCTATCAATATGCGTGGAGAGCATACGTTGCTGGTCTGCTGCATGAATCTGGAGTACTATCTAGTAGAGAACATCTCTAGCAGCAATGGTAGCATGGGACCCAACACCCAATCCGAACACCAGAAGCAACGCGCCAAAGTGAGCAAAGCACTCGCCAAAATCAATGCTGACTTGTACGGCTTTGTAGAGATAGAGCAAGGACAAAGCGCGTTGGCAGAAATTGCAAGCGATTTGACTAAAAACACAGGACGCCACTTCACCTACATTAACGATGGAGGGTCTTCAGATGGAACATGGACAAAATCGGGATTCGTATATTGCAGCGACGTCTTGAAGCCATTTGGCAAATTGCGTGAGAACAATACAGGCGTATCAGAACGCAAAAAGACCCAAGCATTTCAGGAGATTGCTACAGGCGAAAAATTCCTCTTCTCAGTTAATCACTTCAAAGCTAAGAGCGGAAAAGGATACGGCGATAATGCCAACCAAGGTGACGGACAGGGCACTTTCAACGGCGACCGTGTACGCGAGGCACAATCCCTTCTCTCGAACTATATATCCGACCGCAATTATTATGGCGACGATAATATTCTTATCATGGGCGACCTCAACGCCTATGCCATGGAAGACCCTATCACGGTGCTACGCGAAGGTGGTATGATTGACCTACACCGTGCTTTTCATGCGGATAGTAGTTATAGCTATGTGTACCACGGACAAGCGGGTTACCTCGACCACGCACTATGCGACAGTACGCTTTTTCCAAGTGTCACGGGAATGGTGGCATACCACATCAATTCCGATGAAAGCGACAGCTACACCTACGACAAATCTTCCGACCAAACCATGTTCCGCTGTAGCGACCACGACCCAGTGTTGGTGGGTCTGCGTTTAGACACCACATATACCATTACCCCCCCGCAGCCTACGGTAGATGTCACTGTTTGTTACCAAGGAATCATTCCATACATTCAAAATGCAGAAGGAGGATATTATATGGTATATCGTTTGGATGGACAGAAAATAGCGCAATCCCCAATTGCTAGTAATCAGGAACCCATTACTGGATTAGCACAAGGTCTGTATATTATTAACATCTATGGACGGGGCAAATGCCTACAGACAAAAATCCTCATTCAAAGATTTTAGATAACATGGATTTATTTTCGCAAATAGAAACCCCAGAACGCGAAGAGATTCTTGCTCTGCGCAAAGAATTGGAACTGGCGAACTATCAATACTACGTATTGAACGCCCCCACTATGTCTGACTACGACTTCGACCAGAAGCTCCGTCGTCTGCAAGACTTGGAGGCACTCCACCCCGACATGTTCGATCCCAAGTCTCCCACCCAGCATGTCGGATCCGACATTGTCAACGAAGACAACGCAAGCGAAGCGAGCCTTCAACGCGAAGCAGATAACGTGCAAAGCACAAGCAACGCGAAGCACATAACCCGTAGCCCAAAGGGCTTCGCCCAAGTGGCACACAGGTATCCGATGTTGTCGTTGGCGAATACCTATTCACAAGAAGAAATAGAGGATTGGCTTAGCAAACTGCCAGCGAATGTGGAGATAGTGTGCGAATTGAAATACGATGGATTGAGCATCTCGCTCTGGTATGAGAATGGCACACTCACCAAAGCGCTCACACGTGGCGATGGAGTAAAGGGCGATAATGTAATCGAAAACATTCGCACAATCTCATCTATTCCACAAAGCATTCCTATAGCCAATAGCCAATATCCAATAGCCAAAAATTTCCTCGAACTGCGAGGCGAGGTGCTGCTTTCTTGGGAAGCATTCGAGCGTCTCAACCAGGAACGTGAAGCACAAGGTGATGCGCTATTTGCCAACCCACGCAACGCGGCATCGGGTACGCTCAAACTGCAAGACCCTAACGAAGTAGCGCGTCGTGGATTGACATGCTACCTCTATTATATGTTGGGAGAAGACCTCCCTGCCAACACGCACTACGACCGCCTACAGATAGCCAAGCAATGGGGATTCCCTATCAGCGATGCCGTGAAGGTCTGTCACTCGCTGGAGGAGGTGATGGATTATATCCATTATTGGGATATTGAGCGCAAGAACCTACCCGTTGCCACGGATGGTATTGTGCTCAAGGTGAACGACTTATTCGTACAAGAGGAATTGGGCTACACCGCCAAATCGCCTCGTTGGGCAATAGCATATAAATTTCCTGCAGAGAAACAACTCACCCGCCTCAATGCCATCACGTATCAGGTAGGCAGAACGGGCGTAGTGACTCCTGTCGCCAATTTGGAACCAGTACAACTCTCTGGCACCACGGTGCAACGCGCCACCTTGCACAATGAGGATTTCATTCGCCAATTGGACATCCGCGAAGGCGATATGGTTTGGGTAGAGAAAGGCGGAGAAATCATCCCAAAGATCATCGGCAAAGACCCCACCCAACCTCCCCTTCAAGGAGAGGAGATAACCGAAGTGCCCTCCCCTTTAGGGGAGGAACTCCCTCCCTCGAAGGGAGGGATAGGGAGGGTCCTCTCCCTCTTCCCTACCCATTGTCCCGAATGTGGCACACCATTGGTGCGTGTGGAGGGCGAAGCGGCATGGCGTTGCCCGAATGAGGCGAGTTGTCCGCCACAGATAAAGGGCAAGATGGAACACTTCGTTTCGCGCAAAGCGATGAATATCGACGGCTTGGGTAGCGAAACCATCGACCTACTCTACTCACAAGGGTTGCTCAAAAATATCGCAGATATATACGACCTCAAGCAAGACGATATTGCCAAGCAAGAGCGTTTGGGCGAGAAGTCGGCACAGAATATGCTAGCAGGCATAGAAGCCAGCAAACAAGTGCCTTGGGCACGCGTGTTGTTTGCCCTTGGCATACGCATGGTGGGCGAGACAACCGCCAAGAAGATTGCGCGTCGTTTCCCCAGCATCGACCAACTGCAATGGGCAACCGTGGAGCAACTGACTGCTATCGACGATGTGGGCGAACAGATAGCCAAGAACATCATCGCCTACTTCAACGACCTCAGCAATCTGGAGATTATCAACCGACTACGCGAAGCGGGTGTGCAGATGGAGAGCCAAGAAGAGGAACAAACGCCTCAATCCGACATTCTCCAGGGCAAGAGCATTGTAGTTTCGGGTGTGTTTGCCCAACACTCACGCGACGAATACAAAGCCATGATTGAAGCCCATGGCGGAAAGAATGTCGGTTCTGTCAGCAAGAAGACTAGTTTCATTCTCGCGGGCGAGAACATGGGTCCCGAAAAACGCAAAAAAGCAGAAGCATTAGGCGTTGTTATTCTCACGGAAGAGGAGTTTTTGCTAATGCTCAACAACGAATAATTAGGTATATGAACATACGACAAACGATATTTCAATTCATCCTTCGCCGTCAGGAGAAACGGCATGTGGTGATGCGTCCATGGGACAAGGTGCGCACGGTGGCAATCCTCTACGATTGCGGCACACCCGCCGCCATTGAGCGCATGTTGGACACGGATAACAAACGCATTGATTTCTTCACCATCCCAGACAAGAAGGAAATCAATTGGCTCACCCACAGTCCGTCCTCATCGGTGCAATACCACCTGCGAGCATATCAATACGATTTGCTCATTGATCTCACCCAGCAGCCCTCGCTGACATTGCAATATATGGCCATGTATTTCCGTGCTGATTTTAAGGTAGGCAGACAAATATGCGATGGCATACACGATTTGACAATCCACACCCCCGCACAATCAACACCCGACTATTTGTTGGAACAGATTTTGCGCTATATACAAATGTTCACTACCAAACAATCATAATTATGAAAGGTATCGGTACAGCACTCATCACGCCATTTCAGGCGGACGGCAGCATTGATTTTCCTGCATTGCAACGCCTCATTGAGCACCAAATCAATGGCGGCATTGATTATCTAGTCATTTTGGGCACCACGAGCGAAGTGCCTACCCTATCGCCAGATGAGCAACAAAGCATCATACAATTTGTCATAGAACATGTTGCAGGCAGAGTGCCCTTGGTGTTAGGTGTCGGCGGCAACAACACTGCAGCAATGGTGAATCGCTTGCACCAATTGACGCCCGTCTTGCAGCAGCATTTCGCCGCTATTCTTTCGGTGACGCCCTACTACAACCGTCCCCCACAAGAGGGACTATTTCAGCATTTCTGCGCGATTGCCGAAGCCAGCCCAATTCCCGTATTGTTGTACAATGTTCCCAAACGCACGGGCGTGAACCTATTGCCTGAAACCACTCGCCGTATCTACGATGCGCATCCTGATAAGATTATGGGCATCAAGGAGGCATGCAATAGCGTGGAGCAGTTCACCGAGACGGTACAAATAGCCAATGGCGATTTTGCTGTGATTAGTGGCGATGACGACTTGGCTTATGAGATGATGCGTGCGGGCGGTGATGGGCTTATCAGTGTAGCCAGCAACGCTTGGCCTGCTGCCATGCGCCAGTTGGTACACGAACAGAGTGCGCTGGTGCAACAGCAGTACGCTCACCTCATCCACTTGCTTTTCGTAGAAGGTAATCCTGGTGGTATCAAGACGGTGCTGAGCGAGATGGGGCTCATTCAGAACGTTCTGCGCCTTCCGCTGGTGGCAAATACACCTAATCATCAGATGGTTATTCGCAAGGCGTTGGAGTATCACGCCGCTACAATCTAAGTCTGCCAGACTTTCTCCCGCTTGTTGTCAGGTATCCCGTCTCTTCGGAAACCACTCGGTTACCACTCTGACTTTCCTATCCCCCTGACAGAAATAAAAAAAATGGTTGCCCACAATCGTGAACAACCATTTTTTGGTGTATGAGTATTTGAATTAGTTCTCTGGCTCGCAGAGCAGGAGATTGCGGATCTCCCATGTACCAGATTTCTTCTCAGTAATGTGATAGCGGAAAGCAATATGAATCTTCTCGCCTACAAACTGTGACATATCCAATTTGCCAGTAGGTTGGAATGTCCAAGAAACACCAGCAGGCACATCCAAAGTACCATCCTCGAGGGTGTTCCACTCCAATTGAACCCAGTTGTTAGCCTCATCTTTCACATTGCCTGTATAAGAAGTTGTCACCAATACAGAGCACTCGTTGAGGAAATCGCCCTCAGCCTTGTTGAACGCATGATCGAAGCTAAACTCAGGAGTCTTAGCACGACTCAAGTCAATTTCTGGAGTAATCAACCATCCTTCGCATGGGTGACTCTCATTATTCGCGAAACCAGAGGCACACATACCATAAGAACCTGAATAATACCATACGCGTGTCAATGGTTCGGAGAACTCTTCTTGGATAGTCAATTTACCTTGACCCTCACCCATGATGAATTGCTTGTAGTAGATAGTAGACCCCCAAACATCAGTCAGAGAGAATGCGGTTGTCACTATGCTAATACCCAAGTTCTCTACAAAAGCAGAACCATCATATACAAACTCGATTGCATTATATGCGCCTTCTTTAGTTGCAACATATACTACGGTGTATGCTTGACCAGCTTGTGCATATGGATACTCTTGAGCAAGGAAAGTGGTGAGTACGTCTTTGTTTTTGTCGAGCAAATAGGTGTAACCTACAGCAAAATAAACATCCTCTGGAAGAGCTACCACGGTAGCAGCATCATTCTTGTAAGCTTTCCATTTGCCATCGCTAAATTGATAGAGCGCAGTCTTCTTGCCATTAGCAGCGGCAGCAGCTTTGCGAGGAGCCACAGCAGCAGGAGTAGAAACTGGACGCCATTCAACGAGATAGCAGTTGGTATTGAGCTCATAGGTAGTATTGTAAATCGTGAACTTACCTGCACCCACAACTGTATCACCCAAATGGAACTCGCGACCATCGACATCGAAGCAGATTGCGTTCATCTCATCGGTATACTCAAAAGTAGCGAAAGAATCTTTATCAAGTGAGTAGCAGTTGTAGAACTCAAACTCGTGCTCTTGACCAGTAACTGGGTCCATGACGAAGAAAGAAACACTATGATATGTATCGAACTTCGAAGATTTCTTAAACCAACGAGAGATAATACCACCTACTTTGATAGAGTCGTCTTTTGCAAAAGCACCAGCATCGTATGCAGCGAATGCCTCAGAAGTAGTATAGAAGCCACGGCTTTCTGGAGTACCATCGAAGAAGCCCTTAGGAGCCTCCTCTTCCTCCACTTTGCCAAACACTGGCTCAGTGTCTTTGTAATCATAAACTACCGCCAAGATAGCGCCTTCCTCTGCCTCAGCAGGGAGAACTGATGTGAGTTGCATCATGGTAGCAGGAGTGAGGTAGTAGGTACCAGTTTTGCCTTCGCCCCAAATAGCATCATAATCAGCAGTAGATAGGGTGTACTTGCTTGTAGCGGCAAAAGTGCTCAAGTATGCAGGAGCACCCTCAGAATTCTTGTAGGTGATATTGAACATCGAACCTTTAGAGAATTGTGGGAATGACTTAGCCAAAAATGCAGGCACATACACATCTGCCAAAGCAATACTATTAAATGCTAAGTCTGTAGCAATTTGCAAGAATGCTTTGTATTCTGTAGAGTCAACTACGCCTAAAGAATCAGCCACCAGTGTAGCTTCAGCAATAGCAATATTGTCCTGATTGCTTACAATACTCTTGTAGTCAGCATCGGTCAATGTATAATCCACCGTGCGAACATCGGTTGGGTTGTAGTCGCTACCGCCCAAGTGTTGATCGATATAAAAGTTCTCGCAGGAAGCCAACATCAGCACGCTCGCGAGGAAATATAATACTTTTTTCATTGTTCTATAAGTTAAAAAAGTTTTAATGTATTAACCGTTATCAAGATGATTAGAAGTTAATTTTCAAACGAATGTTATAGGTCAGACCTTTTGCAAAGTAGAAATATACATTGTCTGCATTTACCTCTGTGATATTCTCAGAAACGGTAGATGGATTCCAAGCTTTCTCAATATAGAATTGGTTGAGCAAGTTGTTGATGTTACCAGACAAGGTTGCGTTCAAACCACCAATTTGGAATTGATAAGAAGCACGCATATCCAATTGACCTGCGGTAGGCACGCGCCATGGCTCAAGCAAGTTCATCGTCTTACCCATGCTCAAGTTGCTACCAGAGAGTGAGTAATAAGCATAGTTGCGATCATACAAAGTATATTCAGCACCGATGCGGAAGCCCTTGAATGGTTTGAAGGTAACACCCAAGTTAGCAGTTGTTTGCGCAGAACCACCCACATTAATGCCTTTCATGTTGATGATTGCATATTGGTGATCAGGCGCGCCAGGCTCGGTGATGTATGTCATTTTTGTCTCTGGATCGATAGCCAACGCTTGACCTTGACCATCGTATGCATAACCAACTACAGAGTCGCTATCCCATTTCCAGTCGCCCAATGACAACATTGCAGAAATCTCCAACCATTTGGTAGGACGAGCTTTCAACTCAAACTCAATACCCATGTGGCGAGCATTTACACCAGTCATGTTCATGAAGAACTCCTTTTGGTCATCACCCAAAGTTCCTGATTTGGTCATAGTCTTGTCCATCCACTCAGTGAAGTAACCGTTAACAGCAATGTTTACATACTCATTGTGGAAACCATAACCAATCTCAGCACTTGCGATTTGCTCATTCTTAGCCTCAACATTTACGGCGTTGCTGGTACTTGCGTTCATGAATGCTCCGTAGTCCAAGTTTGGTGCACGAGAAATATAACCCAAGTTAATGAAGGCATTGTGATGCTTGTTGAACTCATAGTTAGCACCTGCCTTGATGGTTCCACCCAAGAAACCAAGTACGTCTGATTTACCCTTCTCAGCATCATAGTAGAAGTAATCCACTTTCCAGTAGTGGTTGTAGTTTACAGATCCGTTCACGAATGCTGACCAACGGTTGTGGTTGTACTCCAATTGTGCAAAAGCACCTTCTTGTACCACAAAGCCGTCGTAATTACGATATGCGATATCACCGATTGTCAATTTCTCATATTGCCACATTGGATCAAGGGCTGCAGCATTGCGGTCACTTCTTACCTTTGCACGAGTAGCATCAATAAAGTACTCACCACCCAAAAGATCAGAGATAGTAGCATTGTGCTTACCTTGGTAGTAACGAACGTCAATACCTGCGTAGAAATCAAACATATCAGCGAACTTGTTGGTATAGGTAGAAGTCAATCCATACCAGTTGTGGTCGTTGCGGTTCTCGCAGATAACCAATTGAGAACCAGCATACATCTTCTCATATTGGTTAGAAGCTGGATCATAGATTGGGTTCTCAGGGTTGTTTGCCCATTCTACAGCTCCGTAATCGAAAGTACCATCCTCACGGCGGAAAGTATGTGATAATGTACCATAGTTTGCGCCATAGGTCAAGTCTGTATAAGCATAAGAAGAGTTCATACCTGGCTCTGCTGTACGACCATAACCACGACCCAAAGATACATAGGCTGTAGTTGACCAAGAAGACTTGTGGTCGATTTGCCAAATATGGTTCAATGAGATTTGTGGTTTGTGATATACGTTGTAGTTAGCAGAGTTTTGGTTGCCATAATCATCATAACCATAGGTTGGGTTATAGCGTGAGAAGTGCATACCGTCCTTCATGTATTTACGTACATTGTTCCACTCTGACATGGTCAAACCACCACTACGTTGATAGTGCTCTTGTGGCGCACCAAAAGCGGTGAGTGACAATTGGTGACTCTCGTTGATACGCTTAGAGATGTTAGCGAAATAGTTGTAACCCTCAAAGCTAGTACCTTGGACATAACCATCACCCCATGTACGAGAACCCATCACGGTGATTGCCCATCCGTTTTTCATCAAACCTGTAGATACAGAGAATGCCACTTTGTTGTAGCCATTGTCACCCATTGAATAGGAGAATGAACCACCTTTTTTAGCATCCAATCCTTTGGTTACGATGTTGATAGTACCACCTACAGAAGGTGCACTCATCTTGCTGGCACCCAAACCACGTTGGGTTTGCATCACGCTGGTCACGTCTGCCAAACCTTGCCAGTTAGACCAATACACTTTGCCGTTCTCCATACCGTTCATAGGTACACCGTTGATCATCATAGCGATATTGGTGTTGTCGAAACCACGCATCCAAATCTCGCTATCACCCCAACCGCCACCGCCAGAGTTGGCGTGTACACCAGGAGTGTTCTTCAGTACCTCCACAAACTCGCCGCCACCGATACGCTCTTCAATCTCAAGAGCGGTCACTTGGCTCACAGCGATAGGAGTCTTACGTTGAACAGCAATCTGACCTGTTACGGTCACGTCTTGCAGACCAACAGTTTCAGGGTTCATCTCAAGAACACCCAAATTTGCGCGCTTACCTACTGCTACCTCCAAGGTCTCATAGCCCACGTAGGAGAGTTGCAGTTTAGCGCCCGCTTGAACGGTAATGCTGAAGTTACCATCCAAGTCGGTAATCATACCATTATTGGTGCCGACTTCCAATACGGAAACACCAATCAAAGGTTCATGGCTGTCAGCATCAATCACCGTTCCTGTAACGGTTGCTGACTGAGCGAACATGGCTACGCTTGCCACTACGCCCAACAAAAACATTAGTGCTTTTTTCATAAAAATTAAAAATTATAGTAGTGTTTGATTATTATTTTCCACAAAATAAATAACACAGTTTCTCCCAGAATGTTTTAGGTCGAACAATATTATATGCAGGTGTCAAATCATAATCCACATCGGTATCGTCCAACGCCTCTTTGATTTTCACTTCCAGCAAATCGGCATACGCACGGAAACCATAATCCGTCAGGTGCACGCCATCCACCGTACCTTCCATCTCTGGTCCCACTTGTCCCTCGCATGTCATATAGTACAGTCCCGTTGGATTCTCCGCCAAGTGTTGCTCATAGCCACGACGGAACCCATCATTCTTCTGTGGCAAGTACTCCGCATAGAAACTACTGTGGCGGGTATATGGATACATGATACCCTCCACCATGATGATTGGCACCTCTGGACGCATGGTGCGCAGAATCTTAATAAAGTCGTATGTCGCTGTATCACAACGGTCCTTGGTGCAGTTAGGCACTGGGTCAACCACATAGCAAATGGCATCCTCAATGCTTGCCATTGCCTCTGCGATATAGAAATCCATGCGTGCGTTGCCCGAAGTAGAGAGATTGACACACTCCAGATTGTATTCACGTTGAATCATGGCGCTTGGCACCATACCTACACGACTGGCACAACCGCCTTGTTGGATACTCGTGCCATAGATAACAATCTTACCCATCTTGCGAGGATTTTCAACGCGTGGCATGGTGAGCTCGGCGGTAGAGTCCACACCGATTTGCAGCCAGTTGATGCCATCATAGAGTGGCAAGTAAATCATATATTCGTGCATCTCGCCATCCAGGTTCTCCACATAGAGTTTGGATTGGATGGAGTCTGCCTTGAAGTTCTTCTCTTGTGGACGAGCGGTATTGACATGCTCCCAGACATTACGCTCCTCGTTGAGGTAATAGAGGTCGGTGCCTTTGATACCGGTCATCGCCATATGTTGCATATGGAAATTGTTTTTCAGGTTGTATTGGGCTGCTATACGTTTGCTATTGGTAGCGAAACGCACGGCTATACCCGATGAGTGGTTGTAAAGCCACTGTTGCTCCTCGCGGCAGCTATCCATGTATTGCTGAGGGAGGCGTGTGTAAGGTTCGGTGGTATTGTCCCAGCCTTTGTTGATGATTTGGAACTTGGTCGCATCTTCATAGCGGAAGCCAGGAAGTGCATCTGCGTATGCTCCAAGTACAGAGCATAAGAAGAAGCCAATACAGAGATAACAGTTTTTCATATTGATTATTATTTGTAGTAGTAAATCTTTCTAGTTCCGCTAGTGCTACTAGTTCCGCTAGTGCTACTAGTGCTGCTAGTGCTGCTAGTGCTACTAGTTCTGCTAGTCGCGTTCTGCGCGTGCCTATATATGCGCGCTCGCGCGATTTATAAACACTGAATAAGGTGTCTTGCCAAAGCAAGGACACCTTATCAGTAGTTGTTCACATCTAATTAGATAGACTTCTTAGCTTGTTCTGCGATAGCCTTGAACGCTGCTGGTTGGTTCATCGCCAAGTCTGCGAGGACTTTGCGGTTGATTTCGATACCCGCTTTCTTCAATGCACCCATCAATTGGCTGTAGCTCAGACCCTCCAAACGCGCAGCGGCGTTGATACGTTGGATCCAGAGAGCACGGAAGGTGCGTTTTTTGTTCTTACGATCGCGATAAGCGTACTGGAGACCTTTCTCCCAAGTGTTTTTGGCAACTGTCCAAACGTTTGCACGGCCACCAAAATTGCCTCGTGTGAGGCTCAAAATCTTTTTACGACGGTTGCGCGAAGCAACGTGATTCACTGATCTTGGCATAGTTTTACTACTTTTTTAATTTGGTGGTTAATAATTAACGGAGAACCAACATTTCGCGAACAGAGCGCAAGTTTGTTGAATCTACCAATGCAACGTGAGTCAAGTTGCGTTTTTGTTTTTTAGTCTTCTTTGTCAGAATGTGACTCTTGTAAGCGTGTTTACGCTTGATTTTGCCCGTTCCGGTAAGAGCGAATCTTTTTTTAGCACCGGAATTAGTCTTTACCTTTGGCATTTTGTTTGTAATTTTAATTGTTAATATTTTATTTTAAGTCTCAGGCAGCCATTGGTGGCCCTACGACTGTATTCTTGTCTCTAAACACTAAACAGTAGCGAAGCGTTCACTAAACTATTTCTTAGGAGCGATATTCACAATCATGCGTTTGCCTTCCAACTTAGGCATGGCCTCCACTTTGCCATACTCCTCCAGGTCGTTCGCAAAACGCGCTAGCAGCAACTCGCCTTGTTCCTTAAAGAGGATACTACGTCCGCGGAAGAACACATAGGCTTTCACTTTGTTGCCATCCTTCAAGAACTCTTGCGCATGCTTGAGTTTGAAGTTGTAATCATGCTCATCGGTTTGAGGTCCGAAGCGAATCTCCTTAATGACCACTTTGGCAGAGTTGGCTTTAATCTCTTTCTCTTTGCGTTTCTTTTGGTAGAGAAACTTCTGGTAGTCCAAAATGCGACATACAGGTGGTACGGCATTTGGAGAGATTTCCACTAAGTCCAAATTCATATCGTCCGCGATGCGCATAGCAGTCTCGAACGAATACACTCCTTGTTCTACATTGTCGCCTACGAGGCGAACTTCTTTCACGCCACGAATCGCATCATTGATTCGGTTGGGCATCTCTTTTTCTACTCGACCACGACGTTGTTGCGGGCCTTTTTGTGGATTTGCTATAGTTGTATCCTCCTAATTATGTGTTTCAGCGTGCAAAATTACTGCTTTTTTCTCATTCTACAAAATATTTCACAAAAAAACACGCATTTTTCTTAAAATTTATTGTATCAGAACAAAAAACAGTAGATTTTTCGCGCATTTTTTGGTTGGATTAAAAAAAAGTAGTACCTTTGCGCATAGTTTTGAAAAGACTTTGCTTTACAATAACAACTTTATAATTTTTTACAACAATGAAACTAAACAAAATTTTCGCAGCATTTATGCTGATCATGGCAGTTGCTTTTGCAGCTTGCAACGAAAACCCACCTGTAGGTCCAGGCAATCGTCCTAACGGTGGCAATGGCGATGACACAACACAAGTAACACCAGGTGTACTTGACACTACTGGATGGAATATTCCAGCAGAGGCTATCACAGCATCTGAGGCACGTGCTCTTTGCGAGGCACTTCCTGCGGATCAAACCACAGGTACCAAATACTATGTAATGGGTTACATCAAGAAATTGCACAGTGGTAACGCTGACGGTATTGCTAATTTTGGTAACGCATCGTTCTACATGGAAGATGTCAAGGGTGCTAATTCCAAAGATGATTTTGTAGCATTCCAAGTCATGGGATTAGATGGTCAAAAGATTACCAATCCTGCTGCTGTAGCAGAAGGCGACTTTGTAGTGATTTACGGCGAATTAGTCAACTATAAGGGCGACACACCAGAGACCGTAGGTAAAGGCGCTGCACACATCTGGAAAAGTACTAATCCAGTATTGAGCGGAAACGGCAATACAGGCAACACCCCAACAGATGTTGTAGGCGATGGTTCATTCGAGAACCCATACACCGCTAACGACGTGATCCTACTAGCAAACAGCAAGGCTGGTAACTACTGGGTAAAAGCATTTATCGTAGGTCAAATCAACGGCAAGAGCATTAGTGGTGCTGAGTTCAGCGCGCCATTCTCTGGCAGTAGCAACGATGATGGCACCGTGAATAGCTACAACACCAACATCTTGATAGCTAACAACGCAGATGAAACCAACAGCGGCAACTGCGTACCTGTACAATTGCCTTCAGGCGCATTGCGCACTGGTTTGAACCTCGTTCAAAATCCTGATTTAGATGGTGTAGAGGTGTTAATTTATGGTTCACTTGAGGCATACTTCGGCGCAGCTGGTATCAAGTCACCAGAATACGCAAAGGTGGGCGACAAAGAATTTGGCGTTAATCCTAATGTAGAGCAAAAAGAGCCTACTGCTAAGGTGGTGACTATTGCCGAGTTCAACGCAGCTCCAGAATATACCGAATCACTTGTATATTACGAACTCACTGGCGTTATCAGCGGTCTAAGCGCTGGTGGAAATGCTGTTATCTACGGTAACTTCGACCTCACCGACGAGACTGGTACCGTATATGTATATGGTTTGGATAAAGCATTTAAAGCTGTAGGTAACACCAAGGCTGATAAGTCATTTGGCGAACTAGGTTTGAAGGATGGCGACAAGATCACTCTCCGCGGTTTGCGTGGTTCATACAACGGCAAGATCGAGGTGATGGGTGCATACTTCGTGAAGCTGATCAGCAGCGGCAACGAGAATCCAAACCCAGGCACAGATCCTAACCCAGGAACCGACCCAAATCCAGGTACTGACCCTAATCCAGGCACAACTCCTGAGGGTGCTATCGTATTTGACGCTGATGTAGATAACGACGGCATAGGTACCGATTCTAACAACGCTACATCATACACCATCACCAAGAATGGCGTAACCATCACTGTTTCTTCTGGTATTCTTGGCGTTTACAACAACGAGAGCCACTATCGCATCTACAAAAATCAAACTCTCACAGTAACTTCTACTGCTGGCAATATTGCATCTATTGAGTTCACTTGCACAGCAAATGGTGATGCCAAGTATGGTCCTGGTTGCTTCACATGGTCAACAGGTGATTACAACTATTCTGGTGCTGTTGGTACATGGACTGGTTCTGCTGCTGAGGTTGTATTCACAGCTTCATCGAACCAAGTTCGTGCTAGCCAAATTGTAGTAACAGTAGAGTAATAGCACACCCATAGGATTGACAACCGCCAATCCCTAATCCCCAAAAAGCAGTGCGTCCTATGGGCGCACTGCTTTCATCTCTCGCCTTTACACTTTACACTCTACACTTTACACAAAAAAAACAACAAATACGCATTTTTATTTGCCATTTCAAAAAAAAAGCAGTATCTTTGCGGCGCAATCTAATACACCACTATCGCCATGAACACAAAACACTTGCTTTTTTTGCTATTTCTCTTTTCCACCATGCATATCGCTGCTGCCGATGTCAGCAGAGCGCGTGTCTTTGCCTTCGACCTCCAAACAGAATTTATTGACGAGCATTTCTACGCTACTTTCCAGTCCAATACGCCTTTTACCGAAGGCTACGTATATCTATACCCTCCCACCACCGAACCCATCACATCCAGCCACACCCCTGCAATCACCATTGAAATCACACCCGACATGGTGGACGGTTCGCACGTGCGTGTCCCCATACCAGAAGAGCAAATGACGGGCAAGGATGCAGGCATGTTGGACGTCCTCAATTGGGCTGTACAACTAACAGGCGACCCCATCGCCGAGACACCCGAACTCGTAGAGTTCACTGACCCAACGGCAGAGAATATCACCTTCTATCTACCTCAGGGCGTGGCGATTAACACCAACCCCTATTCCTCCTATTTCGGTGACATCTACATTGCACAGGCGGCTGACGGACGCCCCACCGATGATGCTGACGAGAGCGACGATTGGTACAATGCTGCCAAATACGAACGAACCAAAACGCAGAAGAAAGGTATCTTTGTGTACAACCCTCTTTTCGAAGAGAAGAACCCCACCAACCAGGGCTATCTGCCCGCTAATATCGCATGGCGCGACATGTGGCGGCACGACATGCACCGCATTGCTATCAACCCCACCAACGACCACGTAGCGTTTGCCTATTGGCATAATCAAGACGGCAAGAACACTACTACTATATATGAGGTACACCCGCGTCGCCTGCGCGGGGACGCGCACGCGTTTGACGCGATAGACGTGGCTCCAGATAGTCCGCTCAAGCGTGCACACTCGCTCTGCTACGACCACACAGGCACGCTCTTCGTGCTAGATACCGCCAATGTCAATGCGTCAGGCAACAAGGCTAGCGGTCTATTGTATAAGAAAAGCGGCGACGGTTGGCAACTGATTGTCAATGGTATCAACGAAGGCAACACCGATGCCCAAGGCAACGTCGTTGGCCTATGGGCAGGACTGGATAATGCGTTGGCTTCTGACGGACAAGGCGGACTGTGGGTGGCGCAGTATCGCGAGAACTTCTTGAAGAAGAATCAAGACGGAACCAAGCAACTGGACCTCTACCCTATCCTCACCCATGTTTCTGCGACCAACCAGATTGACTTCATGGTCACGCAGAAGAGTCACGAGGACATCATACGTATGTTCACGGGCGATCGCACCAACGATGGAACGGGCGCATCCAATCGTGGACAATTGGCGTATTGGCAAGCTGAGAACCTACTGGCGTATGCGGGCAACGGACGCGTAACACTCTATCGGACAGCGTATGACGCCGATGGCAAGCCCACACTCACTCCATGGCTATCTACACCTTATATTGCCTATGATATTGATGGTATCGCCTTCGACTATGTGGGCAACCTGTACGTGCTTTCACACACCACACAACGCCTCTATGCTTTTGCCCTGCCAAAGGCAGATAATACCAGTTTTGTGCCTGCGCCGCGCAAGGTGATTACCATCGACCAGGACAAGGACAACACCACATCCGATGCCATGAATTTCTACAGGACTCTGCCTGCGAACAGCGCTGTGGATGTCAAGTTGATTCGTCCCTTTACCAACCAATATTGGCAAACGCTCACCTTGCCTTTTGCCATGACCAGCGAGCAGACGCAGGCTGTTTTTGGCGATAGAACCGATGTGGCTATCATGGCGCACTCCTATCTCATGGCGGACGACTGCATGTACCTGCGCTTCGACTTCACCGAGTCCGTTCCGCAGGGGCAACCGTGCCTGGTGCACCCCTCCGAGAACCTTGCGCGAGGAGCGGTAGTCAAGGACGTTGTGCTCTCGACCGACGTACAGGCTGTCCACACGGGAAAAGCCCATATGTATGGCATCTTGGCACCTATGGATTTCAATAAGTTTAGAGAGGAGCACCGCGATGAGTATTTCTATTTCTTAGCCCCCAATCAATTGCTGGCTAAGAACGCAGCGCAGACCATGCAGGCACTGCGCGCATACTTCCAGTTCGCGCTGTCCAAAGAGCAACTACAGCGTTTGAGTGCTAAGGTAGTTTTCGAAGATGAAATGCCTACTGATATTGAGCATATACCAGAGCCAATGCAGCCACTCCCACCCGCAAAAATCCTGCGCGATGGTCAGCTGATTATTCGCCACAATGGCATGGAGTTTACCCCTCAGGGACAACGAGTTAGATAAACAAGAAAGGAGAACGTATTATGCCTTGCACACCCAAGAAGACATACCACCAGCCCACTACCGACGTAGTGCAGTATCTGTCGGACAATCTGATGTTCAATGTGAGCAATAATCTCAATATCTCTGTGGACAATACCGACGGGTCATTCATCCCCGTATAACAGAAACTCCCCCTCCTATTTTTTGGGAGGGGGAGTTTTCAACATCCTGGCGCGACAGGGAAATAATGCATAGCGTCAACAGGTATATAAATCTCTTTTTTTACAATCTATGTCCTTGTGCGTCATAAACAACGCCATCTCGGATGATATAGAGTTTCTCGTTGATGAGTACTTTGCGGGTAGTTTGTTCGCGTGTATCTCCTGTGGTGTATTCCAAATCGGTTGGTGTGTTCTGGATAGGTGATACCTCAATGAACAATCTATTCTCGCATATACCATTATTGAGTGTGAGGGTGTATTCTTGACCTGCACTGAGGTTGGTGTGAATACCCGTTTCGTTATCCACGAGTGTGATGCCGATGCTCTCTACACCTTCTGGCATGGTGATAGTGTAGTCGCCAGCCTCTTGTGCTGATACACCGAGTGGGATGATGGTTGTGCTATCGCTCATTGGCAAACTGTTGGCAGCCAATCGCTCATAACCCACGAGGGTATAGATATTTGCTCCGTAGTTGAACTCTTTAGAGAGATCTTGATGGAAGTCAAATGCAGATGTAACAGACTCGTTGTCAGTCATGCGTATGAATGTATGATCTGCTGGAGCGTCATTGCGGAGTAGGGCAATCTTCCATTCGTAGTTGCTAACATTCTCAGTTTGGTCGCGTGCAATGATACTAGCAGGCTTGTTGGTATTGACAGCTTCCCAATGAATCTCATTTCCATTTTGTATGAGGTAAGCGTAAGTAGCGCGGAACTTATAACTATTGGTTGAGCGTACTACAAGGTCGTTGTTAGTAACATTCCACTCGTATAGGAATGGGAAAGCTCCGTTGTCTGCTTGCCATGTATAATCCGCTTTCCAATTAATTGTGCTATTTTTTCCATCTGTAGTGAGTGAACCATCGTAGTCTGCGAAACTTGGTACACCGATACAACGCCAATAACTATCTTTCACGCGGCGGTCACCATCAGGGGTGTTGTGGTTGATCTTGCAGAGATACTCATCTGTTAAAGCAGGCATGGTATAGTCTGTCTTTTCAATACTCTTGACTGCTGCCGTAGATGGGAAGAATAACTCTACTTGACTAGTGTTACTTGCCCAGAAATCGGTGTTGTCGTGTTTCATCAAGTCGAGATCAAGACTAAGGAGGTATCCTTCGTTGGCTTTCATTACAAAGCCTGTTGGATCCCATATATAATCCCAGTTGGTGCAATCTTCATTGATGCAATCTTCTGCGAAGTATCCTCTTTCAGCACGGCGTTTGCCATTGTAGGTTGATATTACCCAATGTGTACCATAAGTACCAAATCCAAATACATCGCTCAAGTGAACATCAAATGGGAAGGAGATGAAGTACAGACCACGCTCATAGATGGATGTCTGCTCTGCAAGTGGCAAAACAGGGTGATACTGATTAGTAATTGTCTCGTCATATACACGGTGACTACCACTTTGTTTTGTGCAGTGTTCTACATCCAAGTCATCTGCTCCGCCGCGGTTGTTGATTGTCCAACGATTGAATTGCATGGCTCCGTATGCAGTCTTTACATCCGTCAGTTTGCTATTCTCATTAGTCAGAGTAACGCAAGTTGCATTTTCTTGGTGACGGCGTATTACCATCAAGTCTGCTGCGATGGCTTGTTCTGAGTCTATAGCGGATTCTGGTACCCAAGCACCCATAAGTCGGTTGGTCTTGAAGTCGTAGATTACGCGAATTTTCTCCCAATCTTCTCCATTTCCTCCTAATATTTGAACAGAATTCTCAGTTGAACCACAGTTACCGCCATCATGTTTACCACGGAAGTATTGAGCTGTAGCAGGGCTTACGTTTTTATCTGCATAACAAGCATATAATTTGACACGTGTACCTGGTTGTACCATGAATGTACGCTCGTATATCCAGTCTTGTGTATCTTGGAGTAGCGCGCGGTGTTCGCCATGATTGTCTCCATTTCCGCTCAAGTCATTTCCATTCTCATCTTTTATTTCTTGACACCCTTTCAGTACTAAGAACTGACGACTATCATTGGATGAGGAAGCTAGATATGCACGAGATATTTTATTGGTTTTGCGATTCCACATAAAGCGGATGTTTGCGCTATATCGATCATAAACAGGATCTTTGGCTCCGCCATCTTCTTGATATAACTCACCACCTTCGGTCATATAATCATCACCACTTGCTCGAACAAGATCTCTTGCTAGAGTATCAGAGATACATGGGCTGTAGTCATTAGCGATTACAAACTTGACATTTGTACCGCGTGGGCACCATTTCGTTTTGTAGTGACTAAATTTCTCACCGAAGGAGTTGGCGTCGCTCTCGGAGAAAGCAGAGTAGGTCATGAGGTTGTCGGGGTTGGTCTTGTAGTCGTACCATTTGCCAGCTGCAGCATCTACGCGAATGTAGAAGTTGCCTGTGTAGAATGCTACTTTCTCGATAGTAGGTGTGCCATCATTATTGCTCAAGTGAATAGTATATACGGAGTCAGGAGCGTCCTTGATGTCACCCTTAATTTCTCCCAACTTTTCCTGTAGTTCTCTAGTAAGATCGGTTATGGTACCTTTAATTTGGCTCCAAGAACCTTCTTTTACGCTCCAAGAACCGCCTCCATTATCCCATGTACCATCCTTTACAGTATAAAGTGTCTTTCCATCAGTAGGAACTATCAAATCGCTAGATTGGTTATATTTATTATTCCAATTATTGGTCTCATTTCCACCGTTCATACGGCAGAAAATAACGTTTTTGTAAACCTTTGCAGGGATGTCACATGAATATACTCCATCTACTGGATTACCCATACTAACCCATGCATTGTCTGAGTTACTGTTGAAGAAATATGCAGCAAAACGAGGGTCTTTTTGATTGTCATCTTTCTGGAACCAGTTGCTATTAGGTTTGAGGTAAAGTTTATTTCCCCATTCACCTTCGTTTAAGGTGTATTCATTCTTGTCTTTAGGTAAACTAAGATGTCCTGTCTGATTCCACTTATTATTCCAATTCAGTTTGTTATTTGTCGCGTCACTTCCGTTTGGATTCATACGAACGAAAATAACATCATTTGCTCCATTAGGTATTTTGCAAGAATAAACATCGCCATTTTGGTTCAATACACTCCATACTTCTTCTGTTCCGTTAAATCTTGCGGCAAAGTATGCATCATTTTGTTTCCAGTTGGCGTTTGGCTTGAAGTAGATGTGATTATCTGCATACCAAGTTACACCTTCATTAGACACGCGTGCCGCAGTTTGGATTTTCAATTCAGGGTCGCTATTTGGACGAATGAAGAAGGAGGTCACAGGATTTAGCTCTTCTGCCTTCTTGATATCCGATGGTTTATAGGTTGTGCGTGTATTGTCTTTGTAGAGTATGCGATAGTCGCCCACAGTCACAGGATAATCTACAGTCACTTCGAAGTTTCCTGATGTAGCATTGAGTGTCAATGTGAAGGTGTGGATGCCTGCTGCCACTGTTTGAATACCGCATGCAAGTCCATTATTTTTATCTTCTTTAAATGGCCAGTTTGTATGGCTATTCACAGTCATTGTACCATCGTTATCGTTTTTATACCACTTGTCGTCGTCGCGAACAATTTTATAACCAAATGTTCGACCACCCTCCAAATCAACGATGGCAGTAAATGGCAAGTACAGCGATGACCCCGTAAAAGGAACTGACATCAGTTCTTTACGACCATCTAGCTCTTTGTGATTATAGATTTTAAGAGTGTAACCTGTGCCACCCATATATTTTGTCCAGTGGCCCTTGTTGTAGTATTGGGCGTTTTTCCCGTTATTGTCGTTTTTGATATTTGCTGTTTGTCCCTCAGCAGGCACAAAGACAGGGGTGCCACTGCTAAAGTCACCGCGATGAATCACTTCTGTATCCCAGAAATTCTCTTGGCCTGTTTTATCTGTTGGGGTGAAAGCCACATAACCATTGAAGTTATTCACACCCTCATATTCATAGAACCACATTCCTGTTGTTCCAGGCACAGGGGACATTGCGCCTTTGGCTACGCAATTAGTTGTTGCACCAGTACCTTTCTTCTCATCCCAAAATTCTGCACTATATAGATAGATATGAGGTGCAGTCCAATCGGCTGTACCAAATTGCTTAGACAAGTCGAGGAAGATGAGTTTCTTCTTCTCGTATGTGGCAGTTAGATAGCCGTCGTAATTTGCTGTATATTTGATGGGATTGCTGGTGAGTTCATTTGTTGTATAGATACCGTCTCCCAATACCCATGCAACAAAATTATAACCGCCTATCTCAGGGGCTGTAGCTTCGGTTGGTGTTGAAGGATACCCCTCTTGTGTTTTGCGCCCAGCAATCTCATCGCCATCGCATGTGTATTTGATGGTCACTGTGTAGCTACCTGCAACAAGGAAAGTAGCTTCTGCGCGGTCTAGTTCTTCTCCGTTGCTGTCATTGAGGCGTAGGGATGCTACAATTTTGTAGGTACCTGTGCTGAGTCCGTCTATAGCGAACTTCACCGTGCCATCATCCTCTTTGATTGCGTCATGTCCTTCGACAGGAGTGCCGTTATTGTAGCAAAGTGTCCAGCAAACAACTACTGTGCCTGCGGGGGTAGGTTCGATTGTGTGATTTGTAACGGTTACATAGCCAGTCTCTCCACTTTCGAAGAGCCTCTTATCTAAGGTGATAGAAGTAATCTCGGCTTTTTTGAAGAATGCGTAGAGAGTAATGTCGGATGCCTTTTTCCAATTGCCGCTAGCGTCGGTATAACCATGTGCACTTTTTACCCAGTTACCTGTAGCGTCAACTACTTGGAAACCACTTCCGTTCTCGGCTACATAATATCCCATAAAGGCATATCCTTGGATAGAAGGAACGCTGACAGGATTAACTGAATAATCGTTGTTGTCGTAGTGTACAGCTACTTCGCTAGTTCCGCCAGTACCACCTTGTTTGTCTAAAGTGATGGTGTATTGGTTTGCAGTCCATTGGGCAGTGTATGTCAAAGCGTTGTCAGGCATTGTTGTATTGGCAACGAATGCAGGTGACCATCCCGCGAATTCATACCCAACGCGAGTTGGTGCAGCTTGCTCAGCTATAGTAGCACCATAGTTGTAAGTCACAACT
>JAZNPR010000081.1:0-14257 GCA_045589755.1 Paludibacteraceae bacterium
AAGCTCGAGACAGCATTCCGTCGTGATGAGCGCGTATTGCGTTTCCTCACTACCCGTCTTGACAAGTACGCATTTGAGTACGCTCAAAAGCGTCGTAACGCAAATGTTAAACCACAAGAACAAGAGGAGGCATAATCATGGCACAGAATGACGAAATCCGCTATTTGACCCCAAAGACCAACGAGGCAAAGAAGAAAAAGTACTGCCGCTTCAAAAAGTCTGGCATCAAGTACATCGACTACAAAGATCCTGAGTTCCTCAAGAAGTTCCTCAACGAGCAAGGTAAGATTCTTCCTCGCCGTATCACAGGTACAAGCTTGAAGTATCAACGCAAGGTGGCTCAAGCCGTGAAGAAAGCACGTCACTTGGCTTTGCTCCCATACGTAACCGATATGATGAAATAATTTGAGTCATTAACTATTTAATCAGAAAGGAAACATCATGGAAGTAATTTTGATTCAAGACGTAGCTAACTTGGGCTACAAGAACGATATCATCAAGGTAAAAGATGGTTACGGTCGTAACTACCTCATCCCTAACCGTTTGGCTGTGATTGCTAACGATAGCAACCGCAAACAACTCGCTGAGAACCTCAAACAACAAGCTCACAAGATGGCTAAATTGCTCGCTGACGCTCAAGCATTGGCTGAGAAATTGGCTAACACTGTTATCACATTGTCTGCAAAGGCAAATGAGGATGGCAAGATCTTCGGTACTATCACTACTGCTCAAGTATCTGAGGCTTTGGCTGCTCAAGGCATCGAGATCGACAAGAAGGTGATCACTATCGACGAGGCTGTGAAAGTTTTGGGCGAGGCTACTGCTACCGCTAAACTTCACCGCGAGGTTAAGGCTGAAATTAAGTTGAACGTTGTTGCTGAATAAGCGCTAAAGAAAGGAAACAAATTATGAAAAAAGGAATTCATCCAGAGAACTACCGCGTAGTAGTTTTCAAAGATATGTCCGATGGTACACAGTTCTTCTCTCGCTCTACAGCTAACACGAAGGACAGCATCGAGATTGATGGCACTACATATCCATTGATCAAGTTGGAGATCTCCAACACCAGTCACCCATTCTATACTGGTAAGTCTAAACTCGTGGATACCGCAGGTCGCGTTGACAAGTTCATGTCTCGCTACGGTAACCGCAAGCGTAACTAATACGGTAAACAAAAAAGGCGAGCATCACGCTCGCCTTTTTTAATCCCAACCTTTACACTTTACACTTTACACCTTACACCCTTATGACCCCCCTTCAACGCTCCCTTTGGAAAGACTTTGGAAAGCAAATGTTGGTGTCGCTTGGCATCTTCTCTGTGCTATTCCTTATATTATATATAGTGGAGTGGTATGTGCCTTCGCTATATGGTGTGTTGCTCCAGTGGCATGATCCTGCTTTCGTGGTGGGTATTCCCGCCAGTGTGATAGGGGTGGCATACGTATTGACCATTCGCAACCCACAAAACTATACGGGATTCTATGGCGGCATCATTATGGCATTGCTCCTGTCATGGCAATTTGCATTGTTGCAGCAATGGAGCCTGACCGCATTGTATGTGGTGGTATTTGTGCCATTTATGATTTACTCCATCATCTGTTGGCGCAAACAGACATTGCAATCCTCGGAGAATGAAGATATATTCTGCCCCGTTTGGTTGTCCATTAGAAATCAAGCCTTTAATCTATTGTTTCTATTAGGAATGGTGGCATTGGATAGTGGGTTACTAACGCATTTTGAGTCAACTATCCATAGCGAGCAGCTGTTACAAAAACTGATGAGCGGGGTGATGATTGGTTCTTCGGTGCTTGCCAATTTCTGGTTGATATACAAAAAACTGGATGCGTGGTTATGGTGGGTGGTATATTCTATAGCAGGTATGATATTATATGCTTTGATCGGCAATGCTTTCTCTTTTGTGCTATTTACGGTCTTCCTTGTAGTGAATGGCGGAGCAGGTCTTGCATGGATAAAGGCAAATAGGAATAGTAAATAGCATTAATCTTTATCTTGAACATGAAAAAATACTTAGAAGAAAGCGTACACATTTCGGAAGAAGATGCGAAGTTTATGGAAATGGCTATTGGCCTTTCCGAAGACAATATAGACAAGGGCGGTGGTCCTTTTGGCGCCGTTATCGTTTGTGATGGCGAGGTGATTGCCACGGGCACGAACCGTGTAGTACCGAATAATGATCCAACCGCTCATGCAGAGGTGATGGCCATACGTAGTGCTTGTGAGAAATTGGGCACATATCAGCTGACGGGTTGCACGGTATATAGTTCGTGCGAGCCATGTCCGATGTGCCTAAGTGCATTGTATTGGGCAGGGGTGAAGCGTATCTGCTATGGCAATACCAAGGATGATGCCAAGGCTATTAACTTTGACGATTCGTTTATCTATGATCAGCTTGAGTTGAACTATGCTGATCGTTCCATCCAATGCGACCATTTCATGCGCGCTGAAGCGATAAGAGCATTTAAGAAATGGGCGGAGAAAGAAGATAAGGTAGAATATTAAAATTATTGGAAAGGAAAGGTGACAAGTTTTACGATTTGTCACTTTTTTTTGTATATATGAGAAATAATTTGTACCTTTGCAGCGAATTTGGCAGAGTGGGCAGTAATGCCCAAAGGTACAGTTAAAAAAAAGAATGAAACGCAAACAAGATACATCTTTTCGAGTGGAGGCAGCAGCAGAACTGATGCCTTTTTTGCTCTCTAAACTGGGCGGTATGACCCGCACCAGCGTCAAACAATTGCTCAGTCAGCGTCGCGTGACGGTGAATGCCGGTATTCAGACCCGTCATGACACTCTGCTCAAAGCGGGCGATGTGGTACAAGTGCTACAAGGGCGTGGTAATATTGAGCTCCGTCACCCCAAACTGCGTATCATCTACGAAGACGATGCGCTCATCATCGTGGAGAAGAAGAACGGACTGCTCACTGTGCCATACAACCCCAAAAGCAGCGAGATGACCGCATACTCTATCCTCAAGGAGTATGTCAAGAAAGAGTCCAAACGCAACACCGTGCATGTGGTGCACCGCCTCGACCGCGAGACCAGTGGCGTGTTGGTTTTTGCCAAGTCGCCTGAGTTGCAGGAGTATATGCGCACGTATTGGCGACAACTTGTCACCAAACGCACATACGTAGCCCTCGTAGAGGGACTGTTCGAGCAGAAAGAGGGCACTATCACCACTTGGTTGACCGAAGACCCACACACTGGCATGGTCTATTCGTCGCCAAAGGACGATGGCGGTCAAAAAGCCGTGACGCACTACAAGGTGCTCAAGGAATTGGAACCTGGACTCGGGAGCCCGGATTTAGCCATGTCTCTCATAGAACTGAACCTCGAGACGGGGCGCACCAATCAGATTCGTGTACACATGCAGAGCGTGGGTCATCCTGTGATAGGCGACCGCAAGTATGGACACGGCAACGAGTATTCGCCCGTTGACCGCCTCTGTCTGCACGCCAAGGTGCTGGAGTTTATCCACCCAATGACCGAGAAGAAAGTACGCTTTGAGGCTGCTGCGCCCAAGGAAATGCTGCGCCCATTTAATGAGTAAGTAAGAATTAGGCTAAAGGCTATTAGGCTATAAGGCGAGAGGCAAGAGGCAAGAAACAGCGGCGCAGCCGCATATTACCAGCCTCTAACCTTTAACCTCTAACCTCTAACCTAAAAATGAGAATAATATGAAACTATCATTCAACGATGTTTTTCAACCTAAGCTCTTCCATACGCTGAAGAGCTACACCAAACAGAAATTTCTGCAAGACGCCCTGGCGGGCTGGATTGTCGGCGTGGTAGCTATCCCATTGGCTATTGCCTTTGGTATCGCCTCGGGCGTAGGACCTGCGGAAGGTCTGATCACGGCTATCATTGCGGGATTTATCATCTCTGCTTTCGGCGGTAGCAAAGTGCAGATTGGTGGTCCTACGGGCGCGTTCATTGTGATTATCTATGGCGTGATTCAGCAGCACGGACTCACAGGCTTGCTCATCGCCACCATCATGGCGGGTATCATGCTCATTCTCATGGGTGTGTTCAAACTGGGCAGTATCATCAAGTTTGTGCCTTATCCTGTGATTGTGGGCTTCACGGCAGGTATCGCGCTGACCATTTTCTCCACCCAGATGAACGACCTCTTTGGTATGAACATCCAGGGTGTGCCTGCGGATTTTATCCATAAATGGGTATGCTACGCCGAGCACTGGCAGGATATTAACTGGTGGGCGTTCGGTGTGGGAGCCATTTCGCTGGCGATACTGATTCTCTTGCCACGCTTTAGCAAGAAAGTGCCTGCGTCCTTGGTGGTGATCATCGTCATGACCCTCATCACATGGCTGTTGCGCCGCTATGCTGGCGTGGAGAGTATCAAGACCATCGGCGACCTCTATACCATTCCTAACGGCATTCCCGCACCTCACTTGCCATCCTTCGAACTGGCAGAGGGTCAGACCTTCTGGAGCTTGGTGCAGAGTCTTTTCCCTGCGGCTTTCACCATAGCTATGCTGGGCGCTATTGAGTCCCTCTTGTCGGCTATGGTGGCAGATGGTGTGATTGGCGATCGACACAACTCCAACACCGAACTGATTGCGCAGGGTGTGGCGAACGTGGTGGTGCCATTCTTCGGCGGTATCCCAGCTACGGGCGCTATCGCGCGTACCATGACCAATATCAACAACGGTGGTAAGACCCCTGTGGCTGGTATCATACACGCTATTGTGCTCATGGCGGTACTGCTGTTCTTCGGTCCGCTGGTCGGACTGATACCTATGGCGTGTCTGGCGGGTATATTGATCATGGTGAGTTACAATATGTCGGAGTGGCGCTCCATCGTATGGCTCGCTAAGAACCCTAAGTCAGACTTCTTGGTGATGCTTGTGACATTCATTCTGACCGTGCTCTTCGACCTCACAATCGCTATCGAGGTGGGACTGTTGTTGGCGGTTATCCTTTTCATCAAGCGTACCAACGAGTCCACCACGGTGCAGTCTTTCACCAACGAACTCGACCCTACGCACAACAACGACCTGCGCTTGCATGGTCAAGACCTTGAGACCCTCAAGATTCCACCATACACCGAGGTATATGAGATTGATGGCCCATACTTCTTTGGTATCGCCAACAAGTTCGACGACATCAGCCGCCGCACGCATAGTGGCGACCAAAAGGTGCGTATCATCCGTATGCGTAAGGTGTCGTTTATCGACTCCACAGGTATTCACAACTTGGAGCAACTGCATATGCGCTTGCAGCACGATGGCATACAACTGGTGCTCTCGGGTGTCAATGAGAAAGTATTCAACACCCTGGACAAAGCTGGATTAGTCAACAAAATCGGTCGCGAGAACGTGCGCAACCATATCAATGGTGCCCTCGCTCGCGCCGAGGAAATAGTTAAATCAGGTGATTAGGCAAAAAGGCTATAAGGCGATTAGGCACGAAACAGCGGCTTTGCCGCATATTACCCGCCTTTAACCTTTAACCTTTAGCCTCTAACCTCAAAAACAGAAAATATGAAACGCTCTCTTCTCTCCGCATGGCTACTCTGTTTGGCAGTAGCGATAATGGCTCAGGCCAAGTATGTGTTCTTCTTCATTGGCGATGGCATGGGACCTAACCAAGTGCTCACCGCCGAGATGTACCAGGCAGCGCTCCAAGGCAAACACGGTCGTGTGCCGCTGCTCATGACCCAGTTCCCTTATTCGGGTCAGGCTGCCACTTTCTCCGCTTCGGATGGTATCACCGACTCCGCTGCGGCAGGCACTTGCCTCGCTTCGGGTAAGAAGACCAACAACGGTATGATCGGTCAAACGCCTGACGGCGCACCCGCCTATAGCGTGGCATCCAACCTGAAGAAAGAGGGGTGGGGTATTGGTATCATGTCCACCGTTCCCGTGGATCATGCTACGCCCGCTTCGCACTACGCGCATGCCGAGAAACGCAGCAACTATTACCTCATTGGCACCCACCTCGCGGAGTCGAACTTCGATTTCTTTGGCGGTGGCGGTTTCCAACGCCCTGTGAATAAAGACGATGCTGCGGCGCCTAACCTCTATGACCTCTGCAAGCAGAATGGTTATACCCTCGTGGGCAGCTATGCCGAGGCGCAAAAGAACCTGAAGAAAAAGAAAATGCTGCTTGTGCCACAGGTCAATCTGGATAATCCTAACAAGGGCGCAGAGGCATTGCCATATGCCATTGATCAGCAAGAGGGCGACCTCAACTTAGCACAAATTGTGGATATTGCTATCCAGCATCTCTCCATGCATGACCGTTTCTTCATGATGGCTGAGGGCGGCAAGATTGATTATGCAGGTCACGGCAACGATGGGGCAACGAATATCCAAGAGGTCTTGGATTTCGACCGCGCGATACAGGTGGCATATCGCTTCTATGAGCAGCACCCCGATGAGACCCTCATTGTGGTGACGGCAGACCATGAGACGGGTGGTATGATCTTGGGTAATGGCCATTCGTTGCGTTTGGAGCGCTTGGCGCACCAGAAGTGCTCGTCCGATACCCTTTCTGCTCGCCTCACAGCACTTTGCCAGCAACATGCAGAGCAACTCACATGGGAGCAGGTGAAGGCGTTCTTGGCAGCGAACACAGGTTTGTTTGGTGGCTTGTCGGTGACAGCCGAAGAAGAGGCTGTTTTGCAGGACGCTTTCAATAATATGATGCGCCAG
This sequence comes from Paludibacteraceae bacterium, assembly GCA_045589755.1. Classification (GTDB taxonomy): domain Bacteria; phylum Bacteroidota; class Bacteroidia; order Bacteroidales; family Paludibacteraceae; genus Colicola. Next base: position 6,699 of record JAZNPR010000081.1, read on the forward strand.
CAAGCATCGCTTAAGACGCTCTATGCTGACATCAACGCTTTGGCGGCGAAAGCCAAAGAACTGGTGAACCACAAAGCGGGCTTGGGTTGGACCACACATGGCCATTCAGCCACAGCAGTGCCTGTCTTCGCCGTAGGCGTAGGAGCAGAGCGCTTCACAGGTTGGATGGACAACAGCGAGATAGCTCCACGTATCTACCAGGCTACACGCTAATGCTTGACATCACCTATCTCTACCATTTGCCCACAGCGGATATTCCCGTTACGGGTTTCATCGCCTACTTATTGCAGTTAGGCGATGCTTGGGATATTCGTTGCTTAGAGGGCTAATTGGAACTCCTTTCTTTTTAGTGGAGAGAGAGGGATTCGCTAGCGCAATTTTTTGCGCGTATCGTTCGAGACCGATTCGGTCGAGATAAGAGCCCCCGTCCGTGGGTGTGAGAAGGCCCTGTCCTTTTGACAAAAAAGAAAAGGAGCTCCTTTTGGAACTCCTTTCTTTTTAGCGGAGAGAGAGGGATTCGCTAGCGCAATTAATTTGCGCGTATCGTTCGAGACCGATTCGGTCGAGATAAGAGCCCCCGTCCGTGGGTGTGAGAAGGCCCTGTCCTTCTGACAAAAAAGAAAAGGAGCTCCTTTTGGAACTCCTTTCTTTTTAGCGGAGAGAGAGGGATTCGAACCCCCGGAGCCTCTCAGCTCAACGGTTTTCAAGACCGCCGCAATCGACCACTCTGCCATCTCTCCTTCGAAATCGGCTGCAAAAGTACTGCTTTTTTTTGAATTGTGCAAATTTTTAAGTACTTTTTTTGCGTATATCGATTTTTTATAGTAATTTTGCACCCAAAATTGTGCAAAAATGTTGTTACAAATACTAAAATCCAAGATACACCGCGTGACGGTGACCGAAGCCAACTTAGACTATATCGGTAGTATCACTATTGATGAGGACCTCATGAATGCCGCCAATATCTACGCAGGCGAGAAAGTGCAAATCGTAGATAACACCAACGGCGCACGCATCGAGACCTACGTCATTCCTGGGAAACGAGGTAGCGGTTGTATCTGTATCAATGGGGCTGCGGCGCACCTCGTACATGTGGGCGACACTGTTATTATCATGGCATACGCCCTGATGACAGAAGAAGAAGTAAAAACCTTCAAACCCGCTATCATTTTCCCTAATAACAATAGAGTATAAGGGCGATGAGGCAAAAGGCAAGACATAGCGGCAAAGCCGCATATCACCCGCCTCTAACCTTTAACCTCTAACCTCATTTCGACAGAATGGAGAAAGTTTTTTTTGACCTTATACATACGGATGCGCACACGTGCGCACGCGCTGGTGTGGTGCATACCGACCATGGGGATATCCAAACCCCTATTTTTATGCCCGTGGGCACCGTGGGTACTGTCAAAGGTGTACAACGTACCTTCCTCGAAGAGGATATCAACGCCCAGATTATCCTTGGCAATACCTACCACCTCTATCTGCGTCCTGGCACCGACATCCTGCACAAGGCGGGTGGCTTGCACCGTTTTGAGGGCTGGACACGCCCTATACTCACCGACTCGGGTGGCTTCCAAGTCTTTTCCCTCACTGATATTCGCAAGATGACCGAAGAGGGTGTACAGTTCTCCTCCCATATCGACGGACGCAAACTCATGTTCACCCCCGAGAACGTCATGGATATCCAGCGCGAGATTGGTGCCGACATCATGATGGCATTCGACGAGTGCTGCCCAGGCACCGCCGACCGCCAATACGCACAAAAATCCATGGAGCGCACCCATCGCTGGCTCGATCGTTGTATCCAACGTTTTGATAACACCCCCGACCTCTATGGCTACCGCCAGCACCTCTTCCCTATCGTGCAGGGCTGCGTATATCCCGACCTGCGCCAAGACGCAGCGAAGCGCCTGCGCGACCTTGATCGCGATGGCTATGCCATCGGTGGACTGGCTGTGGGCGAACCTACCGAAGATATGTACGCCATGATTGAGGTGGTCAATGATATCCTGCCTCAGAACAAACCGCGCTACCTCATGGGCGTGGGTACGCCTTGGAATATCCTAGAGGGTATCGAACGCGGCGTGGATATGTTCGATTGTGTCATGCCAACCCGTAATGGCCGCAACGGCATGATCTTCACGCAGAATGGTGTGATGAACCTGCGCAACAAGAAGTGGGAGGATGACTTCACCGAATTGGACCCCTGCGGCACCAGTTTTGTGGACCATCACTATACCCGCGCCTATGTGCGTCACCTCATCCATGCACAGGAGATGCTCGGCTTGGAGATACTCAGTATCCACAACTTGGCGTTCTACCTATGGCTCGTTGGCGAAGCCCGCAAGCATATCCTTGCAGGCGACTTCAAGGCGTGGAAAGATGACATCACCCCCCGCCTCATGCAACGTATGTAGTTTATAGGCAATGAGGCGAGAGGCCAGAAATAGCGGCTTTGCCGCATATTACCCACCTTTAACCTTTAACCTCTAACCTAAAATAAAATGAAGCGTCTCGACAAATACATAATAGGCAAGTTCCTCGGCACATTCATCTTTTCGATTGTGCTTATCATGAGTATTGCTGTGATTTTCGATTTGACAGAAAAGTTAGATGACTTTTTTGAACATCAAGTGACGGCTAGGGAGATTATTTTGGATTATTATGTCAATTTTGTTCCTTACTTCATGAATATGTTCAGTCCGCTGTTCATCTTCATTTCGGTGATTTTCTTTACATCGAAAATGGCGGGCGATAGTGAGATTATAGCCATATTGGCAAGTGGCGTGAGTTACAATCGATTGATGTGGCCGTATTTTGTGAGTGCATCATTGCTATTTGTATTCTCATTTTGGATGACAGGCTATGTGATTCCACCTGCTTCTGAGAAAATGCTTACTTTTCAAGATAAATATATTGAACATTTTAGTCGCGAGAATGCTCGTAATGTGCAGATGGAGGTCGAACCTGGTACCATTTTGTATATTGAGAGTTTTCAGAAGCGCACTAATCTAGGTTATCGTGCTTCTTTGGAGCATTTTGATGGCAAGAAACTGACCATGCGTATCACTGCTGACCGTATTCATTATGACTCCGCTTTCAACTGGCATTTTGATAAGTATGTACGTCGTGATTTTGATGGAATGCGCGAGACGCTTACTCGGGGCACCCGCTTAGACACGATTATTCCAGTACTACCCAAGGAACTCTTCTATACGGCTGAGAATGCGCAGATGATGCCTAATCCCGAACTGAAAGAATATATCGCTACGCAACGCAAGCGCGGTTCTGGTAATGTGCAAGCTTTTGAAACGGAATGGTGGAAACGCTGGGCTAGTCCAATAGGCGCATTCATTATGACACTGCTGGGAGTTACGATGAGTTCGAAGAAAGTACGTGGAGGAATGGGTAAGAACCTTGGTTTTGGTTTAACTTTGAGTGCGTTATATATTCTTTTTTCCACAGTATCTACCACTTTCTCTGTGAATGGCGTGATGTCGCCTTTTATGAGTGTCTGGCTGCCGAATTTCATTTTCCTAGCTATCGGTATAGTCCTGTATGTGCGTGTGAGCAGATAAAAACGCATTGTTTTACTAGTCTTAATAAATATGAATAACGATTTTCAAATGTTGGCAAAGACCTTTAAAGGGTTGGAGAGCGTCTTGGCAAAGGAGCTCATTGAATTAGGTGCCAACAATGTACAAATACAACGTAGAGCGGTAGCTTTTTCAGGTGACAAACGTATGCTTTACGCCGCCAATTTCTGTCTGCGTACTGCTTCGCGTATCCTTGTGCCAATAGCCACCTTCAAAGCCAAGAAGACCGATGATATATACGAACAGGTCAAACTATTGGATTGGGCACAGTACATGACAGCCAAAACCACATTCCAGATTGACGCTACCGTATATTCTGATCTCTTTCGCCATTCGCAATTCATCACCTACCGCGTGAAAGATGCCATCGTGGACTGGTGGACGGAGCATGGTGGCGTGCGCCCCAGCGTACAACTCACCAACCCCGATCTCTATCTCAATGTGCATATAGCAGGCGACTTAGTAACCCTGTCGCTTGACAGTTCAGGTGAGAGTTTGCACAAACGCGGTTATCGTGTGGCGAACACACAAGCGCCTATCAATGAGGCTCTTGCTGCGGGTATGTTGCTGCTCGCAGGTTGGAAAGGACAAAGCGACTTCTACGACCCCATGTGCGGCTCAGGCACACTGCTCATTGAGGCGGCTCTCATTGCGCGCAATATCGCACCAGGTATCTATCGCAAAGGTTTTGCCTTCGAGAAATGGGCAAACTTCGATGCCGACCTTTTTGAGGATATATACAGCGATGATAGTCGCGAACGCGAGTTCACGCACAAGATTTATGGTTCCGATGCGGGCTTCTATGCCGTACAAGCAGCTACCAAGAATGTGCAATCGGCTAATCTGCAACGAGATATAGAGGTCAAGCAGATTCGCGTACAAGAGCTACGCCTTGCCGATACAAATACCGAAGGTGCGCTTGTCATGATGAATCCCCCATATGGCGAACGTCTCTCGCAAGACAAAGATGTATTGCGCCTCTACCAAGATATGGGTACTGCCCTCAAACATCAGTTTAGTGGAGCTACAGCATGGATTATCTCCAGCAACGAAGAGGCCCTCAAGTGCGTAGGACTACGTCCTGCCAAGCGTGTTCGTTTGGTGAATGGCGATTTGGATTGTTTGTTTAACCAGTATGTGCTATTTAGTGGAGACCGCAAATCATGGAAGAAATCCTTATAGAAGAATACAACTACCCTCTACCTGACGAACGCATTGCTAAATATCCGCTATCGCAGCGCGACCAGAGCAAACTGCTCGTTTACCGTGATGGCAAGGTAAGTGAGGACTGTTTTTGCCATGTGGGTGAATACCTACCTGCTAATTCACTCCTTATATATAATAATACGCGCGTGATACAAGCGCGTCTGGTATTTCATAAGCAAGCTCCAAACAATGCTGAACAATCGTTGAACCACATTGAACAACCATTGAACAATACGCTTGGCGCTCGCATTGAAATCTTTTGCCTCGAACCCTTAGATCCGCATGATTATCAACTCAGTTTGGGTAGTACCGATGGTTGCACGTGGAAGTGCATGATTGGCAATGCTAAAAAGTGGAAATCTGGAGCATTGTCTTTGCCCGTACAACTCCCCTCTGGCGAACATATCACCCTCTTTGCCGAAAAAGGCGAACAAACAGGCAATACCTTCGCTGTACATTTCTCGTGGAACTCTCCCCTTAAAGGGGAGTGGGAGGGGTCTTTCGCTGAGATCCTCGATGCCGTAGGCGAATTGCCTATCCCGCCATACCTCAATCGCAAGACCGAGGAGAGTGACAAGACAACCTATCAGACCGTCTATTCGCGCATCAAGGGTTCGGTGGCTGCCCCTACTGCGGGTCTTCACTTTACGGATAATGTCCTCAACGGCTTGCGCCAAAAGGGCATACAGACTGCCGAAGTCACCTTGCATGTCGGTGCGGGTACTTTCCAACCCGTGAAGGTGGCTGATGCCAACCAACATACTATGCACACCGAGATTATCGCCGTGCCACGCGAAACGATAGAACAGATAATGGCTAACCTCGGACATATTGTTGCTGTCGGCACCACTAGCATGCGAACCTTGGAGAGTCTCTACTTTCTCGGTACACAACTCTACACCCTGCACCACACTCATCCTTCTACCTCCTCCCTCGAAGGGAGGTCGGGAGGGTCCACGCTCTCCGTTGCCCAGTTTGCCCCCTACGAGAGGGAGCATACGCTCTCCACGCGTGAGGCTTTGCAGGCGATAGTGGCGTATTTGGATGCTACGGGGCAAGATGTGTTGCATGCAGAAACGCAGATTATGATCAAACCTGGATACACTTTCCGTGTGGTGGATCAGTTAATTACGAATTTCCATCAACCCAAATCCACGCTGTTGTTGTTGGTAAGTGCATTTGTCGGAGGTGACTGGCATACGATTTACGACTACGCCCTCTCCCACGATTTCCGTTTCCTCAGCTATGGCGACAGTAGTATATTAACGCGAGTCTTTAAACCCTAAACAGTAGCGCCAAAGGCGCGTTCTATAAACAGTAGCCGCTTTTGCGGCGTTCACTAAACACTAAACAGTAGGCGCTCTGCGCCGTTCACTAAACACTAAACACAATGATCGACACCCACTGCCATATCGACGACCCGCAGTATGCGGAAGGATTAGACGCTTTCTTGGCTGAGCAACGACAAGATGGTGTAGAATGTATTTTAGTACCTGGAGTGGATAAGACTTCCATCAAAGATGTTTTGGAGGTCTGCGACCGCTACCCTGACTATCTCTTCCCTGCCTTAGGCCTCCACCCCGAGAATGTCAAAGAAGACTGGCAAGAGCAACTCGCTACTATCAAAGCCGCAGTCGATGCTCGCATGTCCAATAGTCCGAAGGGCGTCCAATATCCAATAGCGGAGCGTCCAATATCCGAAAGAAAACTCCTCGCCATCGGCGAGATAGGTCTTGATTATCACTGGGATACAACCTTCAAAGAGCAGCAACAAGAGGCTTTGCGCGAACAGATGCGTTGGGCGGAGCAGTATCATTTGCCTGTGATGATTCACAGCCGCGATGCGGCAGAGGATACGCTGAAGATACTGCGTGAGTTCCCTAATGTGAAGGGAGTAATGCATTGCTTCAGTGGTAGTCATGAGGTGGCGGAGCAGGTTGTGAAAATGGGTTATTACTTGGGTATCGGTGGTGTGATTACTTTCAAGAATTGCAAGTTGGCAGAACACTTGGTGGGGATTCCGTTGGAGCGTTTGGTATTGGAAACGGATGCACCTTACATGGCACCTATTCCTCATCGCGGAAAGCGGAATGAGAGCCGTTGGATGCGATATGTGGCGGAACGCTTGGCGCAGGTGTATAATTGTTCCCCAGAGTACATAAATGAGGTGACAACAGCCAATGCAAAGGAGCTTTTTGTTATAAATTTGTGAAAAATTAAGGAAAATAACAAAAAAAACGCAAATTGTACATTGTAAATTTTGTAATTTGTAAATATTTTTGTACCTTTGCGGGTCGAAAGGTGTATTGTGCCATTTTGTGTGCGGTTACCATTCTGTAAATGTGTTCTTAGATATACATCATAGTCGGTCGAAGACCGATAATCGCGAAAACCTAACGAGGGCGAAACGGGGTCCCCTAAAATTTTGATTTTTGGGGTGTATTGTGAGCCCGAGTTAAGAGGAGGAATCGCGGTCGCCTAATGCCGCAGAGCGGCAGTCAATGCGACAAGCGCATTCCGACGAAGGAGAGATGCTCGAGTGGTTGAAGAGGCACGCCTGGAAAGCGTGTAAACTCCAAAAGGGTTTCGGGGGTTCGAATCCCCCTCTCTCCGCAAAAGACTTTTACAAACGGACGAGTCCAAGCTTGCTTGAGCGAGGACGTGAGTAAAAGGATTTGCACAGGATGCCCGTGGCAGACTGTGGGGATTACGCAGAAATCCCCCTCTCTCAAGGTGCTGGCGGCAGCTTGTGGG
>JAZNPR010000082.1:0-7245 GCA_045589755.1 Paludibacteraceae bacterium
CAAGGTTTATTGAACGTCGGTCAAGGCGCACAGGTGTTCCTGTCTTCATTCGTCCGGCTGTTATGCCGTGTGCAGTGATGGACTCTGTGAGGCCCTTCGCTGCGGGCTCTGCCACGCGGCCGCCCTCAATCTTTACCTTGCCAATGTGCATCAGGCCGTTGAGGAACGTGCCGGCGGTGATGATTGTGCAGGCTGCGCGGAACTCCGCGCCCATCTGTGTCCTTACACCTACAGCCTTGCCGTTCTCAACTATCAGTTCTGTGGCAATGTCCTGCCACATCTCAAGGTTAGGAATGTTTTCCAGTATCTCTCGCCAATATTGGCTGAATTTCATTCTGTCACACTGTGCACGCGGGCTCCACATTGCAGGGCCTTTTGAGCGGTTGAGCATACGGAACTGTATCGATGCGCGGTCCGTCACAATGCCTGTGTATCCGCCAAGAGCGTCAATCTCCCTTACAATCTGTCCCTTTGCTATGCCTCCTATGGCAGGGTTGCAGCTCATCTGTGCAATCTTGTTCATGTCTATTGTCATCAGACAGGTGTGCTTGCCCATGTTAGCTGCAGCTGCAGCCGCCTCGCATCCAGCGTGCCCGGCGCCAATAACCAATATGTCGTAATTGAATACCACTTTCTTTTACTCTTTTGCCGGAGTAACACCATATTACCCCAATTATAAGCTACAAAAATAATATATCTTGCCCGCAATCACAAAATTTGAAAATGATTATTTGCCGCGGATTGTTTAGCAGATTGTTTGTAGTGTAGGTAGTTAGGGGGATAGCTGGAAACCTGTACTGTGAGAATTGAGTAAATAACGATGAATATCTAATAATCTGTTCTGGTAACCTATCTTTTCATCAGTATCTTCATTGCCTTCTCTTTTTTCGATGAGAACGAGAACTGCTTTATGATCTTGTCATAATCCTCAACATCCACAAGCCTTGGGCCATTACCTTGAGTGCATCCAGTTTGTGTTTGTAATTCCCGTGGCAATCCACCCATAGCACCGTTATAGCAAACGTAAAGAACAGTTTGGTCGGTTTCATCGTATTGGTTGTTTTCATTGTGGTTATGTGTGTTTGTTGCTATTACCAAAAGAAGGAAGAATGAAGTAATAGCTATGTAAGTATCACAGAGAATAACAGTTCACGACCGCGCATCAGATAATTGTATCGGTAGGTGTTGAGTCCGTTGTAAAGGGTGTAATGGTAGTTTCTCATGTTCAGCAGGTTATTGATATCGAGACGTAAGCGCATTTTCTTCTTTTTGAGGTGATACTCGGCACCGGCATCAATTAAAAGTGAATATTTGTTATTGCCATCGGTGAGTGTAGTACGTCTCCATTCGGCTGAGCTGTGCAAATTGAATGTTGCTATAGGCAGATAGGTAAGGTAGAGGCGTTGGGAAAAGTCGACATAACGGCTGGTATTACGGTAAGTATGCTGTATTGTACTTGAAATGGATGTATGGTATGTGGCATCAATCTGGGTGATAGGGTTACTACGTATTTCAAAGTAGCATTCGTAGTCGTTGCCGGAGATAAGTACTGGATTTCCCGAAGTGTGCATTAAAGAACGTGACCATGCATAGTGGCCTCCTACAAGAAGGTTGGTTTTTAGGGAGAGAATGTATTTCGATAATTTACCGTCAACATGAATGTTGTGGCTGGTATTGTCAGAAAGATGTTCGCTAAGCGAAAGCTGGGCGCCGTCAATATTCTGTCCACTCATTACATTACTGATGCGATAGGTATAGCTGATGCTGCTGTTGAAGCACCAGAAATCCAGCGGAGATTGCCACTCATAAGCTATACGTGTGCGACTGGTACGGTTGCTTCCAAAGATGCCTGAACTGATTTTCCGGGTACGGTAGTCTGTCTGTATGGGTGCAGTCAAAAGTGAGAGATAGTCACCATAGGTATGCCACCAGTCACTACGTATTTCAATATCGGACTTACCGCTGGGTATCCAATGGAAATATAGGCTGGCATCTACAAATGCCTTTCTGAAATTCATCTTACGTCCTGTGAGGAGATCTTGATATTCGTTAATGAATAACTTAAAAGGCACATCAAGGTAAATGCGTAGATTGCGGTCATTGGTTTGAAAATCGAAATTAGGTGCCATTGAACACGATATATCCCAACCGTTGATAGTATTTTCAGCACCTGTACCCTGCAGTTCTGTGGTGAGGTTATTGACATTCAGTGTGAGTGCTACAGGTAGTCCAACATTCATTCCCATCGGCAGGGTGTAGCTTGTATAGAACTTATCATGCATTTTGAATGCCGTGCTATATGCTGTCTGCCGTGCTATGGATGTCTGGTCCAAAAGGATGGAGAGTATATCTTCAGGTGTCTCGGTGTACTGCATATCGCTGTTGAAACGCAATTTCCAGTCACCAACATTGCGTACGTATGCAAGCGCATTATGTACTCCCATTACATGGCAGCGTTGTATCTGATTGTACTGCTCAGCACCTTGCATGGCTATACCCTCGGCATCAGCGAAGCGACCATAGAATGACAGTTTGTTCTCGAGGAGGCGGTGTTCTTTATTGGAACGGTATTCAATATCGGCTGTCAGTCTGTAATTCTTCCGTACAAAATGCAGTCGTTCGTCAGTAACGGTAATACTGTCAACCAAAGGATAAGAGGTGTATATCCCATAGTCGTAGTCAGCATTCTCGTGTGTACAATCTACATTAGCCTTCAACTGGTTGTCCTCTGATATTTTCTTTAAGACGTTGATGCTGGCCGTCTCGTTACGTCGGTACTCATAACGATGCGGCATGAATGGTGGACGACTACCCGAAAGCAATGGAAGTACGCTTTCTGCACCGGTTCTCCATGAATTACTACCAAAATGGCTGTTGAGTTCATCGGCACCCATGCGTCCGTCATTGGACAGTTTCAATGTGCCAAGCATTTGGAAATTCTTGCGGAACAGCATTGCCGTACCGCTACCGCCATATAGCAATGTATGATCGGCAGCCACTCCAGCGCGTAGTTTGTAGGTTCCGAAGGGTTTTATCTTGGCTTTCTCTGTAAGGCGTATATTAAGAGCGATATTACTGCTGAGCTCGTTCTTGTTGACCTTGTTATGTTGGTGATGGCGGAGCACCTCTACATCGGTAATCTTGTCAATGGGAATGTTTCGTGTAGCCAGATTATAGCGTCCACCCAAGAGATCAAGTCCCTCGATGTAGAACTGGCTGATGTCTCGTCCCATATAACTGATGGCACCATTCTCACTGATGCTGATACCGGGGATACGTTTTAATCCGTCCTCCAATGTGATATCCGACTCAGCTGCAAAAGAGCCCATAAAAAAACGTAATGTATCGTTCACCTGCATCACGGGTGTGGGTTTGACGACAACTTCACACAATGTTTCCCTACCTAAATACATGACGGTAGAGAATGAGGTGGCACCAGGCAAGAGCACATGCATCTGGTTCTCATGGTTCAATTTGTGGAAACTGATGGTGAGTGATTTTTTTGTATATTCCTTAGGAATAGTCAAGCTATAGATACCATCTTGCTTGCTGTTACCAAAGGCCACACTTTTGTCATCATAACAGACCTCGACAATGGTTCCTGCCAATGGTTTTCCATCAACTGCGGCAACCATTCCACTGAGCGTGTATTGTGCTGTGGCGGTAGTAATACCCAAACATAAGGTGTTTACAAGAAAGAAAACTTGTAATATGGTCTTCATTTCAGTTCGAGTGGTTGATAGTGATACAAGAATTGAAAATCGGGATACTTGATGCCATTCACCAAAAGGAAATAGGGAATGTTCAGTCTCTTCCGGTCTTTATCATCCAGAACAGCAAATGAGGCATTGTTTTCATCGTTATACCAAGGTTCGTTTATCCATTGCGGGTCGGTCTTGATTTTGTTGCGTGTCTTTATGAATTTGTCGCGTTTCACCTTATTGGCTGTATAATGGGAATGTGGCCTGATGGATTGTCCTTCTACATTGAAGATGTTGTAGGCACTAAAGGAGTGTGTCCCACTTTGGTCTGCGGCATACAGTATAAGGCCTGGAAGTCCACATAATTTCCATGGGCCTGATGAAACGGGAATTTCTTCTGTGTACCATGCAGTCCACTCCCTGCCACCATATGACATGCTGGCACGACGGCAATTGTACCCCAGAATTACGGTATCTTCTGGGATAAGTGTCCATTGTTGCATGTCGGCTGGCTCCTCATAATAAATACGGGATGGATGCAAGGCTTCGTGAACGGTCAGGATTCCTGTTTTGGGGTAGTTCTGGTACACCCATAGATTGGCGTCTATACGACAATCCTCGAACTTGATTCTATCTGTATGCTTTCCCATGGGAAGGTAGTTCTTCTGGCAAGAATAGTCACTGACATCACCATATTTGGAAATGACCTCGCCAATCTCAAGAATGCTGTATATCGAGTCGGTCACAGCAATATTGTCACGATTGGTAGTTCTTATCTGTTGGGTATACAATACACACAGTTGGCAATTGTCTTTAGGAGTGGCAAAGGAGCTCAACAGGAAAACAACCAAAGGAAGAATGTAGAGTGCCTTGTAACGGGACCACCATTGACTTACTTTAGGAATCATCATTGTAATACGCGACCTGACCATGTTGTATTTGAAATTGTTGGCATAGATATATGGTGAATCTACTGATGCTGCCTTGAGCAACATATACTGGTATTCTTGAATAGTTACACCTTGGCTAATGACATATTCGTCTGCCTCATATTCGTGCAGATCACGTAGGCTTACACTGAAATGATAAATAAATGGATTGTACCATTGTATGGTCTGTACAAGTATCAGCAGTAGGATATCCCAAGAGTGATGATATAATGCATGCGCCTTTTCATGTAGCAATATCTCATTACGGTGGTGAGTGTAGTCGTGCTCACTGATGACTATATGACGCATCCAGCTGCATGGGGACACATCCTCTGCATGACAGTGGATAATGATACCATCCTCCTCATCGTTCCACAAGCTACCTCTACGGATATGGTGGTACATACAGACCAAGCGGTAAAGGCGCGTAACCATAAGTATAGAAAATACTATCATATATAGATATCCGAAGTATTGCACAAAACCAAACGATGTAAAACCCTCATCGGATATTGGTTCTAATGAGGTACCTGATAGGGATGGGGGTGTTACCGTTGAAATGACAACGTCCGTCTCCGCACTTTCCACCTTTAAAGCAGTATCTGTAAATGGAATAGGGTAATGCCCATCAATATGAAATACTGAAAAGTTACACAACGGGAGTATGAGTGATAACCCGAGGATAATAAGGAGTGTGAAACGATTTTGTCGGAAGAAACGTTCTTTCAGCAGCAATACACAAAAGGGTATATAGAGTAATGTGAGGACCAATACCGATTTAAGGGAATAGACAAGCAGAGCATTCATAAGTTTTCCTCCTGTGTTATAATATCAAGCAAATCCTTTATCTCCTCAGCTGTGAGGTCATTATCTTTAACGAAGAAGCAGAGCATCGATTTCAAGCTGCCCCCAAAGAGCTTTTTCTTGACATCCTGCATAGTTTGACGTGCATATTCAGCACGTGTCACTTTGGCAACATACATGTGGGTTTTTCCCTCACCCTTGTTCTTGAAATAGTCTACATAGCCCTTCTCATAAAGCACCTTCAGGTTTGTGGCGACTGTTGTGTATGCAGGTTTAGGTTCATCGTAGCGTTCAATGATATCCCGTGCGCAAGCCGAGTGGTTGATATCCCAAAGGATAGACATGATTTGAAACTCTACTCTGGTAAGTGTATTATCTTTTTTCGGCATAGTGTATTGTTATTGTAATTTGTTGTTATAATGTGGTTATTGCGCCCTCATTGCAACAACAAAGCAAATGGGAATGGATGTAAATCGGAAAAAAACGATATCGAAACTTCTGATTCTGCACTGTTTTTAACTTTTATTAATCGAAATAGAGCATAAAAGAATAAACGGGATATCTACAGAAGTATGAAATAAGTATCACACTAAATGAATAGTCATGAATAGCTAGAACAACAATACGTATTTATTGTGCCCTTTTAGAAGACAGGTCCTAATTATTTATCTCATAATGGCAATATTCATAAGAAGTAACTGAATATCTCAAATCATTGTTCGGTGAAGATATAACATCAATTAGCCACAACAAATTGATGGCTTTAGCTACTTGTTGTAGCGAGGGAGAGATTACCAATTATCGATTACAGTTGGTACTTGATAAGCATAGTGCAGATATTACAAAACTCCTTAAGGAGCTATGCGATAGCAATTACCTTATTTCGTTTGGTATAGGTAGAGGAACTAAATATAAAATCAATGTAGAATACTCGAAGGTTTCTAGTAAGGTTGCAGTGCGTTTAAGTAAGGATGCACTATATAAAAGAACCATAGAAGTTTGTTCTGTATACACTTCGTTGGAGAATATTGCTACAAATGTCAATAAAAATCCTAGCTACTTAAAAAATAAGATTATTCCGAGAATGGTAGAGCAAGGTTTATTGGCGAGAGAATTCCCTGAAAACCCCAAACATCCTCATCAGCGTTATCTGGCAAATATTTAAATTTGAGTAGATAATAGATTCATTTATTCGAAATCAGATAATTCCCTTACTCTAATTCGGTAATTTCGACTTCTGAAAGGTATGGCTTTACAGCTCACCTGCAAAGTCGGGGGGGTGGGGTGATTTTTCTTTCAATGAAGTGTAGGGAGCATTTCTACCAGCAGAGGTAATTCTAAAAAACACCGGCACTATCAAAAACACAACAAACAACCGTTCAAACAGCGGAGATAGGGCAAATGCTGTTTGAGCGGTGCATTGTGTGTTGCTGTTTATGCGTGAAAAGCGAGTTCTTTTGCCCCCGATGTTTGAACGAAAAGTTGTTTGAGGCAAACAATAGCCAAACGAAGGATGCCGTTTACGGCTCGTGAGCAGAAGGCTGTTGTGACTGTTTTTGCCTGTGTCGGGACCTTTTGCTTACTTTTCAGTCATGAAAAGTAAGTGACAGAACGACAACTAAACGAATATACGACAACTGACTAAGGGTAAAATAACCCAAGGAATAACAACTCTATTATACCAATGTTCATTGCCCAAATCCACACAAACACCACCTAATTGATTTTAATGAACATTAAAGTAGAAATTTTGAACATATTATTCTGAAAATTATTCATATTTTTGTCTTTTGATATTAATAAATACTCTA
>JAZNPR010000083.1:0-28051 GCA_045589755.1 Paludibacteraceae bacterium
ACCCTGTACGGCACTACCCTATAGCCGTACGGCTGCGTGACCGCAAGGGTCACGCCATTCTATGTATTGCGCTTAATCCTCAAAGTGGGGACTTTTCGGGCGCAATACTCGGAGTGCGTTCCGTCGCACTCCTTCACTTAATAAACAGCACTTTTTGGTGCTTGGAAGTTCTTTTTTATTCTATGTATTGCGCTTAATCCTCAGAGTGGGGACTCTTCGGGCGCAATACTCGAAGTGCCATCCGAGGCACTTCTTCATCCTTGGTTTATCTTTGGTTCTTATCTCGCCCAAAGGGCTCGAACGATTATTCCTTCGTTGGTCTTTAATAGTGCGCTTAAATACAAGGTACAAAGGAACAGAATCTTAATAAAAGTGCTTTTTGGGGGCAAAGATATACACGGCGAATCATCGCCGTGCACATGATAGACTGCGGGAACGCAACTGCCAAAAGACATGAAAAACTGCGGGAATGCGACTCCCCAAAGCTATGACAAACTGCAAGAACGCAGGAATAATCCGAATACTATTCTACCATCAGACACCAGCCGTATTTGTCTTCCGCTCTACCGTACTGGATGTCTTGCAGAGCATGGTAGAGTTTGGTTAATACAGGACCTGGTTTGTCGCCGAAAGAGTAGGTGATATTAGTGTCTGGGTCAACGACTTTGGTCAAAGGCGAAATCACGCATGCGGTTCCGCAGGCTGCTGCTTCCTGCATATCTGCCAATTCCTCGACACGAATCTTACGGCGAGTGACCTTCATGCCCATCTCGCGAGCGAGCGTCATTAGTGAATCATTGGTGATACTTGGTAGGATGGCGCTTGATCGTGGCGTAATATACTCCCAGCCTTTCGCCTTTAACCTTTCACCTTTAACCTCTTTTATACCAATGAAATTGGAAGCCGTGCACTCATCGATATACTTATGTGTTTTGGCGTCGGTGAACATACACTCATAGCCCATGGCGTGCGCGGCTTCGCTGGCACGGAAGGATGCTGCATAGTTGCCACCGACTTTCCAGCAACCCGTACCTTGTGGCGCAGCACGATCAACAGTGCGGTTCACGATAGCGGGCATGCCTTTGAAGCCATTTGGGAAATACGGACCGATAGGTGTGGGGATGACGACAAACTCGCAATCTTTGCCGGGTCCAACGCTAATATCGGGCGTGGTAGCTACCAATAATGGGCGGAAATAGAGAGTGGCACCTGTCTCGTAAGGAGGGAGGAAATCGATGTTCATCTTTAGTGCCAAGAGTACTGCCTCGCAGAAGAGTTCGACAGGAACGGGTGTCATGAGCAGTCCTTCAGCGGATTGGTACATGCGTTTGGCGTTCTCCTCCATGCGGAAGATACGCACCTTACCGTCCACACCACGAAAGGCCTTTAGCCCTTCGAAGCACTCTTGACCATAGTGCAGACCCGTGGCTGCGGCATGGATAGGAATCATCTTGTCGCGTGTGGCATAGGGCTGCTCCCATACGCCATTCTTGCACGCCGCACGAACGATATAGTCCGTCTCGGTATAGTGAAATGTGAGTTTACTCCAATCTATATTCATATCTTCATAATGGTCTCAGGACCATATTCAAATAATGTGTCCAATATGCTTTGTCCGTTGCCGAAGCAAGGTTCTAAATCCAATCCTTGCCAGTCGGTGGTCTTGGCAAGGCGCAATGTTGGCGCCGCGCAGAGGTTGTTTATGTTGTCTTTTTTTATAGCTACCGTCGCGTTGTTTTTCATCAAATCGACAATTACTTGGTGAATTTTCTCGTTGAAATCGACTAAAAAGCGCGTTTCTTGTTCGTAGAACGGACGGAAGAAATCTGCATAATAATCGAAATATGGTGTGCGTTTGTAGGCACTCACGAGGGCAATCCAATGCTGGTGTTGCCAGCGCTGTTGATAGCTGATCTCTACATCTCTGGTCAACTGCTTGCTATCAGCACGCTTCACGGGCACGGTTAGCGTGAGGCGATTGGCAATTGGCGATTGGCAATTGGATTGAGAGTCGTGCGGCACAGTAATCGTACAGCGATTGCGGTAGGTTTGTTTGGGAAAACTCTCCATGACCTCAATCTGCACTGCCGATGGATTCGCCAAAAACTGGCGATACCATTCCACAGAACCCATATATGTCGTTGGTAAAATCATTCTTAGCATCTGGCGTTCGACATCCAGCATCCTAATGATTACTCAAAATTGCTCAATCCGATTCGATTCCATCGGATATGTCCTTTACCCCAAGGATTGTCTTTCTCGATGCTGAGCCATACGAACATTGGGCGGCCTACGATATGGTCTTCTGGTACAAAACCCCAGTAGCGGCTATCGGCAGACTTATGGCGGTTGTCGCCCATCATCCAATAGTAATCCATCTCGAAGACATAGGGCTCGCCTACTTTCATAGGCTTGAACTCGTAGGCATCGGCAATGCGTTTGTAGAGGTGGAAGTTCTCCTCGGTAATCATAAGCGTATCGCCTTTGGCAGGGATATAGATGGGTCCGTAGTTGTCGCGTGTCCACGAGTTATGCCCCAATGGATACACCTCGCCACCTTGGTCTTCTGGCTCAACTGTGATACTCAGCACATGAGGGTTCTTCTCGAGTTCGGCTTTCATGGCTGTGGTCAAAGGTAGGCGATAGAGTCCGTTGCCATTGCTCTCGCGGTCTTCTTTGGAGATGCCGAGTTTGCTCAGATAACTATTACCCAACACATGACCATCGGTTTGGACGATGTAGTTGTATTGCAAATATGGGTGTGCGGGTTCTTGTACACCGTCAATATAAATTACATTATCAATGATTTGCAGTGAGTCGCCTGGGGTGCCGACACAACGCTTCACATAATTCTCGCGGCGATCCACAGGGCGAACAACTATCTCGCCAAAGACATCCTTGCGGTTCTCGACAGTGCGTTTGCCGTAGTAGTGGCAGAGGGTGTAGTAGTCGGGATTCTGCATCTTCGTGCAGACCGTATCGCCCGTAGGGAAGTTAAAGACCACAATATCGCTTTTCTCCACTTTGTCCCAACCTTTGAGACGCTTGTACTCCCATTGTGGGTTCTCTATATAACTCTTGCCGCCCCATGGGAAAGTATGTTGCACAAGCGGCATGGAGAGTGGTGTGTTAGGCACGCGCGCGCCGTATGCCATCTTATTAACGCACAAGAAATCGCCCACACGCAAAGTCTTTTCGAGTGAAGAGGTGGGTATTTGGTAGTTTTGGAATATATACACATTGATGAAATACACCGCCACCAACGCAAATACGATGGCATCAATCCACGAGCAGATGGTGTAGAGCGTGGTGTTGGTTGTTTTGTACTTCTTCCACCAGTTCCAAGGGATATACTTGGTAGTAAACATGTCGGCAATGATAGGCAACAGCACCAACCAACCGAGACTTGCCCAGTCGCCCCATGCTACCCAAACGACAAAAGCGATGTAAATGGTGCACCATACACCGCAAGAAATCCACCCTTTGGTGGTCACATCTTTGATTCTATCTTGAAAAGTTTTCATCATCTATATTTGTATGTGTTTAGCTAAGAATTACTTCGGTGAAATCGTGCCAACCTGTCTTGCCATTCATCCATTCGGCGGCGATCACTGCGCCGAGGGCAAAACCTTTGCGCGATTTGGCGGAGTGGCTAATGGTGATAGTGTCCACATCGCTATCCCATGCGACGGTGTGGATACCAGGCACTTCGCCCTCGCGGATAGACTCGATACTGGCTATGGCAAGACGCTCTTCGCCTATGGCCTTTTGCAATGTCTTGGCGGTGCCGCTGGGCGCATCGAGTTTGTGAATATGGTGCACTTCGGTCATGTGGGGCGTATAATTGGGATATGCCTCCATGAATTTTGCCAATTGACGATTGAGCGCAAAGAGGATATTCACGCCAATGCTGTAGTTGGACGACCACATGAGCCCCGCCTCTTGCCTTGTCGCCTCTCGCCTCGTCGCCTCAATCTCCCAACCCGTTGTGCCGCAGACCACAGGTACTCCTGCAGCCCAAGCGCGGCGGATGTTTTGCTCCGCCGTGTGCGGGGTGGTAAACTCGATAGCTACATCCGCTGAAGCAAAGGCCTCTGAGTCAAAATCACCGAGGTTATCCTGATCGATGATACATACCACCTCATGCCCACGCTCCAGAGCGATGGAGTGGATGATATGTCCCATTTTGCCGTATCCAATTAATGCAATCTTCATTCTGTGTAATATATGTATTGTTATATGCGCAATGCACAAATAAGCGTGCAAAATTACAAAAAAAAATACATATAGGCAAAAATAATAGATAAAAAAGCATTTTCAATTTATATTTTCTTGCATATTCGCAAAAAATATACTACCTTTGCTGCCGATATGTACACAACAATGAAACGGCTAAACCTGCTTTTTGCATTCTTTTTGCTTGCTGTTCTCGTGCAAGCCATGGTATATACGCCTACTTCTTTGCCTAACCCAAAGGTGCAAGATAGGGGTAATTATGTTTGTAATCCCGATGAAATCGTGGCAAGTAGCGATGTGGTGCTGCTCAATCGTTTGGCTCGCCAATTGGAGGATTCAACGCAGGTAGAACTATGCGTGGTGGCAGTGAATAGTATCGGTGAAATGGAGGCTTTTGACTTCTGTTACGAGGTTTTTCAGCGTTGGGGAATCGGCAAAGAGGGTAAGAATACGGGTGTACTGTTGTTCCTTGCTGTGGAGTCGCGCGATGTGCGTATTATGACAGGTGGCGGCATTGAGGGGGTGATGACGGATGCCGTTTGCCATAGCATCATACATGAAACAATGATGCAGCCGCTCCGCAATGCGGATTATTCGGATGCCATGGCATTAGGCGCGTTGCGCATATATGAGGTATGTACCGATGGCGCAGCCCCAGAGGAATTGCGCCAAATGACATCTGCTACTAATCGCTATCATTATGCCGATGAATCCGAGGAAAATGTGTGGATGGAGTTGTTTTATTTTGTGGGTCTCCCTTGCATCATCTTTGCGCTGATTATCCTATTGCTTCTGCTGCCTAAGAAATGCCCGAAATGCGGCAAACGCAGTTTGAGAAAAACGAGTGAGCAGATTATTAATCGTGCTACCACGCGCAAAGAGGGTTTGGGCGTGCGTAGTTATTGTTGCAAACATTGCGGACATCAGGAGCAAAAGACCTATATCATCCCCAAAGAAATACCTACAGTAGTGCTCGGAGGAGGAACTTCGCGTGGTGGCTTTGGTGGAGGTAGTTTTGGTGGTGGATTCGGCGGAGGTAGCACTTTTGGTGGGGGCGCAGGAGGTAAGTTCTGAATCACAACGCTAACCATTTTACACAATGCTAAACTATATTAAACAAAGCAATATATGAACAAAAAGACTTTAACATGGATTGTGGTACTTGGAGTGCTGGCAATCGTAATCATTTGGGGCGTTGGTCGTTATAACGCTATTATTACCGCAGAAGAGAATGTGAACACTGCTTGGTCGCAAGTGGAAAATCAATATCAGCGTCGTGCAGATTTGATACCCAACCTCGTTGAAACCGTGAAAGGTTATGCTGCGCATGAGAGCGCAACACTTGAAGGCGTGATAGCTGCTCGCGCGAAAGCGACACAGGTGGTTGTGGATCCTACCAACGCAACCGCAGAGCAGATTGCGGCTTTTCAAGCTGCGCAAGGCGAACTCAGCCAAGCATTGGGCAGACTGATGGCTATCTCGGAGAATTATCCTGACTTGAAAGCCAGTCAAAACTTCGCTGCTCTGCAATCGCAATTAGAGGGCACAGAGAATCGTATCACAGTGGCTCGCAATAACTTCAACGAAATGGCTCGCCAGTTCAATACGATGATTCGCCGTTTTCCAACCAACCTTATCGCCAACGCGATGAGCGCGGAGAAACGTCCATATTTTGAGGCAAACGACGGTGCAGATAAAGCACCACAAGTACAGTTCTAATATGGATATTCTTCTCATCGTATTAGGTGCGATATGCCTGTTGTTGGGGCTTGTCGGCTGTGTGGCACCCGTAGTGCCAGGCGTGCCGTTGTCGTATCTAGGGTTGCTACTCTTGCATTGGACGGAACGCGTACAGTTCTCGTGGCAATTTCTTGTTGTGTGGGGAGTGGTAGTGGTTGTTATTCAAATACTTGACTACTTTGTTCCTGCGTGGGGTACCAAGAAATTTGGCGGCACTAAATATGGTGTATGGGGTAGTACGATTGGTTTGTTTGCTGGCTTTTTGATGGGACCACTGGGCATTATTATAGGTCCCTTTATTGGTGCAGTAGTGGGAGAGTTGATTTATTTCAATCGTCATCCTCAAAACACGATAGGGCAACCTAAAAACACGAACTTCAACCGTGCTTTGCGCGCAGGTTTTGGTTCGTTTATGGGTTTGTTAGCTGGTACATTGGTTAAGGTGATCTGCTGCGGTGTGATGATTGCCTATTTTGTTAAAGAACTGATTTAAGTGTTTGATATACAAAATAATAAGAGGCGGGTGATGCCCGCCTCTTGTTTTATCTCAGTGCCTCGCGCACGGCGTTGAGTATGGGTTCAACGCTCATGGGGCTGCCTACTGCCCCGCGCATCCATGCATCGGGAGTGAGACAACCCTGTTGATAGATACGGGTGTATTCTTGTGCCCATTCTTGGGCAGTTTCGCATTGGGATAAATGCTCCTCTAATTGATATTGAACGAGGTTGCCAATAGGGTAGGCAGGCAGGTACAAGGCGTAGCCTATCATATGCGAGTAGATCGCTAATAATGGACTATCTTTTTCGCCTAAGACAGGAGCGTAATACTGATTCCACACCTCGCTGGCGATACGGATTACCGCTTCGCGTAGGTCAGCGGCTGTGGCTTTTGGGTTAGCGTATAGCCATTGCCACATGCGCATGTCCACTAGACTGACACCCATGATCTCGTACATGCCCCAAATAAGGTCAAAGAGTTGGTCTGCATGAGGCTGCGATTGTGTAGAATGGTGTAGCAATTGTAGGTCGCGTTCTTGAAAGAGGAAGGCGCTTGCCTCGGTGAATCCTGTATTGGGAATGCCCGCGAGCGTGTAATAGTCGATGTCATAGAGCGAAATCACCTCTTCTACATTGTGTCCAAACTCATGCACAGCGATATTGTAGCCCTTGTAGTCCATACCTTTATTACTTACGCGCGTGCGTAGGCGTGCGGGCTGCTCTCTGCCCACGCATGGACGAGCGTGACCCGAACCACGAGCGGCTTCTACTACAATATGCGATGCGATTGCGTTCGCCTTGTCACTGGCAAAACCCAAGTCCATCAGCATGCGTGGCATGTCTTTTTCGAAGGCTTTGGCATCGGGGTAACGCTTTTGTGTTTCTGCGGTCAGTACATCTTCGGAAATACTGCTGCGGCTCTTGAATCCATCGTACCATATGTCATATGGACGCAAATCGCGCCCCAAACGCTCGCGGATGATAGCAGCCACATGCTTCACCTCATCCGATTGGACGAGTTGGGTGAAGAGCGATTCAATCTCCTCAAAAGGTATCTGTAAATCCTCGTTGAAGGTTCGTAGCACATGTGTAGGCGCATCTGGTCGGTAGGCGTCAATCTGTTGTCCTGCACGGAAGATATTGATAATCTGTTGATAACGTGTATCGGGCTCGCGGCTTATATCAACTTTCAGTTTGATGTCTGAGTCGGGATTACCACTCACGTGGTTGGTAGTAGGGCACCATAGTAGTTTGTCGTTATTGACCACCACTGCGGGTATCTCTTGGCGGATGATACGCAGCATCACTTGGTAGATCATCTCTTGTTTCTCGCGGGCGTTAGGCACATCGGCGTAGTTGGACTTGAGTTCATCGCGCAGGTTCCAGTGTGAGAGCAAAGCCATGGGCTCTTGCCAGAGTTGTTCGCCTTGCTCGTTGCGCAGGCAGTGCATCATGATATTGTAGCCAGCGATATAATTTTCGGCTTCGCTGAGTGCTTGCGAGTAGTTGGCTACCACATGGCCAGGCACGCGACTGCTGAACACATCGCCCAAACGAGCGTATGCCCATTCCTGGCGTGTCCAATCCTTACCCAAGGTGTTTTTCTCTTCGAGCGAGTAGTGTGGGAAATTCAGCACGCAAATATGGGCAATCTTATTGGCAAACATATCTTCGGCGAAATGCGCCATCGGGCTATATCCGCTGACAATCCAATCAATTTGTGTGGGCTCCCCTTTGCCTAACAGGGTTGTTGGTTCTTGTAGGGTGTTATTGAGCATGTCGGCACTCTGGTTGCATTGCTCAAGGATGAATGCCATGCGATTGTAGAGTTGCTCTTTCTCAGCGTCGGTGGCGGCGTAAGAGGAGGCGATTAATGTTTGATAGTCAGTTTCGGTGCCATCGCTTTCTCTCCATAAAGCGGCTACTTGCTTAGCACCGCGTGCCAGCATGGCAGAATCGGCTGTGGGGTGCGCTTGTAGCACGGTGGTGATGGCAGATTGAATGTGTTGTTCACTAATCATAGTTGCATCGTTGTGGCATGCTGCTAATAATAGCGATATGCCCAGTAGAATCCATTGTTTCATAATCTTACGTATTAAACTTTCAGACAATAATACCGAAAGTGCTGCAAAGTTACTACTTTTTTTTTATGTGAGCAATTTTTGGCAAGAAAAACTATTATCTTACATTTCTTTGTTTCGTTATTTTTTATTTTGCATGGTTTTTGTACACACTCAGTTAAAAACAACAATGAACCTAACTAACTTTAACTATTAATTAAGTATGAAAACAACTTTGAAACTCCTATTATGGGTCGTAGCGCTCTGCAGCATCAGTACTCTGCAAGCCATCGACTATGTGATGCTTAGTCCATTGGATACAGCAGCACTACCTACAATCCCTAATAAAGATTATGGTGGGAATGTAGTACGTTCCACGTTAGATGGCGATGCTATTTGGCAAGATACACACAAACAATTATCACGTCATAACTTCTCAAATAAGAGTGTATATAAGGTGATGCTCAAATTGTATCGTTTTACTCACAATCATTATGTCACATTTCCTGTGGCCTATTGGAGTTCTACTCCACAGGGTGATTCGTTACTTGTTTCTGGGCGTGTATATTTACCCAAACAGCGTTACCTAAATGGCATAGTGATTGCCAATCATTATACCATGACTTCTAATGCAGAGGCACCCAGTAATATGCTATCTATGGAGAGTGTGTTTGCTATGAAGGGTTACGCAGTTATTATGCCCGATTATGTTGGCTATGGCCTCTCCCGCGATGAGATACACCCCTATCTACATTGGCGTAGTGCAGCGCAAACTGCGGTGGATTTGTTGAACTGTATGCCTAATCTGTTCGCTCACTACGGTTACTCATATCCGACAGATGTAGTTATTGCTGGCTATTCACAAGGAGGAGCGGTGGCTCTTGGCGTAGCAAGGATGCTGGAAGAGATGCAAAATGGAATGGCGAAAAGTGATGGTGCAATAAACTGGACAATACGCAAACTATATGCAGGGGCTGGTCCCTATGACCCTGCAGCCACCTATCTCTATAGTGTAGAGCGTGATACGATGGGTATCCCTGTGGCTATACCGCTGATTGTGATGGGATTGAGTGATGCATATGATATGGGATTTGAATTAGAGGATTTCTTCCTTGAGCCATTGCTGTCTAACTACGAAGATTGGGTGTTGTCAAAAGAATATACGGTGAGTCAAATTAACCAACTGATGGGTTCTACGGTAATGACCGAACTGATGACGTCTGAGGCATTAGACCTAGATCACCCTCTAGCAGAAATGTTGTATGATATGTTGCAGTGGAATAGTAACGTGGGGTATGATTTGCAATGTCCTGCCTATTTCTTGCACAGTGTGGAGGATGAAGTAGTTCCCATAATCAATAGTGAAAATCTCATGGCAAATATGCCCGATGACTCGCGTATTAGTTATGATATGGGATACTACGGTTCGCACATGGCTGCCAGCGTACCTTTCGTAAAATATGTTTATCAAGACTTATAAACTCTACAATCAATCCCTGTGGGGAATAATAACCTTCTAAAATCAAATGACTATGAAAAAAATTTTCTGTTTAGCTTGCTTGGCCAGTATGTTTTCTGGATGTAATGCTGCTGTAGTGGATAATTCCACTGTGAAATCCGTGGACCTAAATCGTTATTTGGGTTATTGGTATGAGATTGCTCGATTCGATCACACCTTCGAACGAGGTATGGAGTATGCGATGGCGCATTACTCGTTGCGCGATGATGGTAAGATAGATGTGCTGAACACAGGTATCAAAAATGGCAGAGCAAAAGATGCTAAGGGTATTGCCAAGACAACCAATGTGCCTGGACTATTGCGGGTGTCGTTCTTTGGTCCGTTCTTTGGAGACTATCGCATTATGCTATTGGATGAGAACTATCAGTATGTATTGGTGGGTGGTAGTAATGACAAATATTTGTGGATTTTATCACGCACTCCACACTTGGATGATTCTACTCTTACCCTCATTCTTTCGGAAGCCAAACGCCGTGGTTATGACACGAGCAAACTCATTTGGGTAAAGCAGAAATAGAGCCCCTTAATATTGATAAGAAAATCGCCCACTTCGAAGGAAGTGAGCGATTTTTGTATATGGCACTTTGTGCAGTAGTGGCGACAAAGTCGCGGTGATGCACGCAATGCGTGAGTAATGCAATTACTTGCTCAATGCCAACGCTACGTTCACAGCGCAAGCTACGGTGCAACCTACCATTGGGTTGTTACCAATACCGAGGAAGCCCATCATCTCAACGTGTGCAGGAACTGAAGAAGAACCAGCAAATTGAGCGTCAGAGTGCATACGACCCAACGTATCGGTCATACCGTAAGAAGCAGGACCTGCAGCCATGTTATCTGGGTGCAAAGTACGGCCTGTACCACCACCAGATGCTACAGAGAAGTATGGTTTGCCTTTCAACACGCGCTCTTTCTTATAGGTACCAGCTACTGGGTGTTGGAAACGAGTTGGGTTGGTAGAGTTACCTGTGATAGAAACATCTACGTTCTCGTGCCACATGATAGCCACACCTTCGCGTACATCGTCAGCACCATAGCAGTTCACCTTAGCACGTGGACCGTTGCTATAAGGTTTTTGACGAACCACTTTCAACTCGCCAGTAGCGTAGTCGAACTCTGTTTGTACGTAGGTGAAACCATTGATACGGCTGATGATCATAGCAGCATCTTTGCCAAGACCGTTGAGGATAATACGAAGTGGTTTTTGGCGTACTTTATTAGCCATCTCTGCAATCTTGATAGCACCCTCAGCAGCAGCGAAAGACTCGTGACCTGCCAAGAAAGCAAAGCACTCAGTCTCCTCGCGGAGCAAACGTGCTGCCAAGTTACCGTGACCAATACCTACAAGGCGGTCATCAGCCACAGAACCTGGGATACAGAATGCTTGCAAACCGATACCGATTGCCTCAGCAGCATCAGCAGCGTTCTTGCAACCTTTCTTAATAGCGATAGCAGAACCTACAACGTAAGCCCACTTAGCGTTCTCAAAGCAAATCATTTGGGTCTCCTCGCAAGTCATGTAAGGATCCAAACCGTATTGCTCGCAAATTTGATTAGCCTCTTCGATAGAAGCAATACCATGTGCGTTAAGCGCAGCGAGAACTTGTGCCTCGCGGCGGTTTTGTGATTCAAATTGAACTGGACGTATCATAATTTTGCTCCTTTCTGATTACTCATGACGTGGGTCAATAAATTTAACTGCACCTTGCTCTGCGGTGGTACGACCGTAGGTACCAGTAACTTTCTTCAGGGCCTCGTCTGCTGGTACGCCTTTCTTGATAGCGTCCATGAACTTACCCATATGAACGAACTCGTAACCGCAAGTCTCGTTGTCTGCATCAAGGTATTGTTTGGTGATATAACCCTCGGTCAATTGGAGATAACGAGCACCTTTTGCCTTGGTAGAGAAGAGTGTACCTGTTTGAGATACAAGACCCTTACCCAAGTCTTCCAAACCAGCACCGATAGCCAAACCGCCCTCAGAGAAAGCAGATTGTGTACGGCCGTAAACGATTTGGAGGAACAACTCGCGCATAGCAGTATTGATAGCATCGCATACGAGGTCGGTATTGAGTGCCTCAAGGATAGTCTTACCTACGAGGATCTCGCTTGCCATAGCAGCAGAGTGAGTCATACCAGAGCAACCGATGGTCTCCACCAATGCCTCTTCGATGATACCGTTCTTTACATTCAAACTAAGTTTGCACGCACCTTGTTGTGGAGCGCACCAACCGATACCGTGAGTCATACCAGAGATGTCAGCGATCTCTTTGGCTTTCACCCACTTACCCTCTTCTGGGATTGGAGCTGGACCGTGGTTAGGTCCTTTAGCTACTTGGCACATTTCCTGTACCTCTTTGCTGTAAATCATAATTTTAGTTTATTAGTTGATTAGTTTATTAGTTGATTAGTTAATTTGCACAATATTCCATAATTGGGTGCAAAATTACGAAAAAGTTTGGATATATGCAAATAAAATCGAATATTTTGCTAAATACGGGTATTTTTGTATGATTCCTGAGAGTGATTTAGAAAAGGAATGGAGCCGAAAAAAGTGCTTTTTATTAAGATTGCACTCTCTTTTACCTCTCTTATACCTTGCCTAATTTTACCGACCGACGACCGAGAGAACTCCGAGAGAACTCCGACTCAACTCCCCGAAACTAAAAAGTGCTATTTGTTAAGATTGCCGCCTAAAAAAGTTGACTACATTCCTAAAAAAGTTGACTGCGTTCCTGAAATAGTTGCCAATCCTCCAAACAAAAAATCGCTATCAAAAGCGATTTTTCTTGCTCAATTCGAAATAATTCACTACCTTTGCACCGTGAACCTGCGCTGAGGATGTCTGACATCATAGGCGGAGGGTAGCAGACATAATAAAAGGCGTTTATTGGCGCTTGTTTTGGTGCAATGGAAACTGGAAACTTTCGTAACCCAAAGCAAGAGAGCGATAAATGCCCCTTGGTATGTATTTTTCGTTGTGCTCACAACGATTAGCATATCAGCGTGGGCATTCATTGTTTATTCTTGTTACAGGGTTTTCCAGTACCTCATTGCAGAGAATAAGCAAAGGTAAGGTTCCACGCTTTCTTTATTTATTCACGGGTGGTTTGGAGCCAACTTCCCACAATACAACAAAATCATATGAAGAAAAAATTATTTTTTGGACTATTTTTGTTGATTGGCCTTTTCTCAAGTTGTGGCACTTTGGATGTTGCCACAGAACATTCTTCGCGGGCGCAATACATACGTGGAGGGGACTTGATAGGAGAAGATAAAATCGCAAAAATAGATGTAGATTTTTCTCGCCGTATTCATGCTACATCTAATTGGCAGGCAACCAAAAGTGCCGCTCGTGAGGAAGCAGAACACATGGCTATTAGAGAAAATCAAATTGATGTAGTGGTTGATCCTATTTGGAAATACACCATTTCTCCTATTTTTTCAAGAGCAGATGGAGCACCCTGGCACTTTGCATACAAAGCAGAACTTTTAGGTTATGCAGGTATGTATAAAAAAGCTATCAGTAATGAAGAAATGATTCAACAACTGAAAGAGGTTGATATGGAAACCATTGAAAAGTATAAATTACTTACTGATCCTAATTATCAACCATATGCACAACCAGAAGATAATAGCGTCCAAGGTAGCGTTATTTTGAATGGAACGGAAAGGCATTTTGCACCAATGTCTTTTACACAGACTTCCCTACCCATATCAACTGCTCCTAGCACTCCAACTTCCGCTAAAGAGGAAGAAAGTAAAAGTCTAATAGTAAAGCCCACAAGTCAGGATCTCAAGACCTTCTACCCAAGCACCTATTTCAATTATGTTGGAAAACAAAAAATGAACGCAGGTAAAGTATTTGTAGGCATGGGAACACCAACATTATTGGCTGGAGTGGCTTGTATCGTTTATGATGCCGTCGAAGGCGATGATGATGCACTACTCGCAGGTATTTGTATGGCTCCTATTGGTGCTGCATTTGAAATCATTGGTATTCCTTGTTGGTGCGTAGGAAAGAAAGACATCAAACGCGCTAAAGGAGAACCACTTACATTCAATTATCAAGTAGCTCCAACAGGAGTAGGTTTTGCTCTAAACTTTTAAATCATTAACTCATTTATTTTTACAACAATGAAAACTATTTCAAAAATTGCTTTAATAAGCGTAGTAATTATCTTATCATGTGCATCTTGCAAAAGTACATCATTTTATACTTATACTAGTCGTAGCGAGAAAATCAATAGTGTCCAATTACAAGCTACTACTACATTAGTAGATATTGATGTGGATTTCCAACATCGTGTTACAGCAGAATCTGGCTGGTGTCTTAACGAAAAGAACGCAAAAGATGAAGCTTTGTATAATGCTACCATTCAAAATAAAATAGATATTATAGTTGACCCTATCTTTAAAACCGAATACAACTCTCGCACTAAACAGGTTAAAGTTTCTGTTGTTGGTTTTGCTGGGAAATATGTGAATCCTCGTCCTGCTATTCAGGATATTCAACAACTCAAGGATGTGGATATGGAGAACATAGAAAAGCATGTTATTCTCAATAATCCAAGTGTACTTCCAACACTCAAACAATCAAAAGAGAATAACGTTACAATCAACAATTACTCTGAAAAGAAATAATTGTTTAGGTTAAATAGCCTATTCTATCAATGCCAAAGGCGCTTATTCGATGACTTCGGATAGGCGTCTTTTGCTTTTCTTCTACATTTATTCCTTTAGAAAATAAAAAGTGAAAACGGGAAATATGAATCTTGCCCAACCGCCACTCGTGAACATCAGAGTGGTAACCGAGTGGTAAGCGAAGATACCGCTAACCAATTTTTGCCCATCAAAAACTGGGAAAGAGAATCCGTATTTACATTTCTAAACACAAAAACATGCATTTCTCTTGCAGATATGCGTTTTTTTGTGTACCTTTGCAGCAAAATAATGTTAAATAACAAATTTTGAAATAATCCTTCGAGACAATGTCGAGATAAAAATAACGAATTAAATGATAAAAACCATGAAAAAGACCCTATTGACATCACTATTTGTGATGACCGTAGCGCTATGCAGCGCAGCAGAGCCTTATTTTCGTGCCACATGGGTGAGCACAGTAGCTAACATCGATTTCCCTACCAAAGCGGCTATCGGCAACTATGAGCAGCAAAAGACGGATATGATTGCCATGTTGGACGAGTTTCAAAAGATGAACCTCAATGCTATCGTTTTTCAAGTTCGTCCTACAGCGGATGCGTTGTACCAATCCGAACTGGAGCCATGGAGCCATTGGCTGACTGGCAAGCAAGGCGAAGCAGCCACCTACGACCCATTGGAGTTCGTATGCGCGGAGGCACATAAGCGCGGTATAGATGTGCATGTGTGGATTAACCCTTATCGCGTGACAGGTGGCGGTAGTAAAATAGAAAGTCTTGCTCCTAATCACATCTATCACAAGCATCCTGAGTGGTTCTTGAAGTATGGTACACAATGGTACTTCGCGCCACACTTGCAAGAGACACGCGACTTCCTTTGCAAAGTGGTGGCTGACCTCGTGACCCGTTACGACATAGAGGCGATTCATATGGACGACTACTTCTATCCTTATCCAGTGTCTGGTCAAGAATTTCCTGATGCTGAGGCGTTTGCGGCTGACCCACGCGGCTTTGATAATGTAGGCGACTGGCGCCGTGATAATGTGAACTTGGCGATAGAGCAAGTACACAACACCATTATGAGCATCAAGCCTCATGTACAATTTGGTATCTCTCCATTTGGTATTTGGCGCAACAAGGTGAATGACCCACGCGGTAGTGAGACCAATGGACTCCAGAACTACGACCAACTCTATGCAGACATCCTCCTCTGGATGGAGAAAGGTTGGATTGACTATGTAGTACCTCAACTCTATTGGGAGATTGGCAAGAAAGTGGCTGATTACAAAACGCTTGCATATTGGTGGGCGCAACATGCTACCGACAAATGCCGTGTGTATATCGGTATGGCTCCATACCATATGGGCAACCCTAAAGCGGCAGCAGCATGGAACGAAGGCAACGAGATTTGCCGTCAGCTTCGCCTTAACCGCACTATTCCAGGTATCACAGGCGAGTGCTATTTCCCATCGAATGTATTGCTGAAGAACCATCACAACTTGGTGGATAGCTTGCAACAAGTGTTCTATCCAACATACGTGCCTGCTCCACGCAAGTAAGTAGCCCCCTCCAACTCCCCCCTAAAAGGGGGAGGGTGGCAAAGATAATAAAAGACGAGGATTTGCTCCTCGTCTTTTATATATACCGAGCCTTTAAACTCTAAACTGTAGGCGTAGCCGTTCTCTAAACTTGCAGCTTGCTGCAACACCTTACTTATACAAGAATCGCTTGATGCTCTTCTTTGGTGTTTTCTCGAATGGCTCTTGCTTTACCTCTATATCGTGTACGCGCGAGTAGGAAGGGAGCAAGTCGTTGAGCTTCTTGAGGTTCTCTTTCATCATGCGTTCTACTTCAGCGAGTGAGAAATCTTTGGTGGCTTCTTCATCAGGGAAGACCAGACCGATGAGTTTGCCCTCGCGCTCTACGACAATTGACTCAGCAACACCCTGCTGGTTATTGAGCTTATCCTCAATCTCCTCTGGGTAGATATTCTGTCCGCTGGCGCCGAGGAACATGCTCTTGATACGACCGCGGATAAAGATGTTCTGCTTCTTATCCATATAGCCGAGGTCGCCAGTGCGCAACCAACCATCTTCGGTAAAGGCGGCTTTGGTAGCTTCTTCGTTCTTGTAGTAACCCATCATCACATTTTCGCCGCGAACCAGAATCTCGCCTTCACCTTTTTCGTTAGGATTGTCAATCTTTGCCTCCATGCCTGGTACAGGTGCACCGCAACTACGGCGTTTGAAGTATTTAGGTGGCAAACCACTAACCAGTGGTCCACACTCTGTCATACCAAAGCCGATAGATAATGGGAAATTGACATCCATCAAGCATTTCTCTACGATTGGATTCATCGCTGCGCCACCGCATAGGAAATAGCGCACTTGTCCACCAAAGGCTTTGACCAAAGATTTCTTGACATGTCCGCGGATAATATTCATGATACCTGGAGTGTGCCAGAAGAATTTGAGCACAGGTTTGGACAATAGCGGATCGAGTTTTTTCTTGTGGATTTTCTCAATCACTAAAGGAACGGTAGCCACCAAATAGGGTTGGACATCTGCCATCGCTTTGAGCAGAATGCTTGGGGTAGGCGCTTTAGTTAGGTAATAGATGGTAGCACCCGCACTGAATGGATAGAGGAAGTCTGCCAACTGTCCGAACATATGTGCCAATGGAAGCATGCTGACCACGCGTTGTCCAGGTTCCACGGGGAGGATATGCTGACCGTTCTCAGTGTTGTTGCTGAGTGAGCGGTGGCTAATCATTACGCCTTTAGGAGAACCTGTGGAACCAGAAGTGTAGTTGATGAGGGCCAGTGAGTCAAGATCAATCTCGCCGTCTTGAACGAGCGAGAAGAATGTGTTCTCGGTGAGAGTGGAAGGCTCACTCATTACATGCTCTACATTGCCTTTGTATGGCTCTGCCAGATGAATGAAAGAGAAGTCGTCCATGGACATGATGGCTTGCAGTTCGGGCAACTGTTGGTGTTGCAATTCACGCCATACATAGGGACCTACGATGAGCATCTTCGAATCGGAATGCTCAATGAGGCGTGCCAAGTCTTCGGCTTTGAAGTCCTGCAAGAGGGTCACTGCCACTGCTTTGTATGACATGATGGCCATGTAGCTGACTACCCAGTTGGAGCAGTTGCGGCTGGCAATGGCAATCTTATCGCCGGGTTGAATGCCCATAAGGCGGAAGAGCTTGTGAAAGCGGCGCACTTGTTGTGCTACTTCGCCGTGGGTGTATTGTTTCTTCTCTCCGTAATCCACAAAGGCGACATCGCGCCAACGATTATGGATCACTTGATCCATATAATGTAAAAAATGGTGTTTCATAATAATTTTGAATTTTCAAGTAAGAATTTAGAAATCTACTAAACTCCTAAACTAGCTAATACTTCCTCCCTTGTTACTTCTTCCCCGATTACTTCTGTTGCTCTAAATGGAACATGCTCTGGTGCATGTGCCGCATCAAAAGTAAAATATGTGCATGTACATTCCACTAATATTTCCCCTTCTGCACTTCTAATTTCTCCATCTACAATGGCAATATTACGCCTCATTTCGCGCAGGCGTGCACGCAATTCCACACATTTCTGGCGTATCGCTACTGGTTTGCGAAAACGTGTTTCCATTTTCGCCGTTACTCCCGATGCTTGCAATTTATGAAATACTACCCAGCCACAAATCTCATCCAACAGCACAGATTGCACTCCACCATGTAATGTGTTATCCCACGATTGATAACGTGATGAAGGATGCCATAGGCATACTACATCATCTCCCTCTTCATAAAACTTCATCTGTAATCCAAGCGGATTATCTGGACAACAACCGAAGCAATGATATCCCTCAGCACCTATCCACGGATTCTTAATCAGTCGCATAATGATTTATTCACAAGATATTATTTCTTTTTCTCTTTCTCCTTCTCTTTCTCTTTGAGATATGCAGGTAAGAAAGTGCCCGTTATGTATGAGAATTTTGGTTCCTGAGTTAATATCTCGTTGCATTTTTGGAGTACTTCTTCCTTGCTTCGTACATATCCCATGCTTTGCAATAATGGCATTTGCATGGCACGTATGTTCCAACGTGGATAATTGTATTGGTCAGCATGTGTGTTGTAGATACTATCCGCTTTTTGGTAGTACATAAGTGCTTTTTGTTTGCTGCCAAAAATAGGATTAAAAAATTCTACATTACCTTGCATAGTCAATACAAATGGATCGTTAGGACTTATTGCCATTGCACGTTTGATATTCTCATATATGCCTTTGATTTGCTTGGCTATTTGGCGTCGTTCGAATGACAAACGAAAGCTGCAAACGCCCGTCTTGTAGCAATAATAAATTCCAGAATCCAAATGGGCGCGGTGAGCTTCTAAATGCTTAGCAAATTGCTCTAATCGATAAGCTGCATCTTCCAGTTTGGCACCAATAGCATGCGCTGCATATCCATACTCATAATTCAGCAATACTGTTTGTTCAGCAATTGACAAACTATTCCAATCTGTTGAATCAATATGGCGTGCCCAAATATCCATCTCTGCATCGAGATAAGCATAATAGAGCTGCTGCTCCGAGTCTTGCGCAAAGCAAGCACTCGAAAACAGCACTACTATTATCATTAAAATACTGCGCATTTGCATCGTATTATTTACCTCCTTGCTCAAGCATGAGTGTGCGGGTAGGTTGATCGCAAACCTCTGCTGGTCCGTAGTATTGGATAGGACCTGGGTAGATGTAGCTGAGTTGTGGGTCAGCCCAGTCTGCACGGTGAGCAGCCAAGTACTTGAATGGCTCGCCGTTGAGGTCCACCAATGCCTTTTGAATCACTGGTTTCATCTTACCGTGGCGACGCTCCATGTTCATCATCATGGTCACAGGCACACCACCAGCTGCCCACTCGCATGCAGGTTTGGTGAGATTCTTCACGAGTGCCATGTAGCCCGTTTTGCCAGCTGCGATGAGGTGAGCAGCGG
The DNA here is from genome assembly GCA_045589755.1 of Paludibacteraceae bacterium. GTDB lineage: Bacteria > Bacteroidota > Bacteroidia > Bacteroidales > Paludibacteraceae > Colicola. Next base: position 19,704 of record JAZNPR010000083.1, read on the forward strand.
TGTTACCGAGGCTGTAGCAGTAGTCTGCATCGAAGTTTGAAGGAATAGCACAACGACCTTCGTAACCGAAGAAGTGATTCAGCGCAGAGAATTTGCCTTTGTATGTACCAGCGGCTTTGAGTTGAGCAAGACGCTTTTGTACCATCTCAATGAGCAGTTTCTCGGTCTCGATTTGGCTAACCATCACATTGCCGTGAGGATCACGATCGAGAGTTAATTGTTTAGCAATACCCTTTGGCAGGCTGCGATAGAGTTCGCATGAAGCAGGGCTGAGCATTGACTTCACATACTCGCGCTTAGCATCGTCGCCCTCAAGAGCAGCAAACTCCTCGTTCTCAGCCAACATGTCGTTGAGCTCTTGGATCAAGACACGCATAGCTGGGATAAACTCAATCAATCCCTCTGGAATGAGGATGGTACCGAAGTTCAAACCTGCATTAGCGCGAGCCACGATTACCTCTACGATTTGCTCTACTACCTCGTTGAGGGTCATGTTCTTTGCCTCTACTTCCTCAGAGATGAGGCACACGTTTGGTTGTGCTTGCAATGCGCACTCCAGTGCGATGTGGCTGGCGCTGCGACCCATAAGGCGGATGAAGTGCCAGTATTTCTTAGCCGAGTTAGCATCGCGTTGGATGTTACCGATGAGCTCAGCGAAAGTCTTACATGCGGTATCGAAACCGAATGAAGTCTCGATCATCTCGTTTTTGAGGTCACCATCGATAGTCTTTGGGCAACCAATGACTTGGATACCGCAGTTCTTTTGGAGATAGTACTCAGCGAGCACGCACGCGTTGGTGTTGCTGTCGTCACCACCGATGATTACGATAGCTTTGATACCTAACTCGTTGCAAACTTTGATACCATTATCAAATTGCCATGTCTCTTCTAATTTGGTACGACCTGAGCCAATGATATCAAAACCACCTGTGTTGCGATACTCATCGATGACGTCAGCGGTGAGTTCAGCATACTTGCCATCTACCAAACCGCTTGGTCCACCCAGGAAACCATAGAGTTTGTTTGCTGGGTTGATGCGCTTGAGAGCGTCAAACAGACCGCAGATAACGTTGTGACCACCAGGAGCTTGACCACCAGAGAGGATAACGCCCACGTTGAATGGAGCTACCTCCACTGCCTCAGCAGCAGGTTCAAACTCAATAACAGGCATACCGTAGGTGTTAGGGAAGAGCTTTTGAATCTCCTCTTGATCTGCTACGGATTGCGTTTTTGCGCCTTCTTTGAGGCTTACATTTCCTTGCAAAGCTACTGGCATCTTAGGTTGATACGCAGCACGTGCGATTTGCAAAGGACTCTTTGTCATTGTCATAATTGTTGTATATTTAAAAAGTTTTAATGAGTTTTAAAAAGCATATTATCCAAATTACGCTGCAAAGATACAAAAAAAAAATGGAACTTCCTATAGTTGTGTGAAAAAGTGTTCCATTTTTTTGTAAAATTGTATTATTAAGAATACAATATGCTATTTCGAACGCCTTTTAAGAGAGAATTGGAATTCCAAACCTCCTTCGCTGCGATTAAGTGCGATAATTGTTCCTTCGTGGAAAATGATAGCGTGTTTTACAATAGATAATCCCAATCCCGTACCGCCTACTTTGCGGCTGCGACCTTTGTCCACACGATAGAAACGCTCAAAGATATGTGCAAGTGCCTCTGGTGGTACACCTTGACCATTGTCGGTAATACTGAAATATAGATTCGATGGGTCTTGGTTGGTTAGTTGTATGTTGATTTGTGCTTTCTCTACATAGTTGATGGCGTTGTCCACGATATTGTGGAAAATGGAGTAGAGTAGTGTGTAGTTGCCCGTGATAATCAAGTGCTTAGGGATATTGTGTGTGATGGTCGCTCCCGCTTGTGTGGCGCGCAATGATAGGTCTTGCACCACATTTTCTACTACTGTATGCAAATCCAGTTGCAAACGAGTGTAGAAATCGGTTTGGGTATCCAGCTTGTTGATGGTAGAGATATCTTCCACGAGGTTCGCCAGTCTCCCTGACTGCTGATAAGCCCGCTCAATAAACTGACGGCGTTGTTCCTCGTCCATATCGGGGTGCATGAGGATAGTCTCCAATGCCCCACGAATACTTGCCACAGGGGTCTTCAATTCGTGACTGATATTCTGCGTGAGCGTCAATCGTTGCTGCTCACGAGCATGGTTGATTTTGCGCTTGTAGATAGCATAACACACACCCACAATCGCCACAATCCCTATTCCTATTATTATCCAAACATTCATCGCCTCTAAACTCTAAACAGTAGGCGCTTCGCGCCGTCTCTAAACACTAAACATATACCCATACCCCGACTTAGTCACAATCCGCTTTCCGTACTGCCCCAGTTTCTTGCGCAGGTGGGTAATATGCACATCTACGGTGCGTTCTAATATAAATCCATTGCTATCCCACACATTCTTCAATAGATGTTCGCGTGATAGGATTTGTCCGCGATGGGTGAGCAGGTAGCAGAGTAGTTCAATCTCTTTGCGCGTAGTTTTCACGTTTTCGCCATCCACCATGAGTGACATATCCGCTTTATTCACCACAATCCCCTCGAAAACGATGCAATTCTCGCCTTCTTGCCTCATCGCCTCATCGCCTGGTAGCCTCTTCGTCTCCGTCCTTCGCAGCACCGCCGCCACGCGTGCCAACACTTCTGCAATACGAAATGGCTTGCTGATATAGTCATCTGCCCCCAACTTAAATCCTTGTAGCACAGTATCTTCATCGCTCAACGCTGTCAAGAATATTATCGGCGGCATCCCCATACCCAATAGCGAAGCGTCCAATAGCTCGCTATGCGAGCGTCTTATATCCGAACGAAGTTTTTCCGCCATCTCCAACCCCGACATCTCGCCCATCATGATATCCAATAGAATTAGATCAATAGGCGATGAGGCGATAAGGCTATTAGGCGATTGGAGTAGTTCTAGTGCTTCTTCTGCGCTGTGTGCCACAAGCACTTCGTAGCCTGCTTTCTGCAACGAATAGGAGAGGATCATGCAAATATCCTCTTCGTCATCTACTATCAGTATGCGTTGTTTTGCCATGTTGGTAAGATTTTGCCTGCAAAGTTAGTAAAAATAATTCACTTGACCAACCAAAAAGGTATATTTTAATGATTTCTTAATATAATTGTTAAAAATTAGGTGCGCCCGTTGGATGCACCCATAGAAATTATTTCTCTTCGTTTTCTTCTTGCTTTTGCTTGGCTTCTTTGCGGTCTTTTATGGCGCTAATTACAAAGAAAGGACCCATAAAGACTGCTACCATGCCTAAAGCAAGCAGAATCATTGTTATATCATCCATGGTTGTTTAATATCTTGATAGTTAATAACTTACTTTTTCGATATATATACCTGTTGGCACCACACATTGTTTTACTTGCCGCTCGAGGGAGTTCTTATCTCCCTTTGGTCGAACGATCGCTTCGCCGTACGATTCGAGCGGAATGTTGTTGATGTTGTTGGATTAAAGTAGCTCCTGTTGTCTGAACTTGTGAGGTCAACTTGTATATACTTCCTTAATTGACGTTTTAATAAGTCCAAGTACTACCAAAAACTATGGAATGGGAAAGAGATATGTTCTGTAGGTAAACTAAGTGGCGTTGTGCATGATAGTGCCACTATACGATTGATATTGTGAGAAATACTATTTGCATGGTAGCGCAATGCTGCACACAATTGCTGCGTGTTGGTACGCAGTTGCCACGATGTAGAAACACGCTCCTGACGGCGAGTGCGCAAGCGATTATCTTCGCTGCGTGTGCCGATTTGACACGAAGTGAGGGCATCGGTCCAATCGTATTGTTGTTGAAGACGTTTGGCGTAGTCCTCTGATATATCATTTAATACGGAAGGCGCTGCGCTTGCACTCGCTGATGGACAAGATGCTGTATCTTGAGCAGAAAGGTCGGACATATGCACAGAAGCACATAGTCCGATTATCAATACGAGCAATATATAGCGCAAGTCTCTCACTACAAATCCATTTAATGCTGCAAAGGTACAACAAAATTTGCGGATGTGCAATTATATTGGCAGAATTTAATAATTTCTTAACAAAATCTTCATACTTCTATAATAATATTGTGCTACTTTTGCACGAGAATTGTTGAATGGATGGTAGGTTGCCTTTCGGATTATAGATTGGCGCTAAGCGTCTGTAGACTACAGCGAATGCAATGAGCGGTCTTAAAACTAATTAATTATGGAATATATTATTTTGATTGTGACTTTAGTAGGCATCGTGTTTGGTGCTGATTTGTTGGTAGCAGGGGCTGTGTCTGTGGCACGCCGCTACAAAGTGTCAGATTTTGTGATTGGTGCTGCTATCGTGGGTATTGGTACCAGTGTGCCTGAGTTGGTAGTTAGTTTCTTTGGCGCACTGAAGGGCAACGCCGATGTGGCGATTGGCAATGTGGTGGGCTCTAATATATTCAATGTACTGGGCATTCTGGGAGTAACAGCAATATGCTTTCCAATCGCAATTGACAAGAAGAATATGACCTTTGAAATACCATTTTGTATTGGTATTTCTATATTGCTGACCTTGTTGGCACTCAACTTTTTTGATGGTACTCCAGCCGTAATCAGTCGTGTGGATGGTATCATATTGTTGTTGCTTTTCGCGGGTTATATGTGGTACTCTTTCACTCGTGACAAGAAGAATGGACTTACGGAAGCAAGCGAAGATATGCCTACAGAAAAACCTACGCCGTTGTGGTTAGCCATTGTAAAAGTGGTTGTGGGTCTGGGGGTGTTGATTGTGAGTTGCGATATGTTTGTAGATGATGCGGTAAGTATTGCTAAGTCGTGGGGCGTTAGCGATGCGATTATCTCGCTCACGCTGATTGCTTGTGGCACTTCGTTGCCAGAGTTGGCTGCTTCGGTGGTGGCTGCGTTTAAGAAGAATACGCAATTGGCGTTGGGTAATATCGTGGGCTCGAATATCTTTAATATCCTATTGATTTTGGGCTTGAGTTCACAGGTGATGCCATTGACTTCGGCAGGTATCACGGTGGTGGATTATGGAGTGATGATTGGTGCAGCTATTGTACCGATGCTCTTTGGCTTCAACAAAAAGATCGGCAGAGTAGGTGGCGCGTTGATGGTGATCGCTTTTGCGGTCTATACTTGGTATTTGATTAGTGGAAATGGAATTTAATCTTACAAATATGCTGAGCAATAAAATTCAATACATCGGTTGCGATGATGCGACCTTAGACCTCTTTGAGAGTCAGTACCCACTGCCTAACGGCATGTGCTACAATAGTTATTTGCTTCTGGGTGAGCGAGTTGCTGTGATGGACAGCGTGGACAAACGCAAGACTTCTGAATGGCTCCAGAAGATTGAACAGTCCCATCGCACGCCCGATTATCTCATCATTCAGCACACCGAACCCGATCATAGCGGTTCGATAGGGGCGTTCTTGGAGAAATATCCCCATGCCACTGTTATTGCCAGTCGCGCGGCGCTTCAGTTCTTGGAGCAGTTTGGCTATCAACCTGCTCATACTCTCATGGTGAAGCATGGCGATTCGTTGGACTTAGACGGACTGACTTTGCACTTCATTAGTGCACCTATGGTGCATTGGCCCGATGTGCTGATGACCTATCTGCCCGAAGAGAAGACGCTCTTCTCTGCCGATGCGTTTGGTTCGTTTGGGGTGTATTCGTCGTTTTCGGCACATTGGATAGATGAGGCACGCAGGTATTATATCAATATATGCGGCAAGTATGGCACACAAGTAGCGACGGCTTTGGCGAAGATACAAGCATTTGATATTAAGTGCATCGCCCCCTTGCATGGCTGTGTGTTAGAGGGCAGCGAGGTCGCAGAGGCATTGCACTTGTATGACATTTGGAGCCGATACGAAGTGGAGACGGATGGCGTGCTGGTAGCACATGCTTCTATCTATGGCAATACGTCAGCGGTGGCGCATTGTATCGCAGAACAATTGCGTAGTAAGGGTGTGGAGGTCAAGGAGATAGACTTATGCCGTTCGGATATATCGGAGGCGGTTAGTCAGGCTTTTCGTTATGGAAAGATGGTGCTGTGTGCGGCGAGTTATGATGGCGGAGTCTTTCCGCCCATGCATGCGTTTTTGTATAAGTTGGGCATCAAGGGCTACCAGTCGCGTAGGGTAGGCGTGGTAGAAAACGGCACCTGGGCACCTACGGCAGGCAAAACGATATGCAGCATGCTGGAGCAGATGAAGAACATCGAGATACTCACTCCTATGCTCACCATCCGTAGCGCTTGGAAAAAGGACTATCAGCAGGATTTGGAGATGTTGGTGTCGGATTTGCTGAGGAGCACCCATAATAATATTTAACAAATTCTTAATATTTTCTTCACACCTATATAACAATATAGCAGTACTTTTGCACAGGATTTGAAAGAACAATTTTAAACAATACTATATAATTTATGGGAATTTTACAAATCTTTACGCTCCTTGGAGCGCTCGGAATGTTCCTCTATGGAATGAATCTTATGTCCTCTGGACTTCAAAAAGCCGCAGGCGATAAACTGCGTAGTTTCCTGTCTGCCATGACTTCCAACCCTGCCAAAGGTGTGCTGACTGGTCTTGGCGTCACAACCGTTATTCAATCCTCATCCGCGACCACGGTTATGGTGGTGAGCTTCGTGAATGCTGGTCTTTTGACCCTGAGCCAAGCCATCAGCGTGATCATGGGTGCGAACATCGGTACGACTGTTACCGCATGGATGGTGGCCTTCTTGGGATTCAAAGCCGATATCTCGCTCTTGGCGGTGCCTATGATGTTGCTCGGTTTCCTGTTCTCGAACTCTAAGAAGAACCAATATCAAAACATTGGCGAGTTGATTGTAGGTTTCTCGCTTTTGTTCCTCGGTTTGTCATTCATGAAGAATTCCGTACCTGACTTGCGTGAGACCCCACAAGTGTTGGAGTTTGTGACCACATGGGCAAGCCACGGCTTTGGTTCGGTACTGCTGTTCTTGGCATTCGGTACGGTATTGACATTGGTGCTGCAATCATCTTCAGCTACGATGGCGATTACGCTCATTATGCTCAGCATGGGATGGATTCCTTTCCATATGGCTTGCGCGATGGTGTTGGGCGAAAATATCGGTACGACCATCACAGCGAATATCGCGGCATCGGTGGGTAATACACAAGCGAAACGCGCGGCAATGTCACACACGATCTTCAACGTGTTTGGCGTGATTTGGGCGCTGATATTGTTCCAGCCATTTACCGCCTTGGTGGGTAAGATTATTGAGTTGTTTGGTTTGCCAAACCCAGCGGCAGATGGCTTTGCGGTTGTTGAGGGTAGTGTAGATACCAGCACAGCAGCGTTGTACGGACTGAGTATGTTGCACACGCTGTTCAACACCATCAATACCCTGTTGTTGATTTGGTTCGTAAAACTGATTGAGAAAGCTGTGGTGTGGATTATCAAACCAAAGAACCAAGAAGCAGAGCCATTCCGCCTCAAATATATCTCTGCTGGCCCATTGGCTACGCCAGAGTTGGCTGCAGAGCAGGCGTTTGATGAGATTATTCACTTTGCAGAGATCTCTCGCAACGGATTGGGCTATGCCAAGCAAGCGATTGCAGCCGATGCAAAGCATTTTGATGAGTTCCGCGAGAAACTGGTGAAGTACGAGGAGATAAGTGACCGTATTGAGTACGAGATAGCCGCCTTCCTTAACGGTGTATCCGCAGGCGATATTAGTGAGGCAACCTCTATGAAAATCAAGGCAATGTATAAGATTATCGGTGAGTTGGAGTCGCTGGGCGATTCGGGCGAGGCTATTAGTCGTATGCTTAGCCGCAGGAATGAACACAAGAAGAGTTTTGATACAGCGACTATCGAGAAGATTAACTTGATGATAGCAAAAGTGGATAGCGCGTACGAGGTGATGATTGCCAACCTGACTGCTGCGCACGAGGGTAGATTGACGACTATCAAGAACGCGTATGATGCTGAGGAGCAGATTAATGTGCTGCGTAATGAGTTGCGCGAGGCAGAGATAGAGGCGCTTGAGGATAACCAAAAGAACTATCAAACGAGCGTGTATTACATCGACATTATCAACGAGCTTGAGCACATGGGCGACTTCATGATTAACATTTCGCAGAGCTTGGAGAGAGCGTTTGTGGGGAAGTAGGCTTAGGCTCAAAAAATAGGTGGCAAAATAAAAATAAGAAGGAGAGGAATCATTCCTCTCCTTCTTATTTTGAGCCACTGGCCGGACTCGAACCGGCGACCCACGCATTACGAATGCGTTGCTCTACCAACTGAGCCACAATGGCAGAAGCGTTGCGTAGTGTAGTAT
>JAZNPR010000084.1:0-8160 GCA_045589755.1 Paludibacteraceae bacterium
GCTAACAGAAGACCTTACCCAAGACCTCTTTTTGCAACTATGGAACGCAAGTGCACAATATCAACTCCCTCAGAAGTTTCGCCCATGGCTATTCACAATTGCATTCAACCTGCTGCGCAATACCTACCGAGACATTGATTATCAAGCGCTTTATGCAGCAGAAGTAGTTGCTACTGCAGAAGAAGCCCAAGAAGACGACACTGCATTGCAAATAGACAACGAGCGACTATTTGAGGCACTGACTCACGAACTCAACCAACTCTCCGCTCCAGAACAATTGCTATTTGATCTCCGTTTCACGGATGAACTATCCATTAAAGAGATTGCAGCGATATTCAGTATTCCCGACGGGACTGTAAAATCGCGCCTTCATACACTAATCCTAAAACTACGAAAAAAATTAGAAGACTATGCGTAATTTTGAATCACAATTATCAGCTTTCGGTAAGCACAGATATGCCGAAACTCTCAAACAAACACGCCCCATTATCAATCCGAGAAGACGCGAGCGCTCGCTTCTGTGGATTACAACGCCTGCTGCGGCTATGGTTGGTATTCTCATAGGCTTGGGCATACAACTCAACACCAACTTCAATGACCCGATGACAGTACAAACTGAAGAAAAAAAAAACAAGACAATCAAACAAGTGGTAGAGTTGCCAGAGTTCTGTTATACAGACTTTGCATCAGCTATCGAACTGCCTCAATTTGAAATAGTTATTAACCCAAAAGATAAAGAATTATGAAAAAGTTAGCATTAATCCTTATGGCAGCCATCGCATGCGTGGCATGTACAAAAAAAGCAGAGAATCAACAGATTACTCAAACGGAGGAGATTCCCGTAATTGAAGAAACTGTAGTAAATGAGGCAGATGATATTGCCACAGAACCACTTGAGGAAGCATTGCCTGTAGCAGAACAGATGCCAGAGTTCCCAGGCGGAATGGGTGAGTTAATGAAGTATTTGGGTGAAAATATCCAGTATCCATCAAAAGCAAAAAACAACCAATGGGAAGGAGTTGCTGTTTGCCAATTTATCGTAGAAAAAGATGGTTCTATTAACGAAGCAAAGATAATACAGAGTAGTGGCTACGCACTTTTGGATACAGAAGCATTGCGTGTCATTTTGAATATGCCCAAATGGACTGCGGGTATGCAAAATGGTGATTCAGTTCGCGTAAAATTCGCTTTGCCAATTTCGTTTAAGTTGCAATAAGCGATAATAAACCTCTTATCAAGATGTCAATTTGATAATGTAGGACTTGTTTTTCATCACGAGAGGGTGTGTCATGGGGCACACCCTCGTTATTTACATACACATAGAAAATTTTATATACTCCAAAACTTGTACATCTCGGAAAAAAATAGTAACTTTGCACCGCGAAATGATATGTAGCAATGAATTGGGATTTTCTAATAAAGGATAAAGATTCGCTTTGCGTGAGTACAGATACACGTAATCTGCCCGCAGGTTGCGTGTTCTTTGCGTTGCATGGCGAGCGTTTTGATGGTAATAAGTTTGCCAAACAAGCTCTCGAAAGCGGTGCCTCGTTGGCTGTTATCGACAACCCAGAATACGCCCTGCCAGATGGTACGTTATTGGTTCCTAATACCTTACTCGCTCTACAAGACCTTGCACGCGCTTGGCGTCGTGAACTCGCATTGCCTATCATCGGCATTACAGGCACGAATGGCAAGACGACCACCAAAGAACTGTTGGCAACCGTTCTTTCAACCAAATATAATCTCCATTACACGCAGGGCAACCTCAACAACCAGATTGGTGTGCCTCTCACCTTATTACAAATCACGCGTGCGCACGAGCTTGCAATTGTGGAGATGGGAGCTTCGCACCCTGGCGACATCAAGGAACTGGTGGACATCGCAGAACCCAACTATGGACTCATCACCAACGTCGGTCGTGCGCACTTAGAGGGTTTTGGCTCGTTTGAAGGCGTACAGCGCACCAAACAAGAGTTATACGACTATCTCGTAGCTCACAATGGCACCATCTTCCGCAATGCCGACAACCCTTATCTCATGCGCATGCATGAGAATGCTCTTGCCTCATCGCCTATGACCAATAGCGAAGTGTCCAATAGCCCGCAGGGCGTCCCATATCCTATAGCCGCTTCAGCGGCGTCCAATATCCGCTCTGTTGCTTACGCAACGGGCACCATGCCCTCTGGCACGCATCTTGTAGGGGAATACAATGCAGAGAATGTGTCGGCAGCAATATGCGTAGGAGAGTATTTTGGCATCTCCCCTGAACAGGCATTGGAGGCAATTCGCCAATATGTGCCCACCAACAATCGCTCGCAATCCATGCAAACGGCTAACAACCAACTGATTGTAGATGCCTATAACGCCAATCCTACATCCATGCAGGCAGCTATCAATGCCTTCAAGGGCGATACATACATTCTTGGTGCTATGCGTGAACTCGGCGAATACTCTCACTTGGAGCACCAGAATATCGTCAATATGTTGGCAGAGCGCAAAGCGGATACGGTCTTCCTCGTAGGAGAAGAATACCTACAAACTACATCGCCTTACCCCGTGTTTGAGACTGTAGAACAATTGCATGAATATTTAGTTGCGAATCCGTTGAAAGGCAAAAATATCCTCCTCAAAGGCTCGCGCTCGACCAAAATGGAAAATCTCTTAGATATATTATAAGATTATGACCGAAAATTCAACGAAGAAAAATACGACCAAGGTAGTTCTTATTTCTCTTGTAGCAGCTCTTGCTATAGTATCTCTGTTACTCGTATGGATGAATCTCCAGCAGAAAACCGAGATGAAGGAGATGGTTGAAATCATGGAGTTTGAGAAAGAGCAACTGGAGGACGAGTACGAGCAGTTGGCTATCCAGTTCGATGGTTATCAAACGCAAGATATTCACAACGATTCGTTGGTGGAACTTCTGGCTAAGGAACAACAACGTGTTCAGGACTTGCGTGAGGAGTTGCGTATTACTAAGGTGACCAACGCTCGCCGTATCGCCGAACTCAAGAAGGAGCTGGCTACCGTGCGTCAGGTGATGGTGGGGTATGTACATCAGATTGACTCACTCGATCGTACCAACAAGCGATTGGTGGCAGAGAACAAACAGGTTAAGCAACAGTATCAAGAAGTGGCTCGTCAGGCACAGCAGTTGGAGGAGGAGCGCACACAACTGGCAGAGGTAGTGAGCCGTGCCTCGATGCTGGAGATTACGCACTTCCAGATGATTCTGCTCAATAAGCGCGACCGCAAGACTTCTATTTATAACCAAATTCAAAAGCTGCAATTCGATTACACCATCGGTCGTAATATCACCAACAAGCCTGGCATGAAAACGCTCTATATGCGTATCACTCGTCCTGATGGAGAGGTTATGCAGAAGAGTGTGCATGATTTTTTCCGCTTTGAGAATAGCGAAATTGCGTATTCCGTATCCAAAGACTTCGAGTATGCGGGTGAAGAGATTTCAGGATCACTCTATTGGCTCGTGGAGGAGATTTTGCAGATAGGTTGGTACACAGCAGACTTCTTTGTAGATGGCGAACTCATCGGTAGTTTCCCATTTCAAATCAAGCAATAATCGTAGATATTCTTCGAAAAAAGACTTAAAATACTGAAACTTTGCAACTTTTTTACCACAAAATTTGCGTATATTAGAAAAAAGCAGTAATTTTGCACCGAGTTTTGGACTAAGGGTTCATAATTCTTAATTCAAAATTCATAATTACTATAGATGTGACATCGTTTGGATCATAGCATCATGCGAGGTCATTATTGTTTAACTAATTAAATATCAAATCACAATGTATTTGACATCTGAGAAAAAAGCAGAACTCTTTGCTAAGTATGGCAATGACGCTAAGAACACTGGTTCTGCAGAGAGCCAAATCGCTCTGTTCACTTTCCGTATCAACCACCTCACCGAGCACCTCAAGAAGAACCACAAGGACTTCGGTACTGAGCGCGCTTTGACTATGTTGGTAGGTAAGCGTCGTCGTTTGCTCGACTACTTGAAGGCAAAAGACATCGAGCGTTATCGTGCTATCATCAAAGAGTTGGGTATCCGTAAGTAATTACCTGCTCAACAATGCAAAAAACTGTCTAACTCTGTTAGGCAGTTTTTTTGTTAAAATACGAAAATATTTGTGTGTTTCACAATTTTTTTGTACTTTTGCAGTAGAATCGCAAAAAAATGAGAACCTGTTTCGAACATATCCTCTTTCATGTCTGCCGTTTGCTATGCGTGCTGCTTGTATTATATGGTTTTGCTTCGTGTCGTTGGCATGATGCACGAGAGGTGGTGGCGTTGGCTGATAGCATTGACCAAAATTACCATGTCATATATGATGATACGGTGGCACTCCACAATGTAATCCAAGCGCTGAATAATCCGATAGGTAGAACTTTCCAGCGTAGTATCCTGGGAAAAGCGTTCTACTATATGGGACGCAATCTAGAGGATGACTATAGCCAAGTGGCGCGTGCTGCGGAGTGTTATGTGGCTGCTGATTGGCTGCGGATTGATGATCCCATCTACCGTGGAAGAGTAAATTCGTGTATGGGGCAAATTTGCGGTAACTACAACCAAGATAGTTTGTCACTATTATTTTATGAACGTGCGCACCACGAATTTAAAAATGCAGATGATGATGTGCGATATGCATATAGTTTATTAGATATGAGTGTATGTATGGATGCACTCAATCGTGCAAATTGTGCGGATAGTTTATGGCAATTAGCATCCAAATATACAATAGATGATGAGTATAAATACTATTTAAATGATGTTCGAGCATGCCATTTTTATCGTTTAATGAATGCACATTCTTCAGATTCAATTATTTATTATTTACGGAAAAATCCAATAAATGACTCCTGGCGTGTTAGTACATTAGCAGGTGCTTTTTACGATTTAGGACATATGGATTCTGCCGCATTTTATGCTCAAAAGGTAATACATGAGTATAACGATGTGCCAGGAAATAATGTAAGTGCCTATTATATTTTACATAAATATGCTATTCTTAGAGGTGATGTCTTAGCGGCTGATAGCATAGCGAGTTTGCGTATGGATGAACGCCGTAAATCTGAAGGAAAAAAGATTGATTCTTTAGATGGTATAAAAGTCTTCGAGGAGTATCTCGCATATTGCGATTCCTATAAATGGTACGTCTTGTTGTACAGTTTGGCTATTGCGTTCGGATTGTCTGCTGTTGTAGCCTTGCTATTGTATTGGCGAAGAGCTAAGAAAAAGGTGGATGAGCAAGCAGAGGCGGTTCAGATGGCGCAAGAAGCGCACCAACAAGCATTGGAAGAGCAACGCCAACAGCGATTGCAAGCCCTGAATATGCACATCGAGCAATTGCGTGCGCGCTATCCTATGCCTGATAAAAAATGGAATGACTATCAAAAGTTTCGAACGGAGTTAAACCAATTACTCTTATGCTTATTTGATAAGTTGGCAGAACGCAATTTGTCGGAAAAAGAGATCCGTTTGTGTGTTTATTGTCTGCTTTATCGCGATGTTAGTACAAAAGTGTTAGCAGAATATTTGATTTATTCGGCAGTGGGTATTCGTACTTTCAAACAACGTACTGCCCAGAAATTGGATACTACAGCAGCCAATTTATACGTTTATTTGGTAGATTTGGCTATCTCTGATTGAGTAAAATAGTACCTTTTTAGCATTTGTGCGCAGAGTAAACTTGCAACCGCCTAGTAATTAGGCGGTTGCAAGTTTTGTTTTGTGCGCAGGATTTTTTGTATACACCCAGAAAAGGCAGTACCTTTGCACCGCAATTCAACAAAGTGGGTTGCTGAAAACATTACTAACCAATTAAATTACACGTATGAAAAATACGGTGAATAACAACTATCCATTTGGCATAGAATTTGTGCATAACCCAGAGGGATATATCCGCTATTTGACACCAGAGGAGCACTATCATTTTTACTACATCAAAGACCTTTTGGGTAATATCCGTGAGACGTATGTACATCCCGAAGCGGGGTATAAAGAGTGTGTCCAACGCATGCAGTATTATCCATCGGGATTGCCTTGGTTAGAGGCATATAGTCCATCAGAGCAACCATACAAATACAACGGTAAGGAGTTTGTGGAGATGCATGGCTTGGATGAGTACGATAGCAAAGCGCGTTGGTATTATCCTGCAATCTGTCGCACAACTACCATAGACCCATTGGCAGAGAAGTATTATTCCACCTCGCCTTATGCGTGGTGCGGGAATAATACTATGAGGTTTGTAGATCCAGATGGAATGAAAATTATAATAGGTGATAGTACAAGTCAGGTGGAATATATATCAGGACAAGACTATTTAGGGGATAATGACTATATCGCAGAAGTATATTCTAATTTATCTTTATTAGAACAAGATCATTTAGATGTTGCCTTAATGATTAATGAATTAGAAGAGAGTTCTTTATTCCATTACATAAAGCCAACAACGGGTTTTAATCAAATTGCTACAAACACATACAAAAATAAAAATAATATTCCTCAAGGAACAATTGTTGAGTATAATCCATGGAATTGGATGACAGTAAATGAGGATATAAGACCTCCCAGAATAGGATTAGTACACGAACTTAAACATGCGTGGGATGCTAATGCAGGACAACTTGATAATAAAACGCTCATTCAAGGTGTGCCAATTAGCGAATTGAATGCAATAAGAGTCGAAAATCTAATTAGAGTAGCGATGAATGAACCTCTAAGAAAAACATTTAAAAATATAATAATCGATGAAAAGTATCTTAAGTAATATTATGTTGTTATTAATGTCTATGCATATGATAGCAGCACCATTCGATAAAATATACGACTCTTATAATTGTATGATACCATGTGTAGTAGCACATGAAGATAATCATATGTTAACTCTTGGTACTAAAGATGATACATACTATTATTTAGGAGAATGTGGTTATCAAGATAAAGCTAGAATTAAAGAGATGATTCTTTCGGCCGACACATTTTATGTAAGTACAGATGTGTTTAATAGTATGGCTTCTAGTATGATTGCAACCGAGTTTCCATGGGTAGATAGTGTTCTTCATAATAATGAAGTAGAGCAATTTATCAATAAATTTGGAGCATTGAAAATACCTAACATGTCTCAACAAGAGGATGATTATATGGTGGTAAAAGCATTTTATAAGGGCTATTTATTCACTCAAGATTGTGAAACTGGATTATATGTTATTATTAAATAGTTTTAATACAATAATGTATAATGATTCCATAAATATCTTCAAAAATAAATAAAATTATGAACCTAATAAAACTATTTTTCGCTTTATCAGCTATTCTCTGTGTATCCATGCTTTACGCAGAAGACAACAATACTTATATCAAACAGCAAGTGGCATACAAAGACCCAGGTGCCAATGGCAAGGAACTGACATGGGATTTTGGTATGCTGAGTCCAATCAACGAGGAGTACACCGTAGCATATTCCATACCCGATAGCAACTATATGCACCGATGGTGCGCTACCGAGCATCGTACACGCTACTACTACACCCTCACTGCCGACACTATCTGGCGCACGGGGTATGAAAACCCTACCACCTTCGTGCAATATACCCAGCCCGAAGCGGTCTTGCGCCTACCATTGCGCTATGGTGATACCCTCGCCACCACCTTTGCAGCCAAAGGTGAGTACGGTCATCGCATACCAATGACCCTATCAGGTATGAACACCATTGAGGTGGATGCACAGGGCCAACTCATCCTGCCTGATAAGACCTACGAGCAAGTGCTGCGTGTGCATAGCCAACGCCAATACATAGAAAGTGGTTTAGATAGTACCGCTATGTTGGTGGATAAATACCAGTGGTTTGCTGCGGAATCCTATATCCCTGTCTTTGAGAGCGTAACCGCCTACGAGATGGTAGAAGACAGCATGCAGTTGGCATTCCAGACATCGTTCTACTATCATGTAGAAGATACTACAGACTCCAATCCGAAGGAGTTGGCACCCGTAGTAGATGAAACCGTAGAAGATACAGCCCCTGCGCTATTAACGGACTTATCGTATCTGCCTAACCCTGTACAAACGGATTTGCAAGTGCGTTATACTTTGGTACAAGATGCTACGGTATATATGCATCTTCATAACCCACTTGGAC
>JAZNPR010000085.1:0-40386 GCA_045589755.1 Paludibacteraceae bacterium
AGTAATATGGAACACGCTATTAGTTTATTTGTTCGCAGCATTTTTGCTGACAACATGATTTTCGCATACTTCTTGGGTATGTGTTCATACTTGGCTGTGTCCAAGTATGGAAAAACAAGTGCTGGCTTGGGTGTAGCAGTCATCTTCGTGTTGGCGATCACCTTGCCTGTAAACTACTTGTTACAAGTGCATGTGCTTAACCCACTTGCTTTGGGTTACTTGTCCTTCATCCTCTTTATTGCGGTGATTGCAGCTATGGTGCAACTCGTGGAGATGGTGGTTGAGAAGTTCTCTCCTTCGCTCTATGCTTCGTTGGGTATTTTCTTGCCTCTGATTGCTGTAAACTGCGCTATCATGGGTGGTTCGCTCTTTATGCAACAACGTATCTTGCTCGAGCCAGAGAATGTAAAAGCAATTGCTAACCTCGGTGATGCTTTTGCTTACGCATTGGGTTCTGGTATCGGATGGTTGCTCGCTATCGTCTGCCTTGCTGGTATTCGCGAGAAAATGGAGTACAACGACGTGCCACGTCCATTGCAAGGTTTGGGTATCACCTTCATCGTAGTAGGTCTGATGGCTATGGCATTTATGTGTTTTAGTGGTTTGAACATTTAATAGGAGGAAAGAAGTATGAATATGTTAGCAATTTTATATTCTGTAGGAGTTTTCCTTGCTGTGATTCTCCTGTTAGTAGTGATTCTTTTGGTAGCTAAGAAATACCTCGTTCCTTCAGGCGATGTGAAAGTGGTTATCAACGGTGATAAGGAATATCATATCCCTGCTGGTGGCACATTGCTTGGCGCTATGGGCGAGGCAGGCGTACACTTGCCATCTGCTTGTGGTGGTAAGGGTTCTTGCGGTCAATGTAAGTGCCAAGTGCTCGAAGGTGGTGGCGAGATCCTCCCTACCGAGACGGTACACTTCACCCGCAAACAACAAAAAGAGCATTGGCGTCTTGGTTGCCAAGTCAAGGTTAAGGGTGACATGCAACTCAAGATGGACGAGTCTGTGCTCGGCGTTAAGGAATGGGAGTGCACCGTTATCAGCAACCGCAACGTGGCTACCTTCATCAAGGAGTTCAAGGTGCAATTGCCTCCAGGCGAGCACATGGACTTCGTGCCTGGTTCTTATGCACAAATCCTCATCCCTGAGTACGATATCGATTACAACAATTTCGACCGCGAGTTGATTGGTGACTTGTATGTACCAGCATGGGAGAAGTTCGGACTCTTTGGCTTGAAGCAAAAGAATACCGAGGCTACCGTGCGTGCTTACTCTATGGCCAACTACCCAGACGAGGGTGATATCATCACTTTGACTGTGCGTATCGCTACTCCTCCATTCAAACCAAAAGAGCAAGGTCCTGGCTTCATGGATGTACCATGTGGTATCGCATCTACTTATATCTTCAACCTCAAACCAGGGGATAAGGTTACTATGTCAGGTCCTTATGGTGATTTCCACCCTATCTTTGATAGCAAGCGCGAGATGATTTGGGTAGGTGGTGGTGCTGGTATGGCTCCATTGCGTGCTCAGATTATGCACATGTTGAAGACCTTGCACACTCGTGACCGTGAGATGCACTATTTCTACGGTGCTCGTGCTATTGATGAGGTATTCTTCATGGAGGATTTCTTGGCATTGGAGAAGGAGTATCCTAACTTCCATTTCCACTTGGCATTGGACCGTCCAGATCCTAAGGCAGACGCTTTGGGTGTTAAATATACCGCTGGCTTCATTGCTCCAGTCTTGGGCGACACCTACCTCAAGCAACACGACGCTCCAGAAGACATCGAGTACTACCTCTGCGGCCCTCCTATGATGGCAAAGACAGTGCTTGACTTGCTCCACTCGCTGGGTGTAGAGGATGACATGATTATGTTTGATAATTTCGGAGGATAAGGACGCATACGAAATGTAGATTGCCTATTCTCGCAATAGGTGGCATATAGCCACATTATAGACAACCGTTCTGTGAATCAGGTGCTTGCACATGAGACAACAGAGCGGTTGTTTATAATATAGAACCTTTTGGTTCGTTTGCGAGAATAGGCAATCGCAATGAAGTATGCGCAAAAGTGAGCGGATCGAATTTCGGGGGAATTTGTGAGCAAATACACAGTATTTTCTCACAAAGGCGGCGTCCGAACTTTGGCGGATTATCCACGCGCACACGCATGCGCGTGTTATTTTATTATGGTCATTTGTGCTTCTTTTTATCTAGATTTCCGACTCTTCAATGTCCGCTCACTCCGTTCGCGTGGGGGAGAAATTCCTGCGTTCGCTTCGCGTTATTCTGTATATGGGGTCCCCACAAATTTTCAATTTTTGGGGAGAGCGGAAGCAGCAGTCGCCTAATGACGCAAGCGTCATTCATTGCGACCTGCTTGCTGAACGCGAATCGACTACCCAAACATTTCTGCGCCCATTGGTCGCAACATCTGCCTTGCAGATGCTTTTCTTTATTTATTGCTCCCGAATGATATTCGGGTGCTTTTTCACGAAAAAGCACTTTTCTTAAGATTTACCTTCTCATTAACCCCTCTTATACCTTGCCTTCTTCCGCCGAGAGACGAGCGGGAGAAGACCGAGCGAATAACGGCACAACTCCCCGCCAACAAAAAGTGCTTTTTATTAAGATTGCTACATTGACAGACACATCTGTCGTGAGTGTTGATGTTATGCACCTCTCCTGCCAAATGCCTCTGTCAATTTCCTTTACACCCCTTTGTAAAGTTTCTTTACACTCTCGCACAAGTGCCAAAATGTCACATCGCTGATAATCAATACCTTTCATATTTTGGCACGCCCTTTGAATAGTATATTGCAGAACAAAATCAATCAATATGTTAAAGCAATATACTATCCTTCTCTTCTTCTGTCTCTGCGCCGCCCATAGCGCAGCCACCTCCCTTTCCCTCCGCGACTGCATGGAGTATGCCATCGCCCATTCTGCGAAAATGGAAATCCAACGCGCTAACAACGACGATGCCCGCATCGCACGCCGCGAAGCCATCCTCCGTGCCTTCACCCCTACTATCCAAGGCGGCACATATGCCTCGCTGAACTTCGGACGCGGAATCGATCCCGAAACCAACAACTACATCTCCACCACCTCGTTCAACAACGGCTATTCCGTGTCGGGTGCTATCACGCTGTTCAACGGTTTTGCGGCTGTCAATAACCTCAAAATCACCAAGACTGCCATCAAGATGGGCATCACTGAGGAGCAACAACTCCGTGACCAAATATGCCTCGCAGTCATGGAGGCATACTGCAATGTCCTCTATTTCACTCAGATGACCGAAGCCTTGCAAGTCCAAGTCGCTACCGCCAACAGCAATCTGCAATTGGCACAACGCCAAGAACAATTGGGGCAGAAAAGCCATGCCGATGTCATCCAACTCGAAGCCGACCTCGCCGAGCGCGAATATCAGTACATTACCATGACCAACCAACTCAACGACGCCCGCATGACCCTCCAAGATCTTATGCTGTGGGAGGAAGACCACGAGTTGCTCATAGACCTTCAGAGCACCGAGAAGCTAACAACAAGCCAGGCGAGTGGTCTAACAGCCGCAGGCGGTCTAGTATCTAACAGCGAAGTTCTTCACCACCCATCGGTCGAACTGGCTGCCTATCGCATGGCTAATGCCCAACTTGACCTCAGCACAGCGCGTTGGCGATTGGCTCCGTCGCTCTCCCTCTCAGGCGGTTGGTCAACGGGTTACTACACCTATCCCCGTACCCAAGACTATGTAGCCATGCCTTTTTCCAGTCAGTTCATCAACAACAGCGGCGAGTATGTGCAGTTGTCTCTGTCTATCCCTATCTACGATGGCTTATCGCGCCAGTCGAATATCGTGCGCAAGAAAAACGCCTACCGCCGTGCCGAAGCCGAGTATCGCCAAACGCTGCGTGAGGTAGAGGCAGAGATGGCGCGTGCTGTGCAAGACCGTGATGGTGCAATGGCAGCCCTCAAGCAAGCCGACCGCCGAGCCAAAGCGCAACAGGAGGCATACGCCATCAATAGCAAGAAGTTCGAACAAGGGCTTATCTCTCCCCTCGAACTCAAGACCTCATCCGACAACCACCTCAATGCCCAAGCCGAGCACCTCAACGCCCAGTTGAAGTACTTCATCAAATCCTGCGTAGTCCGCTACTACAACGGCACCCCATATCTTGAACAACTATAAAATAGATAAAATACATATAGTTTATCGGATTTTTAATGATAAAAGGTATAATTTATCGAAATAAGTAGCCTAAAATTTTGTGGTTTACCAAAGTTTTTGTAATTTTGCGGTCCCAAAAGTAGAATTATTATAATCATTACATACAGTTGATGCGTCTCATTTTTAGACCAAGTCGTATCAAGTCGTATCAAAAATATAATTTATGGTTGAGCAAGTATATAATTTTTCGCTTGATGTAACTTGGCAACTCATTCAACGAATGAGCTTGTTGGATCGTTTTGATGCCCAATGGACAACTATAGAGAAACGCGAAGGGCAAAGTTTAAAACAACTTAAATCCATCGCAACAGTACGTAGTGTTGGTGCATCTACTCGTATTGAGGGCTCTAAAATGACTAACGAAGAGGTAGAAAGCTTGCTCAACAATCTTAAAATGAGCAAGTTAGAGGAGAGAGATCAGCAGGAAGTAGTTGGATATTTTGAGGTATTGGATCTTATTGGCGATGTTTACGAGGATATACATATAACTGAAAATGACATCAAGAACTTGCATAATATGTTGTTAAAATATAGCGAAAAAGATGCTTGGCACAAAGGAGATTATAAGCAAGTTAGTAATTCTGTAGAAGCAACATTGCCAGATGGCACAAAGCAGATTATATTTCAAACAACGGAACCAGGTTTCCCTACGGAAGAGGCAATGCGTAATTTGATAGATTGGTATAATCAATATGATGATATACATCCTTTGGTTCGCTGTGCTGCTTTTGTGTATGAATTTGTAAGTATTCATCCATTTCAAGATGGTAATGGTCGTATGAGCCGTCTTTTATCTACCTTGTTGTTGCTTAAGAATGGTTATAAGTGGATACAATATGTTAGTTTTGAACACGAAATAGAGAGTCGGAAAGCCGAGTACTATCGTGCCTTACGCACTTGTCAGGCTAACCGCCCACAAGAAAATTTGTCAGTTTGGGTAGAATTTTTCTTAGATGCCTTATCCAATATTCAAGTTCAACTGATGAAAAAAATGGAAACACAAAGCTCTAGGAATAAACTTTCTGCACGTGCGAAAGCGATATTGTTATATATCGAAAATCATCCTGATTGTCGTTCTGGCGACATAGCAAAAGGACTTAATATTCCGTCATCTTCAGTCAAACGAATTTTGTCAGACTTATTTGATCAACATTTGATACAGCGTTTGGGCGAGGAGAGCCATCCTTTCTACGAAATTGTATAAACATCTCCCCTTCTATTGTATTGGGAGTATAACTCCCTGCACGTTTCGGGACCTGAAGGAGTGCGACTGAACGCACTCCGAGCGATGTGCCCGAAGAGTCCCCACTCTGAGGGATAAGCACGAGCATAGAACAAAAGAAGGAGATCTCTAGGACATCTGTGGGCTTTCGGTGGACTAAAATTTGGTCGTTAGCACACGCACTATCATTTAAACATTTTTTCTAATAACAACACTATTTGTGTTTACATCTATAAATGAAAGAAAGAATGTTTAGAAAAATATAGCCTATGAATGGATATGTAATAATAAATTTATTTTTAACATCCATATGTTGTGTAATTTCTTGTACATAGTGAGAACTCCTGTTTATCTTTAAACATTCATAGAAATGTCTGCGTTCTATATTTGAAGTTTTTATTAATCTTAAAAATAATCTATTTACGAACCAAGGCATTCCAGAGGCTATTGCAGAGGAAAGAGATATAGAAATAGGTTTCGTATTAGAGATTACTGCATTAATCAATTTTCCTGCTTGGAATATTGATTCATAGATTCGTTCTCCTTTCATATCAACAGTTAATTGTGTTGATATAGATTGAATACCTTGTCTATAATTGTATAAAATATCATCTATTCCTAGAACACGTTTGGAATGCGCACAAGCTTCAACTAAGAAAGTTGTTTCTTCACCATATAGTATATTTTCAGGGAAATGAATGTCATATTGTTCTAGTAGTTCTTTGCGATATACCGCTCTCCATGGGTAACCAAAAACATAATATATGATTCCAGAACCGAAGTCGTTCAGAAACGATATGCCATCTTCAACCTCTGTTTGCCAAGATGTAATTTCGGGTTTTGTATAATTTGTGTAATATAATTGATAATTAAAGCACAAAACATCTAATTGATGCAGTTGTATAAGTTACAAAATCTTTGATAAAGAACCGTTAGTTATCACATCATCTGCATCAACAAACCATACATATTCTCCCCTAGCTACTGATAATCCTACATTACGCGTACCACCTGCCTTTAGGTTAACTGCATTTTGGATATAAATTAAATTACTATACTTTTTTTTGTAATCTAATATTACTTTACTAGAGGCATCTGTTGAAGTGTCATCTATACAGATTACCTCATATTGGTTTGCTGGAACTGCTTGTGAAAAAATGCTATCAAGGCATTGTGGAAGATAAGATTCTACATTATATACAGGGATAATGTAGGATAGTTTTGGGCGTATCATAATACATACTTCTTTGCGGTTGGTTCCTAACCTGCATATAAACCACAAAAAAAGCGTGGAACCTTACCTTTGCTTATTCTCTCTATAGAGGTTCCTGCAAGACCCTGCCAACAAGAATAAGCAAGCAACGCCCACGCCGAATATGAAATGCCACCAAACAGAGCAGTCCACGCATGGACGCTCTGCGGCAGGATATACATATCCCAACGGGCGTTTACTGCCTTCTTGCTTTGAGCTGGCGAAATTTTGCAGGATTCCTATAGACCAAAACAAGCGCTAATAAACGCTTTCTAATTATGTCCGCAAAACCGATGTCTCAGCTTTGCGCTGCAAAGGTAATGAATTTTTTTGATATGTGCAAAAGAAAGTGCGTTTTTGGTGATATTTAAGCAGAGTTAGCCTTAGTCATCCTTTAGTGAAGGGATAGGAATTGTGTGCTTATTGTGCGTGTATTGTCCGTCTATTGTGCGTGAATAGTGCGTGTATTGTGCGTAATTTACAAGAGAAAAGCATGAAAATACCACCACCTCAAGTGTTAGGGCGCGTGAAGATAACAACAAAGCATTTCTTATAACACTGTCAAATCCCTTTACACTCAATTGTAAAGTTTCTTTACATGGATATGAACATACTATAATCTGCACCATCGTCAAGAATACTATTTCCAGTCGTTTCTACTGCAACTACAGGCACTATAAAATCGTTTTTTGTCTCACTTTGGTGATTGATAAACAAACCAATGAGTAACCCTATTGCAGCGGCAACGGGAGTGGTTATCCATCCCCAATACTGACTGCGAAGATGTGTTGGCGAATGCGTTATTTCTGGTGATGCTGCTACATGTAGTTTTGCATCTTGCGCCTCACGCAAACGGCGTGCAGAAGCTGTTAGTTGATCTTCAAATGTATTATTCATAATCTTTTAATTTTAGTCGTAGATGATTAGTTAGTGTGTGTAGGCGTGACTTGACTGTTCCTTCTGGTACACCAATAATTACTGCTATTTCGGGAACCGTTAACTCTTGCGTAAATCGTAATTCAAATAATAGTTGTTGTGATTCGTCTAAACGAGATAGTGCTTGTTGCAATGCTTGGTCAAAGGTGACGGCATCAAGTTGAATCGTTGTCGTCTCTTCTTCGATAGGTTCTTCAGTGGATAATGACTCTAAATATGCTTGTTTACGTTGGTTGCTGCGGTAGGTATTCTTGCATAGATTATAGGCTACAGAAAAAAGCCAAGTACGGAATGGTTGACTTGCTGAATATGATGTACGTGATGTCCACACTCGTACAAAAGTTTCTTGTAGTAAGTCTGCTGCTTGTTGTTCATCCCCTCCTAATCGGCGAAAGAAAAATCCTTGCAATAATCGCGCATATCGGCGATGTAACTCGTTAAAGGCTTTTTCATCGTTCATCAGACGAACACGCTTCATGAGTTGTTCGTCTGATGTTGATTTATAATTTGTAAATAATGAGAATATCATTTCTGCTTGTCGTTTAGGAGATTAATGTATTTCACTTTCTCCTCATCTGGCAAGGATGTTTGTATAACGGCAGATATTAATGATCGCATCAATTGATCAGCGTGAAGCGTATCACCGCTTTCCTTGTAGCTCTTGACAACTGGTGCAAGCATAACTACATAATTGAGTTGAATGCGCTCGCTTCCCTTCCATTGTTCTTCGTAAACAAAGTTCGGCTCTGTGATATATTGCAGGTTATACTTCGTTTCGACATTATGTTTTGCAATAGCCATATTATCGTAACGCTTCGTACTATAACGAAATGCAAGTCCCTCATTATATAGATTCTTCTTAAAGGAATCTATTTCGGGATAGCTATCTGTTGGGAAGAAATAAATAGGGCGTTTGCTATTATCAATAATATGCTCTAATAAGTCTTGGAAATAATCATCCATTGCAGTGTACTCTTTCTTGACCTCAAAATCTTTGATACCCAGGAAGTCGCACAAGGCTTTGCGGTAAGTATCTACAAAAAGGAAGGAAACAGGAACAATGATTTTATCAGTATGTTGGTTGAGCGCTTCTTGAATGACCAAAGATGTATATCCGGGTACATCGCCATTAACAAAATAGATGGCGTTTTCCTCCATGCCTTGCAGCGAGTTATAGGTATAACGCAACAAATAGGACGGATAAGCATTGGTTGTGTAGAGATGTTGAGCAAACTTAGTGAGATGCTTCTGTTCTACATTAGGTGTTTTATCTTTTGCTAAGGTTTTGCCACTCATCCAAAGATAAGAGATTAGTGTCTCTGCATCTTTGCGGGCAATATTGTCTGGCATTAATTGCAGGGCTTGCTTTGCATACGGGTCTGGATTACCACCACGAACGGCTATTTCAGTCATGTACATGCAGAGATTATAAGTGAACGAATTAGGAATATTCTCTTTCATCTTATCGAGAATAGCCTGTTTGCGTTGAGTGCGTCCCCAGTCTTCAGCCAACATGTCTGCATAACGCGCAGCCTCAAAGGCTTGTTGCCATGCATGTTCATCTGTAGGGTTGTCCTCCGCTTTCTGTAACCATAAGCGTTGCTGCGATTCATACCAAACACTATCGTGTCTATCCACGACAATACCGCGTATCTCTTGTGGTTCTTCTTTCTTCAATGCTGTGAAGGCTTTAATAGTTCCAATACCGCCAAGCAGAAGAATTACGACGGCTATAATAATAGTTTTGCGTTTCATTTTGTAATTCTATTTGTGATTATTATTCGGATTCGAGTGCACTCTCACTACCGCATACACCGATCATTGGTAATCGTTCATTATTATGACAAAAAATATACCAAGTATAGCCAATTATCTCACAAATCTTAATAACAGCACTTTTAGTTTGTTGACTAAGTTGTGGGATACTTATATATCATCTAACACTGTCAAATCCCTTTACACTCAATTGTAAAGTTTCTTTACATATGAGCGGAGTGCTAAAAATAGCATTGTATTCACTATCAGCAATTTACATGTTTTGGCACGCAGTTTGCCAATAAGATTGTAAGAACGCGATGCGTGATGAAAGGCATAGTCTAACATCCAACAGCATAGCGGTCTAATAGTAAAACGGTCTAACATCTAAATAAACATCATGGATAAAATCATCGAAAAGAAAAAAGGCATAGCCCGTGCCTTTACCCTCAAAGCCTTGCCCTATTGGTTGGGCTCAGCAGTGGCTGTACTGCTCATTGTTCTCCTTGCGCGTAGCAGCAATGGTGCTATGCGTATCGACCCCGACACACTGACCATCGCCACTGTCACCGAAGGCGAGTTCAATGACTACATTCGTCTCAATGGACAAGTGCAACCTATGACCACTATCCAACTCTCGCCACTCGAAGGCGGTGTCGTGCAAGAGATCATCGTGGAAGAGGGTGCGCATGTCAAGGCAGGCGACCGCATACTGGTACTCAGCAACGACAACCTCGACCTGCAAATCCTCAACTCCGAAGCCGAACTCGCTGAGAAAGAGAACCTTCTGCGCAACACCCTCATCTCTATGGAGCAGCAGAAACTCAGTCTGGAACAAGAGCGTTTGCAACTGGCAATGGAAGTAGAACGCACACGCCGCACCGCCGAGGCGCAGCGTGCACTATATGCCGACCAACTCATTGCTCGTGAGGAATACCTCCGTGCGGAGGAGGACCACCGTTTGGCACAACAACGCCTACAACTGGTCAATCACCGTGCTGAGCAAGATAGTCTTTACCGCAGCGTGCAAGTCAGCCAGATGCAAGAGAGCCTTGCCAATATGCGCCTCAATATGCAGATGATTCGCCGCCGCAAAGAAAACCTCACTATCAAAGCGCCCATTGATGGCGAACTTGGACTGCTGGAAGCCACACTCGGACAATCTATTGCCCAAGGCACCAAGATTGGACAAATCAATGACCTTGGCAACTACAAGATTGAGGCGCAACTCGACGAGCATTATATCGACCGTGTGGCGGCAGGCTTAGAGGCGACATTCGAACGCCGCGATGAGCAGTTCCGTGCGGTAGTGCGCAAGGTGTATCCAGAGGTGCGCAATGGTAAGTTCCGTGCCGACTTGAAGTTCGTGGGCGCACAGCCCGACAATATCCGCAGCGGTCAGACATATTATCTGAATTTGCAACTGGGTGAATCAGAACAAGCCTTGCTTATCCCTCGTGGCGCGTTCTTTCAGACCACAGGCGGACGATGGATTTATGTGATGGATGCGGACGGTAAGGGTGCCACTCGCCGTGATATTCGCCTCAGTCGCCAAAATCCACAGTACTACGAAGTCATTGAGGGTCTGCACCCCGGCGACCGCGTCATCATCTCTGGCTACGAGAAATTTGGCAATAGTGAAAAATTGAAATTCTAATAACTATATGAAATCCTTTCTTAATTTCCTTAAGCAAAACAAGCTCTACACCTTCATTGAGGTGGTGGGTATGGCTATTGCGTTGGCGTTTGTCGTCTTTATCGCTACTTTTGTAACCTCGCAACTCACACGCGACAATGAAGTCAAAGGGCGCAATGTCTATGTCAGTCGCTCCGAACGCATGTTTATCGGTTGCGGCACTATCAAAGAACAACTCGACGGACGCTTCTCCGAAGTAAAATCCATCTGTCGTATGTTCGATACAGAAATCTTCGGCGGCATCGAAATGAGTATGCGCTATACCACTACCAGCGGTCATTCTTCTACCAGCAATGATGACCGTGCAGATGCATTAGTGGTGGATGAGAATTTCTTCCAAATGCTGCCATACCCACTGCTGGAAGGCACACATGAGTCTGTTCTTGCCACTACACAATCGGTGGTAATCAGTGAGTCGTTTGCGCGTATCTTTTCGCCCAACGAGAGTCCCATGGGCAAGACCATTGAGATATATGTGGAAGGCAATACTGCTGCACTCACCGTTACAGGCGTGTTCCGCGATATTACCAATAGCGTCATTCGCTCGCCTAAAATCATCTACCGCATTGACCAACTTCAGCAACTCACTGACCAAGTCATTCAAAATGGCTCAGGTGCGGTAGTTACATTCTTTCAACTCGTACCCAATGCGGATGTTGCTGCCCTTTCAAAAGAGATGGAGAAGATTGTTAGAGAACAGGACTATATCTACAAATATGGTGTTTTCCACGATTTCTATCTCATTCCTTTTGAGGATATTCAGTACTCCGACCTCTCTGCTCCGTTGCCATTCGTTAATCTGGTCAATCGTGATTTCTTTTCGCTCTTTTTCGCAGCCGGATTATTGCTCCTCATCTTTGCAGTACTCAACTATATCTCGCTGACAGTAGCGCAGATTGGTTTCCGTGCACGCGAGATGGCTACTCGCCGTTTGGTGGGTGCACAACGCTGGCAAATCGTGCTGAAATATATCCTCGAATCGTTCTCGCTTACGACGGTATCTTTTGGTTTGGCACTCCTCATGGCGCACCTCGTAGCACCGTATTTCAGCGAACTCATCGGACAAACCGTTGCGCCATTCGAGCATATCACTTGGGGCGTGATACTCATGATGATTGCTCTGGTATTGCTACTCTCGATTCTCTCGGGTGTCATTCCTGCACTCATGGTGCTGAAGTACCAGCCCATTGATGTGGTGCGCGGTTCTTTCGAGAAAGATAATCGCATGGTACTCGGACGCATACTGATTATTGTGCAAAATATTGTGGCTATCATCACGCTTGCCGTGGCTGTGGTCATGTTTGTGCAACTCCATCATATGCAAAGCAAGCCCCAAGGATACGAACGCCAAAACCGCCTGCGCATCAGTGGTGCCAACACTCCAGCAGATTATTTGGTGGAGGAGCTCAAACAACTGGCTTGCGTGGAGAAGGTGGGTTGGGTACAATTCGAACCGTTTACCTTTGGTACATCGGGTATGTCACTCATGTTTAGAGGACAAGAGTTCAAACTCGACATGTACTATGGCGACCAAACGGCATTTGAGATTCTTGGCTTTGAGGTCATTCGCCAGACTGCTGATCCTATCGAACCTGCTGCATGGTTACCCGAATCGTTGATTGCACCACTCGGCGTGGACTACGATTGTACCATGATTATGCAAGACGATAATTATGGTCTTCCAGTCTGTGGTATTATTAAAGATTTTCAGAAAGGTATGCCTGGCATTGCTCCTACGTCCGATTGGCCTGTTGTTCCTTGGATAATGAACATGGACGACCCTGCCGATTTTCGCATATTGCGCCAACTGATTGTGCAAGTGTCTGGCGATGAGAACGAAGCCGTAAAGCAAATAGCCGAGTTCTACCGCCAACACGATAGCGATGAGGAAATATCCGTGAACACCTATAACTACCTTGTCAGCCACATGTACGACAAGCAGAACAACAACGCCAAACTGATTGCGCTCTTTACGCTGCTGACCCTGTTATTGTCTTCGTTGGCTATGCTGGCGATGAGTACCTACTACGCCAAGCAGCACACACGCAACACGGCTATTCACAAGGTGATGGGGTGTGAGAATCGCACTATCTATTTCCGCACCGTGCGCACGTTCCTCTCTTCTATCCTTATCGCAGCCGTGATTGCAGTGCCTTGTGCATGGCTCATCGCACAACGATGGTTGGAGACCTACGACTACCGTATCGCTAATTCCGCGTGGTACTATATCATCACCGCCCTTGCGGTCATACTCCTCGCGGTAGTGTCTATCACATGGCAAGCCGTCCGCCTGATGAACACCAATCCTGTGGAGGCGTTAAAGGGGAAGTAGATAGGATATTCCTACGGTATGCCTATACTAATCTATCGTTTATCTAACGTATATCTATCGTATATCTATCGTATATCTAACGTAGTTAATAGCGAGAAGGTAGCGGAAAGATAGCGAAAAAAAGAAGAATATATTAACAAACTAAAACAATACAATTATGATTCAAGTAACTAATCTCAGCAAAGTGTTTCGTACAGAAGAAATCGAAACTACAGCACTCAACAATGTGTCATTCACTATCAGCAAAGGCGAGTTCGTAGCCATTATGGGACCTTCGGGTTGCGGTAAGTCCACGCTGCTCAATATCTTGGGTTTGCTCGACAACCCAAGCGGTGGCAGCTACAACTTGCTCGGCACCGAAGTAGCCAATCTGCGTGAGCGCGAACGCACCAACTATCGCAAAGGAAACATTGGCTTTGTGTTCCAGTCCTTCAACCTCATCGACGAGCTGAATGTCTATGAGAATGTCGAACTGCCACTGAAGTACCTCAACATCTCGGCATCAGAGCGCAAACGCCGTGTGACAGAGATTCTCAAACGCATGAATATCAGTCACCGTGCAGGGCACTATCCACAACAGTTGTCGGGTGGACAGCAACAACGTGTAGCTATCGCGCGTGCCGTAGTGGCGAACCCTCAACTTATCCTTGCCGATGAGCCCACAGGAAACCTCGATTCGCGCAATGGTAAAGAGGTGATGGATCTGCTCTGCCAACTCAACGCCGAAGGCACTACCGTGGTGATGGTAACCCACTCGCAACGCGATGCCTCTGCGGCGCAACGCATCATCAATCTCTTTGATGGCGAAATCGTCCGTGATGTAACAAAAGAACTATAAAAAGGCAACGAACTCTTTTATATAAGAAGACAACATCAACAACTTGCGCGGCAATCAACATCCTGCCGCGCTAAAAGAAGAAAATATGAAATTTTCAAAGTTATTAAATATCCTGGGAATGACGGCGGCGTTTGCTGCGCTGTATATCATTCTCGTGCAGGTGCATTACGACCTGACCTATAACCGCGCTATCCCCGACTCCGAGCGCGTGTATCTGATGACATTGCCTTCATTTGGTGCAGGCGAAACGAAACAACAGTCGTTCCTCGCACGTCCATTTGCAGAGTATTTCTTAGAAGAGAACCTCTATGTAGAAGCATACGGTGTTGCTCAATTAGACGATGTGAACAAAGTAAATGTTATCGTGGGCGAAGGCACAGCAGCGAAAACGCATAATGTAACCTTTGCTCAAATGACCTCGGGCGCACTGAAGACCTTTGGCATTCAAGCTGTTATGGGGTCGTTTGAGGGCATCGGAGAAGGAGGCTATGTAGCTATTAGCGAAACGGCTGCCGAGCGATTGGGCGTGGCAGTGGATAGTGTCCTGCAACTGGAGAGTTGGGGGCAAACGAACTACTTTGTGGTGCGTGCAATATACAAAGATCTGCCCGTTGCCAGCGACCTGAAGAACATTGAAGTGATTCGTTGCAATCAACTGGAGGAGCAAGACTTGAACTCCACCAGCAACTGGTTGTACCAGTATTTTGTTAAACTGCGTTCGACAGAGGACAAAGCACTCTGCGAGGAGGTGATTTCTGCAAAATATATGGAGATAATGGCGCAAGAACTAAAACGCTATCGTGGCATGCAGCATAGCGACCCATCGTTCTACAAGCAACTGGACAAGTTGGAGACGTTTATCGATGATATTCATTGCACCTTGATGCCTATTCGTGATTTGTACTATGACGACACGCTGGAGTGGAGCGTAGGACAGGAACAAGGCAACAAGACCAGCACCATGACGCTGATGATTGTGGCTGCGTTGATAGTGATTATCACGCTGATTAACTATGTGAACTTCTTCTTTGCGCAAGTGCCCATGCGTATTCGTAGTGTGAACACGCGCAAGATTTTGGGTAGTTCGCGTGCAGCATTAGTGGGGCGTTTTTTGGCAGAATCGGCTGTGCTGGTGGCGATTGCATTGGTGTTGGCGGTAGTGGTGGTGCTGCTGTTCTGCTCGACAGAGTGGGTGCATTATATCTCTTGCGACTTGGCGTTAAGTAAAAATATGGTTGTTGCGGTGCTCACGGTGGGCATTGCTTTGGTGATGACGCTCATGGCGGGTCTATATCCTGCCATGTACGCCACCTCCTTCCCACCTGCGCTGGCGATTAAGGGTTCGTTTGGCATGTCGCAAAAAGGCAAGTCGCTGCGTTACGCACTGATTGGTTTGCAGTTCGTGATTTCGATTGCGTTCATCATCTGCGCGATATTCCTGAAGAAACAACACAGCTACATGATGAACTATGACATGGGCTTCAACAAGGAGTGTCTTATCACGGCGAACATTCCGCTGAATAGTTTGGACGAGCGCGATGCGTTTAGTAGTGAGTTGCTCAATAACCCAAATATCAAGGAGGTAGCATGGTCGCAAGACCGAATGGTGGCAGATTCGCGAATGACGTGGGGTCGCTGGCATCATGGCGAACAGATGATGATAAACGTCATGCCTGTGTCGTGGAACTACCTGCAAGTGATGGGCATAGAGGTGGTAGAAGGACGCGATTTCTTGCCTTCGGATGAGAAGGGCAATGGGGCAATCATTCTCAACGAGTATGCCAAAAAGAAGTACAACCTCAATCTGGAGGAGGTAATAGAGTGGAATGGTAAGCCCTTCCCTGCGACGGGTTTCTGCCGCGACTTCCACTTCAAACCACTACACGAGGAGAGCGATGCGTTTGCGTTCTACATTTACGATTCGGAGATACAAACGAGGTACTTCGCAACGCCACACCTCACGCTGCGCACCATTGAGAATGCCGATATAAAGGCGGTGTTTGATGCCATCCGTGCTACCACTGACAAGATTCTGCCTGACTACGGCAGCGAGAAAGTGAAAATCAACTTCTTTGACGAGGAACTGGGCGAGAACTACCAAAAAGAGCAGCAACTGACCACAACGATCTCGTTGTTCACGATGTTGGCGATTATAATTTCGCTGATGGGCGTGTTGGGATTGGTGATTTTCGAGACGCAGTACCGCCGCAAGGAGATTGGTATCCGCCGCGTGAACGGTGCCACCGTGCGTGAGATATTGGTGATGTTCAACCGCAAGTTTATGATTATTGTGGGCATTTGTTTCATCATCGCTGCACCAATCAGTTACTTTATTACGGACTATTACTATAGCACTTTTGCGTACCGTGCACCGATAGCCGTGTGGGTGTTTGTGGTAGCGTTGTTGGCTGTGCTCTTTATCACGGCTCTGGTGGTTACCCTCGCCAGCCTCCGCACCGCCACCTCCAACCCCGTCGAAGCACTGAGAACGGAATAAAAACATAGTAGAAATGGGTGGATTAATCAACGAAATCCACCCATTTTGTTTGAAAAATAACATAATATTTGTTTACCTCACAAAATTTCACTACCTTTGCACGCATAATGAAATCCAAAGCCAAAATACTCGTTGTTGATGACAACAAAGGTATTCGCGCAGCGCTGGAGATGTTGCTGCCGCGATTCTTTGCTCAGGTGGAGATGCTGTCTTCGCCTAAGTCGCTGCAATCCACTATCCGCGAACTGCAACCCGATGTGGTGCTGCTCGATATGAACTTCCAAACCGCTATCAACACGGGCAACGAAGGACTATACTGGCTCTCCGAAATCAAACAGTTTGCACCTAATATCGAAGTGGTACTCTTTACCGCCTACGGCGATATTCAACTCGCAGTAGAGGGTATGAAACGCGGAGCTTTCGATTTTATCGTCAAGCCTTGGGACAATAACAAACTCGTTGAGACTCTTACCCTTGCGTACCAACAGAAAATTAAACGCACAGGCAAGAAATCTCCTTCCCCATCGCCCATAACCAATAGCCAATCGCCCAAAATGCACTGGGGCACCAGCCCAGCCATGACCACTATCCGCAAACAACTGGAGAAAGTGGCTACGACCGATGCCTCTATCCTCATCACGGGCGAGAACGGTACGGGTAAGGATGTCCTTGCCAACGAGATCCACCGCCTCTCGGCGCGTGCCAACCGTCCGATGGTGTGCGTGGACGCAGGGGCTATCACCGAAACACTCTTCGAGAGCGAACTGTTCGGACATGTCAAAGGTGCTTTCACCGATGCACATGCCGACCATGTGGGTAAGTTCGAGCAAGCCAACGGCGGCACACTTTTCCTTGATGAGATTGGTAATATCCCATTGCACTTGCAAGCCAAACTCCTGCGCGTGCTGCAAAACCGCGCTATCGTGCGTGTTGGCGATACCAAAGAAATACCCATTGATATCCGCCTTATCTGTGCTACCAACCGCGACATCCCACAAATGGTACAGGACGGAACTTTCCGCGAGGACTTGTACTACCGAATCAACACGATGCACCTGCAACTTCCACCGTTGCGCCAACGCCAAGACGAGATTCTGCCGCTGGCTGAACGTTTCATGCAAACCTATGCCGAACGCTACCACCGCAATGTGAATGCGTTGGCACCCGAAGCACAACAAGCCCTGCTGGCACATACTTGGTCGGGCAATATCCGCGAACTCAACAACTGCATAGAAAAAGCCGTCATCCTTTCCGAAGGCGACACACTCACCCTTGCCGACTTGCAACTGCCGTTGCCATCCAGTACCCCATACCCAATAGGCAGAACGCCGTCCAACAGCCAATATCCAATATCCGACAACGAAGCTGTAGAAACTTTAGAAACCGTCGAAGAGCGTGCTATCCGCAACGCTATGGCGCAACACGATGGCAACTTGTCTTTAGTCGCCAAAGCTCTCAACATCAGCCGCCCAACCCTCTACGCCAAACTGAAAAAGTACGGGATATAACTTATAACTCATCACTTATGGTTTATAGCTAGAAAGTGCTGTTTGTTAAGATTGCCATTCTCTTTTCTTCTCTTATACCTTGCCTTATTCCACCGAGAGAACACCGAGAGACGACCGAGAGAACTCCGACTCAACTCCCTGCCTACAAAAAAGCACTTTTCTTAAGATTGGCTTCCTAAAAAAGTTGACTAAGATCCTGAATAGGTTGACTCTGTTCCTAAAATGGTTGACTTTTCCGTTTCTAAACAAAAATCGCAGCAAAATACTATTTTTCTTGCTCAATTCAAAAAAAAGTACTACCTTTGCAGTCGAAATGATTCACGCTGGGGATTGTGGGCGGGTATGTCTGCCTTTCACCCTAACACGAATCTTTCAAAGACATAATTAAAAGGCGTTTATTGGCGCTTGTTTTGGAGATTCGAAATCCGGAAAATTTCACATACCCGAAACGAGAGAGCGATAAATGCCCCTTGGTGTGTTTAATTCGTTGTGTCCCACAACGATAAACATATCGGCGTGGGCATTCATTGTTTATTCTTGTATGTAGGGTCATTCCGGAACCTCGAATCTGAGAATAAGCAAAAAGAGGTTCCACGCTTTTTCTATATTTATACCAACGGGGCGTTTGGAGCCAACTTCCCGCAAGTAAAATAAAACATATGAAAAAGTTATTATTTATTTTTGCTGCTGCTTTATTTGTAGCATGTAATCCCATTCCTAACAAATCAATCTTTGAAGATTTATCTACTGACGAACTGGCTTCTATCATTAAGTCTGATTCTAATTTTACAGAATTTTATGAAAACATTCATTCACTTGTTAAAATCTCTATGTTTTCTGATATTCAAAAAGCAGAGTACAAAGATGTTACCTATCGTCGTTTATATAAATACTACCATCGTAATAACTTTGAACCTGAGTATTGGCAACCGTTAACAGAACAATGGAGCAACGAATGGGACGATACAATGGCTAAAGACCTACTTAAAGTAGACTCTGTTTCTGCATATTGGGCTGATTATAAGAAACAACACTCATTAAGTAGATTTGCTAAAGTTGAGTTGGCTGACTTTCGTATCACTTATTTTTATAGCATGATAGATGATGCCTATATTTGCTTTGATATAACTCCACTACAAGGAACAATAGAGCAAATTAAGTTTACTTGCACATATGGATTTAAAATAGATGGTGATGATGGTAAAAAAACTTATGCTTATAGATATGCATCGCCTATCACAAAAACTAAAAGAGGTTATTGGGATATAGACTACTTCGAAAGAGATAAATTCAAAAATATGACCGTCAAGAAATTCTTACAAGAGTATGATATGGAAATCGAAGTTACAGATGTTCGCATAGAGGGTAAAAATTATAGTCTTAATGATTTGAATATTCCTGAAGAGGTTCTAAATTTATGGAAAGAGGACACATCCGAAAATCGTGACGCAGTTGCCTCATTAGTCAATCCAACTTATGTAAATAAAGAGCAATACATATCCAACAAAAAAACAGAAGATTTGAAAATATTCGACTTACTATGTTATGAATTTAGCGAAGCACTGCTCCAGAATAGTTTATTAAATGGATTTAAGAAAATCTTTGAATAATATAAGACTAATAGACATGAAGAAGATTACTATATTTTTGGTTGCAATATTGTTTTCAATGACTATTTTTGCACAAGTAACACCTAAAGAAAAACGTGCAGCTTTCCTTACTCCACCATACTATACAAATTGGATAGGTGCTGATTTTCTTACCATATCAACAGTTGAAGCGGAATTTGATGTAACGCCTGCTCAAATAGTAGGGCTAACTTTCTTCTATGACTTTGGAGATTGCTTTGTAGGAATGGAAGCCAATGAGCAAGGTGTTGTAATACAATTAGCCATTAGACTTTTTGGTGCTCAAGCAACAGGTTTTATACAAAATGCTATTGATTATGGATATGAAATTGTTGACATCGGAGAAAATGTTAACATTAGATTAAATAATAAAGAAGTGTTTCCAGAGGTGTATGAGAGTGATGTTAAAATATATCGTAAAGTAACAGAAAATGGAAATGTATATTTAGAAGTGGCAAATAGTAGCAAGAATATTAATGAATATGAAATAGTGATTTATAGAGCAATGGAGTGATGTTATGAATATAATTACAAACAACGATCGCCTAAGAATATCATTACGAGGCTAACAATCTTGGTAATTCTTTATTAGCCGAAATTACAATCAACAGGTGGAATGGATATCGTGGCATGTACGAAAGCCCATATTACTATGCTTATTTTCTATTAAGTAACAAAACAGAAAAAGGAACAGCCAGCGAAAGCCCAGAGATCTCCCACAGATCTCCTATGGTGGTCGCCTAGCCAACAGAGAATTTACATATCCTGCAAAACCCAAAAATCGGGGATTTCTGACATATTCCGCACTGAAAAATCGGGGATTTCTGACAAAATAGCAAAATGTATTTGCATAATTCAAAGATTTTCAGTACCTTCGAACATCTGCCTGCCTACGGCATTCCCTCGTAGCTACTTTCGCATCATGCAGCCCATACTCCAGTTCGCTCACATTATTTCAAAAACGGTTAACACCTCATTGCTATACTATTCCACTTGCTCCGTCGTGAGTACACTCCCACAGTGTAAGTGGAATTGTATTGCAGATAGAAAAATCTATCTTTTTTGAAAATAATTCTCGCTTTACTTGCGTATGTGCATTTTTTGTTGTACCTTTGCAGCAGAATTGTTATGTTTTTTGCGTAATAAACATAACATATTAACAGTTAATGTGTGGTTTGCAGTATGGATATTACAAAACAAATAAAGAAAGTTTTAGACAAAACAGAAGATGGAATCATAATGACTCCTGCTGATTTTGGCGTATCCGTAAACCAACAGCCATCGTTAATTGTTGCACTTAATCGATTGGTTGCTAATGGGAAACTGAAGCGTTTGAGCAAAGGTAAGTATTATAAACCTATACAATCACAATATTTTGGTGAGATTCCTCCTGATACATTCGAACTCGTAAAAGACTTTATTTTAAAAGAAGGAAAACGCATTGGGTATATCACAGGTACAAATGCTTTTTCTCGTCTGGGACTTACTACACAAATTTCAGGCACTGTTTTGATTGGTACGAATACCTATCGCAGGCCCTTAAGACGAGGAATAGAGAAAATAGCATTTGTCCTACAACCTAATCCTATCTCTGAGGAGGATGTGGACTTATATGTGATTTTAGATGCACTGCGCTTTATTCAACGCATTCCAGCAACTACTCCTTCTGAAGCAGTAGCAATGCTGTTACCAATAATCAAACGCTTGCCTAAACAAAGGAAAAATCATTTGCAGGATTTAGCACTTGCATACACTCCATCCGTTCGCGCGTTGCTTGGTGCTATGTGCGAACAACTTTCTATCCCCTGCAAGCGACTGAAGAATTCTTTAAACGGAACCACATATTATCGTTTGCATATTGATGACGATGTGTTATTAACGAAATCAAATTGGCGTATTATATGAGACTTCACGAAAATCCATTATTATTTAAAGAGGCAATTGTTTCTGCCGCACAACCAAAAGTCAATGGAGGTTTAGGGATAAAAGCTCTTTTCATAGAGAAAGACTATTGGATTTGTCATGCTTTGTCATTATTGGCAGATAGTGAAGTAGTAGATCGAGTTGTGTTTAAGGGCGGAACGAGTTTGACGAAAGCATATAATATTGGTACTCGTTTTTCAGAGGATATAGATATTGCTATTTTGGATGCAAATAACCTAAGCGGCAACCAATTGAAAACGCTAATTCGCAAAACAGCGCACACAATGACACAAGGTTTGCAAGAAATTGTTAGAGACAGCACTAGTAAAGGTTCACATTATCATAAAGCGTTTTATCAATACCCACGAGTAATAACAGAGCAAGTGGATTCAGTAAATTCTGGTGAATTGTTGTTAGAAATTAATAGTTTTGCGAATCCATTCCCTTATCAAAAATGTCACATAACCAGTTTTCTAACGGAATTTATGATGCAGCATAATCAATGGGGATTGATCGATGAATATGGGCTACAATCTATGGAATTAAAAGTACTGGATTGCCGTCGCACTCTCACGGAGAAGTTGGTTTCGCTTATGCGTTGTTCTTTGGCGGATGACTATTTACCTCAAATGACTGCTAAGATACGCCATTTCTATGATTTGTATTATCTGCTCCACGATGATGCATGTCAAGCGTATGTCCATTCCGATGAGTTCCATACGGATTTTCAATCATTGTTAGAGCATGATAGACAGAGTTTTAATAAACCAGATGGTTGGCAAACTCGTCCATTGAACCAATCGCCTCTAATCGTTGATTTGCATGCTACCTGGCAACTATTGCAACCTACTTATATCAACGAATTACCAGACCTCGCTTATCGTGACATACCATCTGTAGATGCAGTAGAAGACAGTATTGCTACATTGCTCTCGTTAATAATTATTAATTCATAACTCATAATTCATAATATTCATAATTCCTATGCCCCTCTCTACGCTCATACTCACTTGCCTTGCCACTGCTATTGTGGTGGGAGTCGTTGTGGGGGTAGTGGTGAAACAACGATTGCAAAAGAAAATCAATTACATGCTCGATGCGCTCGAAGATAAGGAACTCAACTTCCGATTCAACGAGCAAGGCATTCGGAATAGAAGCTTCAACAAAACACTCAATCGCCTGCGTGACCTTTTCGACAAAGAGCGCCACGAAATCAGCGAACAAGAACGCTATTTCGGACAGATGCTCGACCATGTGCAAACAGGTATCATCACCGTCACGGACAACCGAGTGACCTATCACAACAAAACGGCCCTCTCGCTCTTGGGATTGCTGACCTTCAGTAGTATTCGCCAACTGGATAATATCCATCCATCGCTTGCGGAGGCGTTTCGACAAGTATCAGCCAACAGCGAACAACGTGC
Source organism: Paludibacteraceae bacterium (assembly GCA_045589755.1). Taxonomy (GTDB): domain Bacteria; phylum Bacteroidota; class Bacteroidia; order Bacteroidales; family Paludibacteraceae; genus Colicola. Next base: position 23,247 of record JAZNPR010000085.1, read on the forward strand.
CACATTCTTTACCGAACGAGGCGAACGCACCATCATTCTCACAGCCACCGAAGCAGCGATTCATGGCAAAACGGTAAAAATCATTGCCTTCAACGATATTAGCAATGAGATTGCCGAAAACGAGGAGTTGGCATGGTCTCGCCTAATCCGTGTACTCACACACGAGATTATGAATACCATCACGCCTATCGCTTCGCTCAGCGAAACACTCTCCAAAGACCCTGCCTCTCCTGATTTGGTAATGGGCTTGCAGACGATTTCAACCTCTTCTAAGGACCTCATCAAATTCGTCAACACCTACCGCAGTCTGACACGAGTAGCAACGCCAGTTAGGAAACCATTTTACTTGCGCGAACTCATGGAGCGTGTGGAGCAACTGACCAAACAGCAGGTAGATGCCGCAGGTGCACGCTATCAATACACCGAACTGACCGATGATATTCTGCTATATGCGGACGAGGGACAAATCTCACAGGTGGTAGTCAATCTCATTAGCAATGCCTTACAGGCAGAGGCAACCCAAATCACCATCACAGCCAAGATTGATGATGTTGATGCAGTCGTGATAGATGTCTGCAATAATGGTCATCCTATCAGCCCTGATAGTCAGGAGCAGATATTCATTCCATTCTTCACCACCAAACCCGAAGGCTCTGGTATCGGATTGAGTCTCTCCCGCCAAATCATGCGCCTACACAATGGCAGCATCCGCCTCGTTCGCAGCGACGAAAAGGGAACCGTTTTCTCTATTGTCTTCCGATAGAAAATCAGAACCATTATATACAATAATGACACTGTACGAATATATAGAGCAACAGATTCTGCCACGCTATGCGGCATTTGATAAGGGGCACCAAAGAGATCATGCGGAGAGCGTAATCCATGAGAGTATGGTACTTGCCAAAGAACATGGAGCAGACATAGATATGGCATACACCATTGCTGCCTTCCATGATTTAGGACTGGAAGTCAATCGTGAACTGCATCATATTCATTCGGGCGAGATACTGATGGCAGACCCTATACTACCACAGTTCTTTACCGAGGAGCAACGAGAGATCATGCGCGATGCAGTGGAAGACCATCGTGCGAGCAGCAAACATGCACCACGAACTATCTATGGAGCCATCGTAGCCGAAGCCGACAGACATATTGACCCTAAAACGATACTCAGACGCGCATTGCAGTTTGGTATGAAGCAAAATCCCAATGCTGATTTTGAATGGCACTTTGAACGAGCATACGAGCATATGCTGGAGAAATACGCCGAAGGCGGCTATATGCGCCTATGGCTCAACTCGAAACGCAATGTAGAGGGGCTAGCTAAACTGAGAGAGATTATTGAGGATAAGGGGCTGATGAGGGAGATTTGTGAGCGCCTTTGGCGCTCCGTTTAGAGGACGGCTTCGCCTACAGTTTAGAGTTTAAAAGCAAGAAATAGCGGCAAAGCCGCCCCGCCTTCACACTTTACACAAGATAACATTAAAATAACAATAATATGTCTAAGATTGCATTTATCACAGGCGCAAGTTCGGGTATTGGCGCCGCATGTGCACGCAAATTTGCTGAAGGTGGTTACACCTTATTATTAAACGCGCGTAGCGTGGACAAACTGCAGGCACTCAAAACAGAGTTAGAAACCACCTATGGCACGGATATATTACTATTGCCATTCGATGTGCGTGACCGCAAGGCCGCCGAAGAAGCTATCACTACCCTACCCGAGCAATATCAAGCCATCGACGTGCTAGTGAACAATGCAGGACTAGCGTTGGGTATGGACAAGGAATATGCAGGTGTGGAAGAAGATTACGACACGATGATTGATACCAATATTACCGCGCTACTGATGATTACGCGATTGGTAGTGCCTGGTATGGTAAAGCGCGGCAAGGGACATATCATCAATATCGGTTCGGTGGCTGGCGATGCTGCATACCCAGGCGGAAGCGTGTATTGCGCTACGAAAGCCGCGGTGAAAGTGCTGAGCGATGGACTACGTATGGACTTGGTAGAGACACCGTTGCGTGTGACGAATGTGAAGCCAGGATTGGTAGAGACGAACTTCAGCGTCACTCGCTTTGGCGGCGACAAAGAGCGTGCGGACAATGTGTATAAGGGTATTAAGCCATTGACTGGCGATGACATAGCCGATGTGGTATATTACGCAGCGAACGCACCTGAACACGTGCAGATAGCCGAGGTATTGGTGCTGGCAACGCACCAGGCGAGCGGGAGTTTGGTATATCGCAAATAATAGAGAAGATTACTCTATCCACGGGTAACGCAGTTGCAGTTGTTGCAATTGCGTTTTTAATCGCTCAGCAAAACATTGTGCTTCTTGCGATTCAGGATGCAGAAAACGATGATGACGGTCACGCCATAACTGATGCAGAGTGCACATCTCGTTTTGCGTGTCTGCCGTCATATACGCATCCACAAAGCGCTGCCAAATATACTCTACCGCTACGGGCGAAGGATGCAGCATATCATCCGCATAGAAGCGATAATCGCGCAGTTCGTCCAGCATGATTTCGTAAGAAGGGAAATAGGAGCAGTGGGCTATTGACAATTGAGATAATTGCTCTATTGATTGTAAGAGAACTGCCTTGCTGAGTTGGTTGTCATGTAGTCCATCTTTGATATGGCGAATAGGACTAACCGTGAAAATCCAATGTTTGTCGGGCATAGATGCCAATACAAGTTGCCATATGGAGACAATCTCATCCACCGTCAAGCGCCTGCGAACAAAGAGATTAGCAGGTATCTTATGACAATTCGAGACAACCTGACCTTCGTATTCATACACCCACGCTGTGCCAAAAGTGATGATTACCGTTGTCGCATGCTGCAACGCCTCACGTAACTGTGCCCTACTCTGTTCGCATGCGTTCAGAAGTTGCTCTTTGTTCGCACAGGAGAAACTACCATGATGAGAAAACGAGTGCCACAATCCATTGTGATGGATGATGGGAGATACATGGTGCGACGATTGCGCGGTGTGTAGAGCAGAGGCAATTGAGGCAGGATTATACATTGTGCCAAAGGGATTAACCGTTGTTGGAAAATAATACTCTCCGAACTTAGTACCGATATTATCGGCAAAGCACGAACCCAGCAGCAAAATCTTATCACTATAACTGATCTTCTTGATAGAAGGAACAATATCAACCGAAGTAACAAATTTCATACACTATCCCTCACTCAAAATGCATTACCTTGGCAGGACTAATCTGCGTAACGATAGCCGAAGGAGCCAATAACACCAGCCATGACACGAGTAGCACACCCACATTAAGCGCAAGCCAGCCACCCCATGGGAATGCCATCGGCACATAACTCACATAGTAGGACACAGCATCCAAAGGTATCAAATGCGTGAAATACTGTAAGGCACATATACCCAGACCTATCGCGTTACCCCATAACATACCTTTGCTAATCAACATAAGCGCTTGATAGATGAATATCCGTCTAACAAACTGATTACTTGCCCCTAAGGCCTTGAATGTACCTATCAGAGAAACACTATCCAAGATCAAAATAATCAATCCCGTGACGATACTAAAGCCAGACACACACAACATAAGGACAATGATTATCACCACATTCATATCCAGCAAGTCAAGCCAACCAAAAATATTCGGATTGAGTTGCTCCAGATTCTGTGTATAATACGCTTCGCCCGATTCGCTCAAACGATTGGCTGTAGCAAAATAAACAGCATGCGTGGTGGCATCTAAATGACGCAAATCATCCACCAATATCTCGATGCCAGAAGCTTGATTATCCTGCCAAGCATTGAGTTGGCGCACCACATCTATATCGCCAAGAATGAATAATTTGTCCAATTCACTCATGCATGTATTGTACAGACCTGCAATATAAAAACGGCGTACACGCAAGTTTTCTTGAATGAAGTAGCATAAGAAATTCTCACCTACTTGCAATTGCAGTTGATTAGCCAACTCGGTGGAAATCAACACATCATTCGTATGCTGCGGCAAGGCACCCTCCACCAAGTTTTGCGTGAAATAATCCCAATAATCAGTACCTTTGAAAACGATTCCCTGAAAGGCGCTATCCGTCTTGATTATACCCGGTTTGGAAACAAAAGTGGACACATGTGTAACATGCGGAATCCCCTGAAGCACTTCTATCAAGGAATCCGAATACTGAATTGGATTCAGTTCGTAAGTAGAATTATTGTCGAAATTCACCACTTGTATATGGCTACCGAAACCAGCTACTTTCTGTGTTATTTCTTGTTTGAATCCCACCACCACACTGATAGCCACAGTCATGACCATTACTCCAATAATGATTCCAATCAATGCCACACGCACAGCAGGACGCGATGAGCGATGATTGTGCTCATCTGAAAAATAGAGCTTCTGCGCTATTTTCCACTCTGCCTTATAAGAACGTTGGGTTTTTGGCATAATTTTTGTAGTATTTTTGCTGTATGATTCGTTCATTCTACATATCATTGGTTTTGTTGGCGTTATCACTTTCTATGGTTGCTCAAAAGAGCATTCAACCTCGTCGCACCGCAGCAGATATAGCTCAGAAGCAGACAGAGATGTTGGTTCGAGAGTTAAATATCACGGATAGCGTACTACGCGACATACTATTTCATATGCATCTCAAATATGCCACATTGCGGGATATTAGCAACACACGTAACGAAGCTATACAGCGTATGATACAAATGCAGGAAGAACTGAAACATATTCTTAGCCCCGAACAATTTGCAGCATTTATGAATCGCCAAGTTGAGCATCATCCACGCACCCCTCATCACCCTTGTAATCTGGTAGTTCCGCATCACGATACTGCATCATCTTCAGCGCACAAAGTACATGATACGCTCCCACAGCCACCAGAGCACCAACAACAAGACCACCCATAATATCTGTGGGATAATGTACCCCAAGATACATTCTGCTATAGCAATTCGCCGCCACCCAAAGCATCAAGCCACAGGTGGCTATTTTATTGCGCCAAATCAGCGAAAAGAGCAACGCACACGCCATGGTGTTGGCTGCATGACTACTCACAAATCCATATTGACCACTCTTATACCCATTCACCAAGTGCAAGACACCTTCTAATTCGGGTACGCGTGTAGGACGCGGGCGCGCAACGAGGTCCTTCAATATCCCCGAAGCGATAAAATCCGCAGCGCCAACAGCCAATCCTATCGCTAGTATCATCACCACACAAGCAGGCACTTTCTGCATCCACTTCACGCCTGTCTTTGCGGGCTTGCAGTAACGCCAAACGAGCAAGCCAATCAATAGCAAATACAGCGGTATCCATGTCGCTTTTGCCGATACAATCCACATCAGCGTATCCGCCCATGGCGCATGCCAACCGTTGATAGCCAACAGTATCTCCGTGTCAATATGTAGCAATTGTTTTAGCATTCAACTACTTGCCGCTCGCGATGTTGGCGAGCGGAATTGTTGTTTATGTTGTCTTTTTTTCTAATCCTCATTCATCAACACCGCCGTATGGCATGCTACCACACCTGCTGTCTCTGTGCGCAAGCGCGAACGCCCTAATCCTACAGGTACAAATCCTTTTGCGATGGCTAGTTCTACCTCTTGCTCAGAGAAATCACCTTCTGGTCCAATCAATATCAGCACATCCCTACCCTTTCGCAACGCATCTTTCAACTCGCGCTTCTCGTCCTTATAGCAATGCGCGATAAATTTATCCACGTCCTGTATCTCTTTGCCATACGTCTGCATCAGACTTGCAAAATCCGTCAATTCATTCAGTTTAGGCAGATAGGGCGTAAGCGACTGTTTTGCAGCCGAAAGGATAATTTTCTCCAGTCGGTCATTGCGCAAGTTCTTGCGCTCAGAGAAGCGGCACAACAGCGGTGTAATCTCATCCACACCTATCTCCGTGCATTTCTCCACCATCCACTCCAAGCGTTCGATATTCTTCGTAGGGGCAATCGCCACATGCAAATAGATATTGTGCGTCTTCTCTTGCTTCTCTTGGCTCAGGATCTCAAACTCGCAATGGCGAGGATGCGGATTGGTGATACGCGCATGGTAGGTCGTTCCGCGCCCATCGGTGAGCAAAATCTCATCGCCACGGTCATAACGCAACACACGCACGCAGTGCGCAGACTCTTCCTCACTGAGAAAATGACGAGTTTCTATGTCTGGAGTATAAAATAAATACATCGTTATAAAGAATCAACAGTTATCGTATGAAAAGTATTGTTTATTTCTTTTCCAACATGTAGAATCATATAGGCGGAATTCTCATCTTCCTCTTTCATACTATCCACAATAATATATTTAACATTTCCATGTGTAAACTCCTCTCGACCATGATCATGTCCTGCCCAGAATTGCTCAACATTGTGTTCCGTAAACAAGGACATCAGTTCATAAGTTTCTTCTAGCGAAACGGTAGAAATATCTGCAAACATGTTGTCACGACGGAAAATATTGATATGTGAATACACGATGATATGTCTAAATTGTTCTCCATCAGCCCATTCCAACAGCTCTTTTAGCCATGCAAATTGCTTCCGCCCCAATGTTCCTTGCGCGGTATCTAGACAGATAAACAAATCTTTTCCCTTATTTTTACCATTGGTTTCAACCACGAAATAATAGGTAGATGTCGGCCAGTATTGCATGTAATTATGCCACTGATCATAAAACACATCATGATTACCTATCGTAACAAACATCGTATCGGGCTTAGATGGATTGGTCTTTATATGCTTAAATGCATCCACAAACCATATGTACGAGTGATCAGCTTCAATCAAGTCCCCCAAACACACCGCCACCGGACATGTTCGGTCATTGCGATAAAGCTGAATAAACGCTTGAAGCATAGTATTCACAGTTGCCACATGCGTATCAGTACATACATATACCGAATATTCATCATCACGTGCTTGAATAGTGGTATATCCTACTCTATCATTGTATTGCATCGAAAGGGCAAACCTCTCGTCAACAGATGGCGCAGTACTTCTGAACAACGCGGCAGAATTCTCATCGCATCCCACCACAACTGCTAGCACACAAAACAATATGTATATTTTTCCTTTCATATTATCAGAATCTATAAGATACCCCAGCACTCACTTCAGCACCAAAAAACGAAGCTGCTAGATTCGCGATGCCCACGGGTTTGCACTGTCCACTAAAATACAAACGCCAATGTTCTGCCACATCCACATAACTCCTAAGTATAAATATCGGCGTAAACATTCGCTCCATCTGAAAATCCGTCATATCGGTGATACATGCCGAAATATTCCATGGAGAGGTATGCGGACGAGCAAAAATTTCCAAGTAATAGACCAAATTATGGGGCTCAAAAATACTATTCTCTGTTGAATGTTGCGACATCACCAGCGCAGCCATCATACTCATACCGTATCCAACCTTCGCATAGACATATTCCCAACGATACCCCACAGATAGGGCAGCAGCAAGTCCATGCATTTGGTTGCGCTGAAAGCGATTATACAATACACTAGTTTCCAACAAAACTTCTCCACAGTCTTTGGCATTCCTTTCGATAGGAAACTTAGGTTGGATACGGAAGCCAACCGTATACGTATTCGCCGTCGTCGCACGAGCAGAAATTTCTCCCTCAAAATTGTGATTTATAGGCAACATTGCGCTCATATTGAATGTTGCATGATTACCATATACAATATTGTATGCATACCCCACGTCAGCACGCAGCGAATAGCAAGTGTCGCGATAAACACTCTCTGCACGCAACGGCATACAGAGTAGCACCATGAAGAACAATAACCCAATAGTTCGCATACACATTTTATTTTTAAGACAAATATTTCCCTATAACTCGCTCTCTTTCATGCGCTCAGCGTTCTCTGCCACTTGCAATGCATCAATCACGCCTTGAATCTCGCCATCCATAAAAGCGGTGAGGTTGTATATCGTATAGCCGATACGGTGATCAGTAATACGCCCTTGTGGATAGTTGTAAGTGCGAATCTTAGCTGAGCGGTCACCTGTGCTGACCATCGTCTTGCGACGCGCAGCAATATCATCAATATACTTTTGATGCTCCTTATCATATATCTGCGTACGCAAGCGCGAGAGAGCACGCTCCTTGTTCTTGGGCTGGTCGCGGGTCTCGGTACATTCAATCAATATCTCTTGCTCCTCGCCCGTATTAGGGTTCTTCCAATTGTAGCGCAAGCGCACACCTGACTCCACCTTGTTCACGTTCTGACCACCAGCTCCACCTGAACGGAAAGTCTCCCATTTAATCTCACCCTCGTTGATGTGCACCTCAAACTCGTCTGCCTCTGGCAATACAGCCACCGTCGCAGCCGATGTATGCACACGACCTTGAGTTTCGGTCACGGGCACGCGTTGCACACGGTGCACACCCGATTCGTATTTCAATGTACCATAGACATTCTCGCCCGACACAGTGAAGATGATTTCCTTGTATCCGCCCACAGCGCCCTCTGAGAAACTACTAACAGTCATCTTCATGCCGTGTGTCTCAAAGTATTTGCTGTACATGCGGAACAAGTCGCCCGCAAAAATCGATGCTTCATCACCACCCGTTCCTGCGCGAATCTCCATTACCACGTTCTTGCCGTCCTCAGGGTCTTGAGGCAAAAGCATGAGCTTCACTTCCTCTTCTAAAGCGGGAATCTGTGGTTCCAATTCATCCATTTCTGCACGTGCCATCTCACGCAAATCAGCATCCGACTCGTTGTAAAAAATCTCTTTGGCTTCTGCCAAGTTATTGACTGCTTTCTTGTATTTCTCAGCCGACTCCAATACGCGCTCCAAATCGCGGTATTCACGATTCAATCGCACATAACGCGCCTGATCGGCTATCACCGAGGGGTCAGTGATGAGCAAGCTCACCTCGTGAAACTTCGCCTCCAGTCCATCTATTCGTTCTAATATATCCATTATTTTAGTTTTAGTTGAAAGTTTAAAGGCTGGGCTGTTTGTCAACAGCACTCCAATACGCATCATCGGCTACAATACCTTCTGAGCGCAATTTTAAATTTGTCACAAAACGCACCAATCGCCAGTCAATCGTTTCGCTATACACTTTGCGCGAAATGAATATACGGAAGAACCAACCAAATTTCAGATGTACATCCATTCCTATTTTCGAAGTATTCTCACCCGTAGGTTGTACATGAAAAGAGCCGTATGCTTCCTTTATCAGCGTACCAGCATAGCGTATATCCACTCGGATGTCGCGGCGTTCACCTGCCAAACTATCAGTCACATATGCCTCAATCACCACATCCCTGAGAAAAGGTTTCTCATTTACCAACACATCCAAAAGCAGCCTGCTATATTGCTGTTCGGGAAGATACAATGATTCTTTCCACTCCAAATAAAAAGCATTTTTATCAGTATCATCTTGCATGCCCAAACCTGCAAAATATTTTTCAGAAAGCAGTTCGGGATTGGTTTGCAGGCAATAAATCATATCATCTACAACTGCATTGCACGAATCAGCAGTAGCTATTACCTCTGTTTCGTAAGTGGTATGAAACATACCATTCGAAAGTGTAGTCAATACCGAAAACAATATCGCAAATAAAACCATGCTCTAAATACTAAATAGTAGCGCAGCGTCCACTAAATAACACTAATCTTTCGCATTGAGCACCCGCTCTATATTCTGCTCACGGTGAATGAGTTGCACCTCCACACCAAACTTCTCATTGATATGTTGCGCCATCTTCTCCGCCGAATATACCGAACGGTGCTGTCCACCTGTACAGCCAAACGATACCATCAAATTCTGGAATCCGCGATCCATATATCGCTTCACAGAGAAGTCCACCAACTGATATGCTTGTTCCAAAAATGGCTGAATCTCACCATCTTCCTCCAAAAACGTTATCACAGGTTCATCCATACCAGTAAAATGAGTATAACGCTCATATTTACCAGGATTATTCACTGCACGGCAGTCAAACACAAATCCACCGCCATTGCCAGATGGATCAGCTGGAATACCTTTCTTATACGAGAAACTCATCACCCTCACTACCAATGGTTTGCGCACACCTACATCCTTAAACTGCTTCATCTCTGTCATCTTCTGTAGCACCTCTATCAAGTAAGGATAATCCTCGCTCGCATGCTTCAGCAGATGACGCAAGTTATCTATCGCAAATGGGATGGATTGCAAGAAGTGGGGTTTCTTTTCGAAATATCCTCTAAAGCCATATGCGCCCAGCACTTGCATGGTGCGGAAGAGCACAAAGTGTTTCAGCGTTTCATAGAATACTTCTCTATCTACAGGCATATACTTCTGCAATTCTTCAAGATAGACCTCCACCAATTCCTCCCGCAAGTCGGGATGGAAGTTCGCCTTAGCTTGCCACAAGAAAGATGCCACATCATAGAACACAGGACCTTTTCTCCCTCCTTGGAAATCAATAAAATATGGCACTTCTGTTCCATCTTCCTCCTTATGTACCATCACATTGCGTGATTGGAAATCGCGATACATGAAAGCGTTCATTCGATTTTGCAAAAGGATATATGCCAAACGCTCAAACTCATTCTCCAATTTATCTTCTTGAAAATCAAGTCCTGTCGCTTTCAAGAAGCAATACTTGAAATAATTGAGATCCCAAAGTATAGAACGCAAGTTAAACTCAGGCTGTGGATAACATTGGTTGAAGTCAAACTCCTCAGCACCTGTCACCTGAAAACGAGCCAGTGCACGCATCGTCTCACGGAGCATATCCTTCTCCTTCGCGCTGAACACGCCCGTCTTTCTGCCCTCTGCGATATAGTCAAATAGCAGCACATTGCCCAAATCTTGCTGCACATAGTTCATCTCATCATCGCTTACTGCCATCACTTTAGGTACATTCAGCCCTTTCTTCATAAAATGCTCTGCCATATAGAGGAAGGCATGATTCTCGTCACGCGAAGTACCTTGTACACCAATGAGCGAAGTAGTTTTATCTTCACTCTCAATGCGATAATATCTGCGATTGCTACCCGATGCAGTCAATGCTGTTTGCTCACCCGCTTTCTTGCCTGTAGCTTCAAAAAATAATAGACTTAATGATTGCGCCATAGTTATCCAATGTAAAATAGGCTACAAAGTTACTACTTTTTTATGAAATATGCAAAAAAAAGCACTTTTTTGTAAAAATATTTGGTCATTTCAAAAAAAAGCAGTACCTTTGCACTCGCTTTTGAAAAGGAGCAAGTCTTCCTAGCTCAGTTGGTAGAGCAACTGACTCTTAATCAGTGGGTCCAGGGTTCGAGTCCCTGGGAGGACACAAAAGACATCCGTGCGGGTGTCTTTTTTTTGTATTATGCTTGCAGATTTCAAAAAAAAGCAGTATCTTTGCATGCAAATTGTATCACTCAAACATTATCATCATGAAGACTCCTTATGAATACCGCACGCAAGCGCGCGAAGCGCTCCAAGATCGTTGGGGTGAGGCTGCCACCGTATCTCTCATTATCCTTGTCATAGCTATGCTCATAGCCCTCCCATCTTTGGTGGCAGAATGGGCTGGTTCCATCACCACTATATTATCTATTTTAGTGCTACCACTACAATATGCATACTACATCTCCTTGCTTGAGCGCACTCGCGGGAACGAAGAGGAACTAACACATTACACGCTACAATATGCCATCAATAACGCATATGCTAACACCCGCTTCTTGGTCGCAGGCTTATTCATCATGCTCATTTCGATGGTGGCTGCTATTTTTACTTTGGGTATAGGCGCAATTATTGTGAAGTATATGTATTGTATGGTTCCATACCTCCTACACGATTACCCAGAACTCACTCCACGTGAGGCTATGAAAATTAGTCGTGAGATGATGAGCGGACAAAAATGGAATATCTTTATACTTGATCTCACCTTTATCGGCTGGATTCTTCTGTCAATCCTCACCGCAGGATTGGGTGTGATATTTGTTGAGCCATACATATCAACAGCTCGTGCCATTTTTTACGAGGATCTCAAAGCAGCAACCATCGTGGATGATGCGGAAGACGCAACTGAAGAGGCTAATCCTGGAGAAATCGCAGAATAATGAAAGCTATGATTTTTGCTGCGGGCTTGGGCACACGTCTCAAACCGCTAACTGATACTATGCCAAAGGCACTTGTGCCTTTGGCCGGTAAGACATTGCTACAATGGCAGATAGAAAAACTGAAAGTAGCGGGGATTACAGACATTGTGGTCAATGTACACCACTTCGCCGATAAGATCATTGACTACCTTCGCGAAAACAATTATTTCGGTTGTCACATACAGGTGAGCGATGAGCGCAATATGCTCCTTGAGACCGGCGGCGGCTTGCGCAAGGCGCAACCTCTCCTCACCTCCAACCTCTCACCTATATTGGTCTGCAACGTGGATATCCTCTCCAACATCAACATCCCCGCTCTGCTCAATGCCTACACCCCAGAGGAAATGGGCGTAGTGGTTGTCTATCCACGCGACACACAGCGCTACCTGCTCTTTGATGAGACTAACCGCCTCTGCGGCTGGACCAATATTGCCACAGGCGAAATCCGAGGACCAATATCCGATAACAGACATCCCATACCCAATACCCGACACTTAGCCTTCTCCGGCATGCAGGTACTTAATCCCCGCATTTTTGAAGTGATGGATAAGGTTGTAGCCGAGAAAGGAGAGAAGTTTTCGTTGATAGACCTATACTTGAGTATTGCAGAAAAAGAAATTCTCAGAGCTTTTATCCCTGAGAATTATCGTATGATGGATGTGGGCAAAATAGCCCAACTCTCCGAAGCAGAATCTTTTGCGGCCACCCTTGTCCAATAGTCAATATCCTACAAACAGTATTCTGGCACTATCATCTGCAGAGCACCCTTTAGGCAACTCACCTTACACGGACCACTGACATCCATCACAATGCCATCTGCCTCAAAAGACTGGTGTTGTTTGGTATGCATAAGCAGATTGTCTGAAACAACAGGATGGATAAAGGGCAGTTCGTGTAGTTTACCATTGAACAATCTAGGTACAGCCTGCATGATTTGTTTGAAGCTGGGTGGGGTAATAAACATCGCATGCAACACGCCATCGCATGGGTCTGCATCGGGATTGAGCTTCATACCACCTCCCACAAACGAGCCATTAGCGATACTGGTTACAAACATCTTTCCCTCTACAACAGTCTTACCATCCACATCCAATCGAAGGTGCGGATTTTTGTATTTAGTTAATGACCATATCAGCGCAAACAGATAATTAACATGATGACTACCGATATAATACTTTAAATTCTCAGCGTAGCGACAAGTCATAGGTTCGATACCAAAACCGAGCGAGTTGATAAAGTAGCGATGATGAGGAATATTGTTGCGCCAGTAGGTCACACACCCCACATCAATAGGCTTCGTTTTTCCTCGGAAAAAGATATCCAACGAGCGCTTGAAATCTTTGTTCAACCCCCAATGACGCGCAAAATCGTTACCCGTACCTCGAGGCATGAGTCCAAACTGTATCTTAGCGCGTTGCTCGGATGTGAGCTCCGCACGCATGATACCATTGATTACTTCACTGAGTGTTCCGTCTCCTCCAAGAACAAGTATCTGGGTACAACCTTTCTCCTCTACGAGTTCGCGCGCCAACTCGATAGCGTGATTAGCATATTTAGTCACGCGATATATAAAGGGTTGGCGACGTTCTTTCAGCAACTTCCACAGATATAATCGCTGCATACGAAAAGCGCGTTTGCCTGATTTTGGATTAATGATAATTCCTAACATAATGTTCCACAGTGCCTTACACAATTTTTATTCAACATATCCGCCCGATTATTGCTTATTTTGTCTGCAAAGATACAAAAAAAAATGCACACTACCAAAAAAGTGTGCATTTTTAATTATTTTATGCTGATTTTTTCGATTATTTGAAATAAGCAGCAACTTTTTCGTTCTCAACAATTTCTTCTTGGAAGATGTAAGCACCTGTCTTAGGGCTCTTAACCATCTTGATACACTTGGTATGGTTACGACCTGCGTTACCAGTGTGAAGGGTTGCGACCGCTTTCTTTGCCATAGTACTAAGCCTTTCTTAATTAAAATGGTTAATTACTTAATTTCTTTGTGGATAGTGTACTTCTTGAGAATTGGGTTGTATTTCTTCAATTCCAAACGCTCAGGAGTGTTCTTGCGGTTCTTTGTGGTAATGTAGCGTGATGTACCTGGCATACCGCTGGCCTTGTGCTCGGTGCACTCCAAGATTACTTGGACACGTGCTTCTTTACTTTTCTTTGCCATAACGAATCCTCCTTTGTTTAAATGTAACCCTTCTCAGAAGCACGCTTCAAAGCGGCATCCAATCCGATCTTGTTAATAGTTCTCAGACCAGCTGCACTCACGTTCAGCATGATCCACGTATCTTGTTCTACCCAATAGAACTTCTTGTGGAAGAGGTTCACATCAAACGTCCTCTTTGTGTGACGCTTTGAGTGAGACACATTGCATCCACCCATGGCTTTCTTGCCTGTAATTTGACAAATCTTTGACATTTTATTTTTGTATTTAGTTTATTTCTAAGCAGTTACCCCATTTTTCTTCCTCATTTTCACATTTCAAAACCCCATAGCAATCCCTACTATACGCGAAAAATCGTGCAAAGTTACTATTTTTTTTTCACTCCACCAAATCTTTTTGCATTTTTTTATAAAAAAATCTTTATCCGTCCGCTTTTTCTATGCAAGCACTTGTGCGTTTGGGTATTTTGAATTACCTTTGCACGGTTATTGTATTGTTATCAATTATCACCCATTACCTATCCAGATTATGCTACCAATCCTTCTTCTTCCATTCTTAGGTACAATACTTGGTGCTGCCATGGTATTTTTGCCAAATCGCCTAATAGTGTCCACACCGACTGCCCATAAAACACTTCTGGGTTTTGCATCAGGTGTAATGGTAGCAGCCAGCATTTGGTCGTTGATTTTGCCCAGTATGGAGATGTCGGTTGCAGCTGGAGGAAGCGAATGGATACCCGCAGCAGTAGGTTTTGTGTTGGGTATCTTGTTTTTGCTATTGCTGGATACACTGATTCCTCACTTACACATAGGAGCCAACGAGCCAGAGGGTCTATCCCCCAAGAAACAATGGAAACGCACCACCATGCTCTCTGTGGCTGTCACCTTGCACAACATACCAGAAGGAATGGCTGTCGGGGTGATTCTGGCGTCTGCCATGGCAGATGGAGCAGCTATTCCCATGTCGGCAGCATGGGCATTGGCAATAGGTATTGCGTTGCAGAACTTTCCCGAAGGCGCTATTCTTTCGTTGCCTCTCCATGCTGAAGGCATGAGCAAAAAGAAAGCATTTTTCATAGGAGCGCTATCGGGCATAGTAGAGCCAATAGCAAGTATTTTGACTATTGCACTCATCTCATTTATCTCGCCTGCATTGCCTTATTTATTGGCATTTGCAGCTGGTGCGATGATGTATGTAGTGGTGGAAGAACTGATTCCCGAAGCGCAAGCCGAACCGCATAGCAACATCCCTACTCTGGGATTCACTGCAGGTTTTGTGCTGATGATGATACTTGATTGTGCGCTATGATTATTTTCCCGCAATAAACTGCGGATTGAGATAATCCTTTTCTATTTCATCTATTGCCGCTATTTCCTCGCGCGTGAGCGCACGTGTACGCGCACATAGCGTATTAATAAGGTGTACATCAAATTTTTCTATCGTTTTTATAGAATCAAATGCCTCATATTGGGTTAAGTTAGCCACTCGCTGGCGCACCGACTTAACGCCGTGCTTGGCTAGTTTCTCTACCGATGGAGTGATTGCCTGTTGCAATGCATCGAAATCCACATTCACCAGCAGCGTGCCATGTACAATTGTGCCTGTAGGCAGAGCGTAGCAGGCATTACCCGACACCTTACATCCCTCCACCATGATATCATTGTGCTCCGACTTCACCGCAGCGAAACCCAAGTTACGCAGAACACCCGATACGCTATCTAAAAACGACTGAAAGACTTGTTCACTATGTTTATTAGGCGAGATAAGACTCATCATTAGATTGCCCTCATCGGCATAGACACACCCCCCACCACTCTTGCGGCGATACATAGCGATGCTGTTGGCTTGACAATATGCTATATTCACCTCGGCCTCCATCACCTGATGGCGACCAAAAATCACCGTTGGCGATACTACCCATGTTACGAAAGTATCCTCTTCTACATGTTTGGCAAGATACTCCTCCATAGCGAGATACCATACAAGCCGATGATGGATAGGGGCAATAATATGAAGCATAGCCATGTAGAGTCAACAGAATACGGAAGTTTACGAATCACGCTTCCTATCCTTATAAAATGGTAATAACACAAAATAATTGATAATACCTGCTAATGCAATCGCAGCTATTCCTGCTAATTCTTCGGACAAATGCAACCATATCAAAAAATTGAGCAATAACAACTGTATCACATAGTTAATTGCACGACCAAATAAGAATCCGCCTGCATTTTTCCAACTAGGGCGCGTTTTGAAGGTATAGAAACTTGTCAGAAAATAATTACAAATCATCTCCATGACAAATCCTATTGTGAAAGCTAGGGACGTCAAAATTGCCACTTCAGCCCATTGGCTCTGAAAAAAGTCCAATAGGAGATAGTAAATACCATACTGCAAGCCCGTTCCGAATGCTCCTACGAGCACGAAACGGACTACAGAACGATATTTCATGGGCAAACGCCCTGTTAGAGTTTTCATTTTATTTGTAATGTCCTTAAGGTCTTAATGTCCTTAAAGTCTTTAACGACCTTAAGGACTTTACACTACTGCTGCCAGCATCTCCTCCATAGCAGCACCTAATCCTGCTACATTGCGGCCACCTGCGGTAGCCATCCATGCTTGACCGCCGCCACCGCCTTGGATATGCTTAGCAGCCGACTTGATGATCTGACCTGCGTTTTTGCCCGCATCTACCAATGGTTGCGACAGTATCACAGTAATCATTGGTTTGCCTTCCCACTCAGTAGCACCTACTACAGCGAACTTCACATCGGTAAACTTGCCTTTCAGCAACATGGGCACATTACGCAGCAAGTTAGCATCTACAATGCCTTCT
>JAZNPR010000086.1:0-41724 GCA_045589755.1 Paludibacteraceae bacterium
ATACAATACCTATACCAAGGGTACACAACCTCAAAAGGCGATTCTGACCACAGGTATTGCGTATAACTACCTGATGGAGTGTTTAGAGAACGGCGCTAAAAGCGCCTACAGTTTAGAGTTTAGAGAGGCTAGTATATTGAAGATTACCCAATACCCATTGCCAAAAGCATTGATTGATCAGATGGTAGCCGATGGTGCAGAAGAGATATTGGTGATGGAAGAAGGACAACCTGTGGTAGAAGAGTTACTCCGTGGCATGGTACCATCTTCTGTGGCTGTCAAGGGCCGATTGACAGGCGACCTGCCTCGCATGGGCGAACTCACACCCGATAGCGTAGCCCTTGCCTTATTCAATAGCGAAGCGTCCAATAGCCCATTGCCTATACCCGAATTAGTCGTCGGTCGTCCACCCGCATTGTGCCAAGGTTGTGGACACCGCGATATGTATGCTGCGCTTAACGAAGTGGCAGCAGAGCACGAGGGCGCGAAGATTTTTGGTGATATAGGTTGCTATACCTTGGGTGCTTTGTCACCATTTCATGCTATCCATGCTTGCGTGGAGATGGGTGCCAGCATCACCATGGCCAAGGGTGCTGCTGATGCAGGTCAATTCCCTTCGTTTGCCGTGATTGGCGATAGTACCTTCACCCATTCGGGTATGACGGGTCTGCTGGACTGCGTGAATAGCAAGGCGAATGTGGTAGTGCTCATCTCCGATAATCTCACCACAGGTATGACAGGTGGACAAGACTCGGCGGGTACAGGTCGCCTGGAGGCTATTTGTCTTGGTTTGGGCGTAGAGCCAGAGCATGTGCGCGTGGTAGTGCCATTGCCAAAGAACATGGAGGAGATCAAACAAGTGCTCCGCGAGGAGGTAGCATACAACGGCACCAGTGTGGTCATCGCACGCCGCGAATGCATCCAAACCCTCAAACGACACCTGAAAGCAAAGAAATAAGTTTAATGTTTAAAGTTGAAGGTTTAAAGTTTAAAGTTGAAAGGCAAGAAGTATATGAAACGCGATATTATTTTAGCAGGCGTAGGCGGACAAGGTATCCTCTCTATTGCCACTGTCATAGGTGATGCAGTTCTCAACGAGGGATTGTATCTCAAACAAGCCGAAGTACACGGAATGAGTCAGCGAGGTGGCGATGTACAGTCCAACCTTCGCCTCTCCAGCGAGCCTATCTATTCGGATTTGATCCCTAAGGGTGGGGCAGATATTATTATCTCACTCGAACCAATGGAAGCATTACGCTATCTACCTTATCTGAAGGAAGATGGTTGGATTGTCACCAGCAACAAACCCTTTGTGAATATCCCTAATTATCCTGACGTAGAGGAGGTTATCAAGCATGTTGAGGCCATTCCTCACCACGTGCTATTGGATGTAGAAACGCTGGCGAAAGAAGCAGGCGCACCACTGCAAGCAGCGAACATGGTGCTATTGGGTGCGGCTATTCCTATGTTAGGTATTGACCATGATAAGATTGTCGCAGGCGTGGAGCGCATCTTCGCTCGCAAAGGCGAAGCCGTTGTCGCTGCCAATCTTGCCGCCATCGAAGCAGGATACCAAGCCTCTAAACACTAAACAGTAGGCGCTCCGCGCCGTTCACTAAACACCAAAAACATGAGCTTTCCTCTGAACAAACAACTTGTGGACCAAACCTGCATTGATTTTGGTCTGCGTAACGCCAAGGAACTGGGCGGTGCCTCTATCCGCCAACTCGTGGGCGTAGTCAAAGATATTGAACGTGCTACTGGTCAGGAGTTTATCCATATGGAATTGGGTGAACCTGGCTTGCCTGCCGAACAAGTGGGTATAGCTGCCGAGCATGCTGCCCTGAAAGCGGGTTACGGTTCGCGTTATCCTATTATCACGGGTATCCCCGAAGTCAAGCACTGGGGCAGTGAGTTCGTGCGCGCTTTCCTCGGACTGGATATCCCTACCGATTGCATTGTGCCTACAGTGGGTAGTATGCAAGCCGCTTTTGCGCTTAATATGACGATGGCTCAACTGGATAGCCAGCGCGATACTGTGCTGTTTCTTGACCCCTGTTTCCCTGTGCAGAAACAGCAATGCAAGGTGATTGGTGTGCGCGTGGATGCGTTTGATGTGGCGAATTTCCGTGGCGAAGCATTGGAGAAAGAACTGGAACGTCATTTCCAGTCGGGTAGGATAGCGGCGATGCTTTTCTCCAATCCGAACAACCCATCGTGGATGTGCCTCACTGAACGCGAATTGGAGATTATCGGTCGATTGGCTACGTTGTATAATGTGCTGGTAATCGAAGACTTAGCATACCTAAATATGGACTTCCGCGATAAGGACCGTGGCACGCCATACGAACCGCCATACCAACCCACCGTGGGCAGATATACCAACAATTGCGTGCATATGATTTCGTGCTCCAAGATGTTCTCCTATGCAGGTCAGCGCGGTGCTATTGTGGCGATGAATCCGTATTTGGCACACCGTCGCTTCCCTTCATTGGCAGAACGTTATGGCAACGATGGCGAATTCATACGTAATTTTGTGTATATTGTGCTCTATAGTCTGTCTTCGGGTGTGACGCACTCAGTGCAACATGCTATGGCTGCTATGTTCAAAGCGGCTTGTCAAGGCAAGATTGACTTCGTGAACAATACCCGCGAGTATGCTCGCCGTGCGAAGATTGTCAAGGAGATCATGATTAAGAACGGTTTCCATATTGTCTATGATCAAGATGCAGATGAGCAGGAGGTAGGCGATGGTTTCTTCTTTACGTTTGGTTATAAGGATTGGACGGGCGAAAAGATGCTTAACAAACTGATTTACTACGGAATCTCGGCTATCTCTCTGAGTAGTACAGGTGCGAAGCGCGAGGGCATGCGTGGCTGTGTGTCTTGTATCCGCGATGACCAATACGAACTGCTCGATGAGCGCCTCGCCCTTTTCAATCGTGATTATCAAGATAAATAAATTAGAATTATGAAATACGTATCCCCAATAGAGGCAGTTGGTCTCGTGAAATCGGGCGACACGATTGTCGTACAAGGTTCTACCTCCATACCAATGGTGCTTTTGCGTGCGCTCACCGAGCGCGCCAGCGAACTGCGTGATGTGAAAGTTATCTCGGGTTTTGGCGTACACCCTGAGGAAGCACCATACGCCAAACGCGAACTGATGGACTCGTTTCGTGCGCTGAATATCTTTGTGCCCAACAATTTGCGCCGTGCTATGAAAGAGGGTGTAGCTGACACTATTCCATGTTTCCTCGGCGAAGTGCCATTCTTGTTCCGTAGCGGACAAGTGCCTGTGGATGTGGCGTTTCTGAATGTGAGCGAACCCGACGAGAACGGCTATTGCTCGTATGGTATCTCTGCTGACATCGCTTTCTCGGGTGCTGAATGTGCTAAGACCGTCATTGCACAGGTCAATAAGTATATGCCCCGCACGTTTGGCGACCCTGTGATACATGTCAGCCAGATAGCGGCTATGTGCCGTGGCGACGAACCACTCATCGAAGTGCCAACACCTGTGCCCAGCGAGATAGAAACGCGCATTGGTAACTTCATTGCCAATGAGATTCCTGATGGCGCAACCCTCCAGATTGGCGTAGGCGGCATACCCAATGCCGTTATTAACGCGCTGAGCGGACATCAGCATTTGGGACTCCATACCGAAGCCATCACTGATGGCGTATTACCATTGATAGAGAAGGGGATTATCGACAACTCGCTGAAGAAGATTTATCCAGGCAAATCGTTGGGTAGTTTGGTGTTGGGTTCGAAACATCTGTACGAATATATGGATAATAACCCTGACTTTGTTATTCGCGACGTAGCCTTCACCAATGACCCACAAAACATCCGTCAGAACCCTAAAGCGATGGCTATCAATTCGGCCGTGGAAGTGGATCTCACAGGTCAGATTTGTGCCGATTCAATAGGCGAAACGATTATCTCGGGTGTGGGTGGTCAGCATGACTTTATGTACGGTGCTGCATTGAGCGAGGGCGGCAAATGCTTTATCGCATTGCCCAGTATGACCAGCAAGGGGCAGAGCAAGATTGTGGCTAACTTGGCACCTGGAGCAGGAGTGGTGACAACGCGTTTCCAGGCACAGTATATTGCCACGGAACATGGCATTGTATATCTGCGCAACTTGCCATTGGCGGAAAGAGCAAAAGCGTTGATTAGCATAGCAGACCCATCGGTGAGAGAGGAACTGGAGCGCGCAGCTGTGAAGCGGTTTGGAATAGGGTTCTTGAGGTTGAAATAAAAAATAGGGCGTTGAGCCCTATTTTTTATTGGATATTGGACGCCCTACGGGCTATTGGGTATTGGACGGCTTCGCCTATTGGTTATAGGTTAGAGACTTCTTCGATAGCGCGTTTGAGTTCTTTGTCGTAGCGCAAGAGGTAGGCATAATAGCCACGGTGGTAGTAGTAGCGCTTGACAATCTCGCTGCCAAGCAGTTCTTCTACTTCTTTGCGATTGCGCTGAATAGCCGCACGATAATCCACAGTCAGACGGGGCTTGAATGCCTCTAAATCAGCCAGCAGGGTGGAATCCAAATCCTCTTGCTGAGCCATCTTGATGAGTTCGCCTAAATGACGTCCCGTTTCGGTTTCGTAGGAGAATTTCTTTTCGTCCAAGAATTGGCAAAAATCCTCTAAGTCGCTGTCAGTAAGTTGGAATTCTTTGGCAGGCGCGATAGTAGGATGTTGGCGATAGTAGCGATTGGCATAGTCGAAGAACATATGGTCGCGGTAGAGGTTGTAGGTAATGTCCAGTTTTTGCGAATCGGTAAGCACCACATCGGGTAGGATACCGCCAGCCGTATCGCGGTGCAATTGGTTTCCACGTTGGCGTTCGGCATAGTCGATAGCTTGTATGCAACGCCCAGAGGGCAAGTAGTATTTGGAGGTAGTTACCTTGAGGTGTCCGCCATAGGCAATAGGACGGATATTCTGCACCAGTCCTTTGCCGAATGTGCGCTCGCCCACGATAGTGGCGCGATGGAGGTCTTGGAGGGCACCAGCTAGGATTTCGGATGCGGAAGCCGATTGGTCATTGACCAAGACTACGAGTGGCATGTTGGGGAAGATGGGGGAGGTTTGGGTGGTATAGACATGGTTGCTGCGCTCTGTCTTACCCTTGGTGGAAACCACCTCTGTGTCTTTGGGCACAAAATAACCAACAATCTGTATTGCCTCATCAATAATACCACCTCCATTACCTCGCAGGTCAATAATCAGACGATTGATGCCATAGTTCTGCACCATACTATCAAGTTTCATGAGAAACTCCTGCGCAGAATTGGACGTAAATTCATTGAAGAAGATATAGCCGATGGAGTCTTGTAGTACGGTAGCATATCCCACAGCAGGCAAGTGAATGTCGCGTCGGGTCACTTGTTTGGTGAGTAATTGGCTATCGCGTTCGAGGACAATCTCAATCGTACTACCTGGTTTACCACGCAGTTTGTCGGATACCTCTTTGGTGTTCTTACCCTGGCAATCCATTCCGTCCACCTTGACAAAGCGGTCTCCAGGGAGTAGCCCACAGAGTTGTGCGGGCATGCCTTCGTAGAGTTCGTTGACATAGACATTGCTATCGCGGTACATGATGAGCGAACCTACACCGCCGTATTTGCCTTGTGTCATACGACGCAGTGCGTCGTCCTCGCGCTTAGGGATATATACCGTGTATGGATCCACTTTGTGGAGCATGTAGTTGATGCTTGACTCGATGAGGTCATCGTAGTTGAGGGTATCCACATAGTTGATATCCAACTGTCGCATGACGTCGGTGTAGATGGTCAAGTTCTTATCTATACGGGTAGTCTGCGTTTCTGCTAATAGGTTGATTGTGAGCAGGAGAAGGGGTATGATGAGTAGTTTTTTCATTGTTCTTGTAGGGGTGAGTAAGGACAGTAAGGTCATTAAGGACATTAAGGTCAGATTAGGGTAAATACTGTGATATGTCTTTGCCGTGGGAGTGCAGGTCACGCACGAGAGTAGAGGAGATATGTGCATATTCGGGACGGGTGTAGAGTAGGATAGTCTCAATACCCGAAAGTTGCTTGTTGGCTTCGGCTATATTGCGCTCATACTCAAAATCTAGGGTGGAGCGCACTCCGCGTAGGATAAACTGGGCATTGTGTTGTGCCGCGAAATCAACGGTAAGTCCATCGTACACCTCCACGCGCACGCGCGGTTCGTTGTCATATATGCGTTGGATAGCAGCCAAGCGCTCGCAGAGCGGGAAGGTATCGCGTTTGGTATAATTGTGCCCAATGCCAATAATAATCTCGTCAAAGAGATTCAGGGCACGCATCACAATATCGTGATGCCCTATGGTAAAGGGATCAAAACTCCCTGGAAATATTGCTTTTTTCATATCTCAAAACTCTAAACAATCTCCGCATTTTTAAGTGCCTCTTTGGTGGCTTCGCGGTAGGCAACCATCAGTCCGCCTGTACCGAGTAGTGTACCGCCGAAGTAGCGCACTACGACTACGAGGATATTGTCCAACTTCTGTGCATCGATACTGCGAAGAATAGGCATACCTGCTGTGCCATGGGGTTCGCCATCATCTTTGGTTCGCCAGAGGTTTTCGCCCAAGCGATAGGCATAGCATACATGGCGAGCATCGTGGTATTTCTTCTTGTACCAAGCGATGCGTGTTTTGGCTTCATCCTCATTGGCAATGGGTTCGGCGAAAGCGAGAAACTTGCTTCCGCGATCCTTGAAGATACCTTTGGCGAGGCCTAATATAGTGGATTTTGTTTCGGACATTATTTAAGTTAGATACTTATGGGTACTTCTATACATTCGATGTATTGTTTGATTCTTCCTCGTTTTTTGTTGTATTTGCTTTATCAAAATAAGCAACCCAGACCATTAATCCTAGGAAAGGAACTTTGTCTATTCCAACAATAATGCCACCTTCATTGGTCTCAAAGACCGTTTTGATTGTAGCACGTTTTTTAGCGACCTCGCGTTTCGGATTTGCATCTTCAGCCACATCCCATATGGCTTCTTTGGGAGTGCCATACACCGCTTGAAGGCTATCTACCATATTCCGATATATAGTTTCTAGAACTGCCCATTTGGAGTTGGATTCTACCATGGCAACCAAGGAAAAGACATTGTGAGATTTGGGCGTTGTCGTTATGATAATTCCCACTTCTTGTCCCATGAAGGTTCCAGTCATGACACCTGTCCCATCTTTAATTTCGGATGTAAATCCTTTTTCCTCTAATTGCAGCATAAATGATGATAATTCGCCATCTATTTGTACTCCACAGAAAGTCAAGTGATTTTCTGCATGCAGTTGCAACACAGAGAAGATAATGAGAGTAAAAAGTAATAATTTTTTCATACACGTAAATATGCTTTAAGTTTATTAGCCTGCAAAGGTACAAAAAAAAATATAAATTTGCAAATATATGCGAAATAACTTGCATATATGCAGATTTTTTTGTGTCTTTGCAGCATATTTAACCACAAAATTTATACCAACTATGATTGTACATGTAGCAAGTTTTTTAGAGAGTTTGGGTGGATCCTTCAGCGAGGTTCCAATCAGGTTCCAATCAGATTCCAATGAGGTTTCAATGGAGTCAGGGGGCAGATAGGTGGCAAATAATGGGCACATAGTGAAAAAAGATACGGCTACATAACTTAATTGGTTACGTAGCCGTATAGCAATAAAAAACGTGTATAACTCTTTAGAGACTACGGAAATGAAATAGGTATGTAGCTCTAACTCCTCTGTCGTAAACCACTTCAAGATCCATTGTTGTTTCATTTATCTTTATAATGGTAAAATAGTCAGCTCCAAAATTATTTGCACATGATGAGTATAGTTTGTTGCCGTCTATGCGATAATCGTGATTTTCATACTCTTCGTCTGACCATCGAATTCGTAGTGTATTATTATTGAGGTACCAAACAACGTATTCACTACTCCAATCTTCAGAATAATTTTCAATCATGCCATTTTCTTCAAATTTCACGTCGTATCCCATACATCTCCACTCTTTTTCAATCCAATTGCCATTTGATGTGTCATCAGAATCATTAGACGTATTATCTTCTACCTCGCCGATACGTTCAAGAGTTATAGTAGTTATATCACCTTCAAATTTATCTCCAACCCTTGTCTCAAGAACTAACTTTTTGGAACTAAGAGATATTATAGTAAAGTAGTCGTAAAGAGAATGGTAATATGCGTATTCTGTATATATCAAATTGCCCTCAATTTCATAAGTAAAATACTCAGAATTACCAAATGCAGTGATTATCAATTCTTGATTATTGGTAAATTCCCAAACAAACTCTTGTGAATTAAATTTCTCGGTTTCTGACTCTGCACCATCTTCCCAATATTCCTCGTATTCGATTGTTTTTAATTGCCATTTTCCAATAACAGATGCATCCTTGTCAATACCCTCTTCGCAAGCGAAGAACATTGGTATCATTGCTACCAGCAACATTACCATAAAAAATTTTGTTCTTTTCATTGTGTTAAATAATTTTGTTTATAAATATGTCAGAAACCCACCCAAGCAGAACCTTTGTGAATTGCTTTTCGTAAAACGCATACCTACCCGCGTCGGAATCAATTGCAAAGGTACAATAAAAAATCGACATATACAAATAAAAATAACTTTTTTGCGTAATTTTTAATATACACTTGTGTATATTCAAAAAAAATAGTAACTTTGCGGTCGAATTTGGTAATCTAAATTGCATTTATAAGAATATAAACTCAAAAAACAATATATTGTGAAAACTAACTACTTGAAAAGCAGACATATTGGTCTGACAGAGCAAGACCAACAGCAGATGTTGGAAGTAATCGGAGTGAAAAGTGTGGATGAACTCATCGCACAAACGATGCCAGCGGATATCCTTCTGGAAGAGCCACTTGACCTCGATGAGCCACTCACTGAGCAAGAACACCTGAACACGGTGCACGATATGGCGCAGAAAAATCAACTCTACCGTTCGTATATCGGTCGTGGTTGGTACGGCACCATCACTCCAGCAGTGATTCAACGCAATATATTGGAGAACCCTGTTTGGTACACCTCTTACACTCCATACCAAGCCGAAGTGAGCCAAGGTCGTTTGGAGGCATTGTTTGTGTATCAAACGATGATTAGTGACCTCACGGGTCTGCCACTCGCTAACTGCTCGCTTCTTGATGAAGCGACAGCAGCAGCTGAGGCCGTAACGATGATGCGTAACCTACGCAGTCGCGATATGGTGAAAGCTGGTGTGAAGAAGGTATTGGTGGACAAGAAAATCTTTGCTAACACCTTACATGTAATGCGCACACGCGCGAAAGGGCAAGACATCGAACTTGTGATGGTGGATTATGCTTGCGTGACCAATGACTGGTTGGCAGAGAATGGTCCATTCTTTGGCGCTATCGTGCAATGGCCAAATGCAGATGGTGCGATTGAAGACTACACTGCTTTCATTGATGACTGCCATGCAGCAGGTATGAAAGTGACGGTGATTGCAGACCTGATGGCATTGGCATTGCTCAAGCCGCTGAACGCAGACATCATGTGCGGTACAGCACAACGCTTTGGTTTGCCAATGGGCTTTGGTGGTCCTACCGCAGGATACATGGCAACTCGCGAGGAGTACAAACGCGATATGCCAGGTCGTATCATTGGTTTGAGTAAAGATACCAACGAGAAGCCAGCTTTCCGTTTGGCGCTTCAGACACGCGAGCAACATATCAAACGCGAGAAAGCGACTTCGAATATCTGTACTGCGGAGGCACTCTCAGCTGTGATGGCAGGTATGTATGGCGTATATCATGGTGCAGAGGGTATTCGTGAGATAGCCGAGGGTATTCATGGTAAAGCCGTGTATCTGAGCGAAATGCTGCAAGCATATGGCTACGAGCAAGAGAACACCGAGTTCTTTGATACGCTGAAGATACGCCATGAGAATGGGGTAGAGGCCGTGCGCGAAGCGGCTGAAGAGTTGGGTATTAACCTCTATTACGATGAGGAAGGTTGGATAGGTATCTCATTGGACGAGAGCGTAACGGTGGATGATATGAACGACCTCATAGAGCTCTTTGCCAATGCTTCGGGCAATATGGCACAATACGAGGATAGCGAAGAGACATTCGAAGGGCTGTGGGCTATCAACGAAGATAGTGTTCGCGGGGTAGATTACCTGCAAGAAGAGGTGTTCAAGAAATACCGTACCGAAACGGAGATGATGCGCTATATCACACGCCTTGACCGCAAGGATATTAGTTTGACGCATACGATGATTCCGTTGGGCTCGTGTACGATGAAACTCAACCCAGCGGCTGCTATGATTCCTGTGACCTATCCCGGCTATATGGGTATTCACCCATTGGCGCCAGCAGAGCAAGTGGCTGGATACATGGAAGTGATGGAAGACTTGGAGCAACAGTTGGCTACTATCACAGGTTTTGCGGCATGCAATCTGCAACCTACTTCGGGTGCGGCTGGCGAGTATGCGGGATTGGTGACCATACGCGAGTATCTGCACCAAAAAGGTGAGGACCATCGCAATATCCTGTTGATTCCTGCTTCGGCTCACGGAACGAACCCGGCATCTTGTGCACAAGCAGGTATGGTGCCTGTGGTGGTGAAATGCGATGAGAATGGTAATACCGACCTTGCCGACTGGCGCGAGAAAGCGGAACAACACAAGGACAACTTGGCGGGCTGTATGATCACCTATCCATCTACCCACGGTATCTTTGAGATGGCTATTCGTGAGATGTGCCAAATCGTACACGATTGTGGCGGACAAGTATATATGGACGGTGCGAACATGAACGCGCAGATTGGTTATACCAATCCTGGTTTTATCGGTGCAGATGTCTGCCACCTGAATTTGCATAAGTCGTTTGCCAGCCCTCACGGCGGTGGCGGACCTGGTGTAGGTGCAATATGCTGTGCGGCACACTTGGTAGACGCTATGCCACAAGCAGAGAATAACCGCGTATCGAGCGCCTTATATGGCAATGCGAACATGGCACTCATCTCCTACGGCTATATCCGTATGATGGGCGAAGAGGGCTTGCGCGAATCGACAGCAGCCGCTATCGTAAGTGCGAACTATATGGCTGAGAAACTGAAAGATGCCTACGGCATCGTTTATACAGGTGTGAACGGTAGGGTAGGTCACGAGTTGATTCTCGACTGCCGTCAGTTCCATGCTATCGGAATTACCGAGTCGGATATTGCGAAACGATTGATGGACTTTGGTTATCACGCACCTACGCTGAGTTTCCCAGTGCATGGCACATTGATGGTAGAGCCAACCGAGAGCGAGAGTTTGCATGAACTTGATCAATTCATTGATGCATTGCTCATCATCCGCGAGGAGATTGCCGAGGTAGAGCGTGGCGAGGTGGATAAGAAAGACAACGTACTGCTCAATGCACCACACCCAGAGTATGAGGTAGTGGCTGACGAGTGGAACCACCCATACAGCCGCCAGAAAGCAGCCTATCCAGCCGAGTGGGTGAAAGCCAATAAGTTCTGGATACCTGTATCGCGTGTAGATAATGGTTGGGGCGATAGAAATCTCGTGGCGAGATTTTGATAAACAAATCAACAATATCAACAACAATAATTAAACAACATTGCGCGGCAATCAACTTCCTGCCGCGCCAAAGTAAGTTAGTATGTCTAAAGGAAAACTGCGTGAACAACTCAAGGGCTATCAGCGAATGAAACCGCTGATAGCTATCAAAGAGTATTTGATGATTATTTTTTGTACCATTCCATACGCAATCGCGGTGAACTGGATATTGGTGCCACATACTATTGTGGGTGGTGGACTGACTGGTTTGTGCGAGATTATCTATTTTGCTACAGACACTTTCATTCCTATCTGGTTGAGTTCGTTTGTATGCAATTTAGCACTGTTGATTGCAGCGTTCTTCACCGTAGGATGGCGCTATTGCGTTCGTACTCTATGGGGCGTACTGTGGTACACTATTTGGCTGAAAGTCATAGAGATACCAGCCGAACCCGTAGTGAGTGACCCCTTTATGGCAGTAATATTGGGTGGATTGTTCATGGGTTGTTTCTTGGGGGTAGTGTTCCTCAACAACGGCAGCACGGGTGGAGTAGATATTGTGGCAATGATTGTGAATAAATACAAGCATCTGCCTATGGGACGCGTGCTGATGGCATGCGATATTGTGATTATCCTATGTGCCTATTTCTTGCCTGAGATCAAGGAGTTGCCATTTGGTCAAGGGTTGGAGAAGATCCTCTTTGGTTTGTGCTACACCTTTATGGCAGGTACAGCGGTGGACTGGGTGCTCAATCGCACACGTCAGTCGGTGCAGTTCTTCATCTTCAGCAGCAAGTATGAGGAGATTGCCGAGGCAATCATGACCCAAGTACCACGTGGCGTGACTTTCTTGGAGGCACAAGGTGGTTATACCAAACAGCCAGGTAAGGTGATTACTGTGATAGCGCGCCAATATGAGTCGGCAAAGATTTTCCGTTTGGTGAATGCCATTGATCCAAACGCATTCGTGAGTCAAAGTCAAGTGCGCGGTGTGTTTGGTCAAGGATTTGACCCTATGAATAAATAAGGAAATACCTGTTACACAGATGGGAAACGCAATCAAATACATGCAATATCCTGTAGGAAAGGTAATCAAGGAATATATTTTTATCTTCTTGGGTTTGTTTCCCTTTGCCCTGATGGTCAATTGGATCTTCGTGCCACATAATGTGG
The DNA here is from genome assembly GCA_045589755.1 of Paludibacteraceae bacterium. Classification (GTDB taxonomy): domain Bacteria; phylum Bacteroidota; class Bacteroidia; order Bacteroidales; family Paludibacteraceae; genus Colicola. Next base: position 12,759 of record JAZNPR010000086.1, read on the forward strand.
TGGGTGCGGGATTGACAGGTATTTGCTCTATTATCTATTACGCTACACAAGGGCTCTTCCCTAATCTTTTCCCTGAATATGGTGGTGCTATACCTATGTGGCTTAGTACCCTGTCTATCAATGCTATTCTGCTATTGATTGCCATGCTCACTGTGGGTTGGCGTTTCTGCGTGCGCACGTTGGTGGGTGCATTGGCATTGGCGTTTTGGTATCGTGTGATACCTATGCGTGTAGAGCCATTGATTGCAGACCCTGTCACGGCTTGTATCGTAGGTGGTGTGGTCTTTGGACTGAGTTTAGGTATTGTGATGCTCAACAACGGCTCATCGGGTGGTACCGACATTGTAGCAATGATTGTGAACCACTACAAGGATGTGTCGTTGGGTAAAGTGATGGTTATCTGCGATGCGGTGATTATTGCCAGCAGCTATTTCTTGCCTATCCCTGAGCAGTTCTATGTAGAAGGAATGGATGTGGTGGATTTCAAGATCAAGCGTATTCTGTATGGTCTCTGTATGACCGTCAGCTATACGGCAGCGCTCGATTGGATCATTTCGCGCATGCGCCAATCGGTGCAGTTCTTCATCTTCTCTAGCAAGTATGCCGAGATTGCTACTGCTATCAATCAAACTGTCCATCGTGGTGTAACAGTCTTGGATGGAAAAGGGTGGTATAGCCAACAGCCTATCCATATTGTCACCGTGTTGGCTCGCAAACAAGAGAGCCAATTGATTTTTCATATTATAAAATCAATTGACCCTAATGCTTTTGTCAGTCAAGCCAATGTGAATGGCGTATTCGGACAAGGATTCGATACGATAAAAGGGAAATAAGATATTAGTCGCGGTTGATCCTCTCGTATGTGGATTGGCGGGTAGGATCAATATCTATGAGCAATTCATAGACATTCTTTTTCTCTTCGGCTGTTCCCTTTGAAAAGATATTCACTAACTCGTCGTTTTTGGCATCAAGAAAAGTAGTTACTACATATGTAGTAGGTCTGGCTCTATGTGCTTCCTTGAGCGTTGGCATGCCACCAGCTATACGTGCACGTGCATTGGCAACATTATTGATCATCTCATCCAATCCTAAACGATGGTATTCATATAGAAATCCTCTATATCCTTTGAATGCCTCATCCATCAAATTATTAATCAGTGCATATCGATTGCGGTTGCTATCAAAAGCTTTCCAACCTTTTGCCTCAGACTCTTCTAATGATGCAGACTGAGCTGCTGTAACAATATTTTCACATATCTGGAAATAGGGAGTTCCTCCTAAACGAGAGAAAGAATCCATATCGTAACCTATGATTAAATAGCAATAATAGGCAATAAGTGCCGTTAGATTCGTAGTGAATGTACTACCTTGAAAATCCATACGGTCAAACTCCTGATATGTAAAACTAAAGTGATTGTCCTGAAAATTCAAGATAGGTGTGGTATATGCACTACCAAACACAGGACGACGACTTTGACAAGTAAAATCACAATTGATGAGATTATCATTCACCGTCTTGACCACCAACATCATGCTACATTCGATACGTTCTTTGTTTTGGAACGTAAGGTCTGTCCATTTGGAATTATTAACAAATTCTTCTATTGACTGCTTGAGTGTATTAAACATCTCTTTGTTAGACCCTTGTATTTGATCAGAATTGATGGTCACAGTGCAATTGAGTTCTTGTGCAGATGCTTCCATACAGCATACTGCCAAGATAGTCACGAATATAAAACGCAGAATTTTCATTATTGTTCAATGCTTAAAATATTACCTGTTTGAGTATTAAAATATATGCGTGGTGTATTTTTGTTATTTAACAAACTTTTTGCCAATGGTATAGCGACACCATACTGTGCAATAGCCATGGTAGTTGAAAGTTTCAGTTTGTTGCCATATTCTACCGTTAGATTGGCCGCTCCAGGAAGATTGTAATATACTTGTGAAGGTAGTATTTTGCTATTTGCCGCCTTTTCTTCCACAGATACATATGATTGACGATCGCCTGTAAGAGTCAGACGGATAGGTTCACCACTTAAGTCGTTAGCTCCTACCATACCTGTGTATTGTGAGAAACGACCTATTACATGATTCTTCACATCCTTGTTGGGTACATAGTATATAGTCTGTGCATGGTGTTTTACCACACGCGTACCAATGAATAACTCTGCCAACATTTGCTCGCGTTTATCCAACTCGTTCAACACTAATTGCATAGCTTGACCATCAGCAGGGGTATGCTCTACATCGCCCCCCAGCAAGTTGATTCGCATCTCACGAATATGATATATTTGCTTAGCAGCACCTTCTGCCATCTTAGCAATGGAATTAGCCACCATTTGCTCTTCCATGAGTGGCATCAAGTCTGATGATGGATTCTGGTTCTCAATAGTGGCTACTGTTGTTGTTTCATGCATTACATATTTTGGAACATTGTAGCCATACAACAATCCTTCTGGCGTCAGCGACAGCCATTGTGTCTCACTACCACTAGCAGCAACCACCTTATATGCGCGATGCGTGTCTGCCACAGTATGAGGGGCTAAACTAATATTGGTCACTTCGTAGCGTGTTTGTTCTTGAGAACAAACTTCTTTAACTCCTAAATAACGTTCTGCATAGAGATAAAATGGACCTGGCTTTTGGCTTATCTCATCAAATTCCACTGTCACAGCCAGCTGTGTTTGAGGCATATAGTACACTACAGCCATTTCATTCTCCTCTACAATCTGCGCTTGGACCATCAGCCCTATCGCTAGAATCATGTTTATCAAAATATACTTTTTCATATTCATATGATTTGTTTATTCACTTTCAGATAATCCATTCCATATCTCCCATGCTGCATCAGCTTGCAGATATAGCATTTGTTTTCCATTCACAATACGTGCACCACGTCGTTTTCCCTCGAATAAAAAAGCCGTACACTCAGGATTATATACGCAATCATATAGCAAGTGTGCACTTGTAATATATTCATATGGAATCGGTGGGCGTGTTGCCACATCAGGTAGCATACCCAATGGGGTACAATTGACAATCACCGAATGAGTCTCCATATGCTTTTTTGTCAGCATATCGTATCCTATAGTATCTGCTTGAGGATGGCGGCTAACGAGTGTATATGGCCTATCCATCTGCTTCAAAGCATATTGTACTGCTTTGCTCACACCACCTGTTCCTAATATCAGTACACGCGTATCGGCAGCTGATAAATGGGGTAGGAGACTATGCATAAAACCTTGCCAATCCGTATTATACCCCTTGCCTTGACATACAACATTCACGGCACCGATTGCTTGTGCTACTTCATCAAGAGCAGGCAAATGTGCCATGATGGATTCTTTGTAAGGATAAGTGACATTGAAACCATGCAAATGCTGCATTAGCCCATGTATATTGGTCAAGTCATCTATTTCATACAATTGGTATTCAGCAGCAACACCTTCGTTCGCGAACTTGTTTGTGAAATACATAGCCGAATACGAATGTTCCAATGGTTTGCCTATTATACCGTAGTGACGCATACTTTTCCGTGTTTAATGACTGCTTTATGCGTAGGCGAAAAAAATGTTTTTCCACCTTCACCTTTGAGCAATGCTTCGTAAATCTTCTCTACCTCGGGGAAATGATATTCGCGCAACTGCTCAAAAAGTTTCACTTTTCCCGCTGCATGTGTATCACGTTCTTCTAACCAATCCACATATCCTTGTAGGTGTTCTGCCGTAGTTGCTATGTGTTCTATTTCGGCTTTTGAATAGGTAGATAACTGTCTGCGAACTTCATTGCGTGCGATGGTCGTATCGCTGTTGGTGGAATCATTCACCCAAGCTATATGGCGTATGTCGCGCAAGTAATGTTCTATATAGTCGCGCGTTGTGCAGAGCAGAGGACGAATGATAGGTATGTTTCCCCCCATGGGGTTGATACTCTTTGCACGCATACCACACAATCCCCGCAATCCAGTGCCACGTTTGAGGTTGAGTAGTACTGTTTCTGCTTGGTCGTTCTGGTGATGGGCCACTGCAATAGCCGTGCAACCTGTTTGCTCTGCCACTTCGGCAAACCATGTATAGCGCAATTCTCGGGCTGCCATCTCTATGCTCAAACTATGCTCGCGTGCGTATGCATGCGTATCAAAGTCCTTAATATATATACCTGCTTTTAGCCCATTGCCTTTTCGTCTAATTACCTCTTCTCTCACAAACGCCTCATCTCGGTTGCTCTCTTCGCTGCGAAGATGAAAATTACAATGTGCAATCACACATTCGTATCCTCCACGAAGCAAAACATCCCATAGAGCCATACTATCTGCGCCACCACTCACACAAACCAGTACACGATCACCTTTTGCTAGAAGATCATTATCACGGATATATTTTTGTACACGACGCAGCATGAGTTATAGCATATCTATATTATCCAGATTCACAATCCCATTCACGATGGCATAGATGGTCAATCCTGCTGTGGAGTGGATATTGAGTTTACGAACGATATTCTTGCGATGCGACATCACAGTGTGAGTAGATAGGCATAGTGCATCTGCTATCTCTTTGTTGCTCAATCCCTTTACTATTTGTATCAACACATCTATCTCTCGTCTGGATAGTTCTTCTTGTTCCTGTTCATTTCCCTCATTGTTTTTTTGAGATAGTTGCTGCTCATTTTGGGCTAATGCAGGCAGCATTATCTCATCTTCGATAGCACAATGCAATGCCAATTCATTTTCAAAGTGATAGATATCTTGCAATACTGCATACAATAAACGATTCTGCTCATTGGCTTGTGTCGAAGACTTATCGTTGTGTGGGTAGTACTTGATAATTAGGTTCTTCAGTTCGATGGCTTTTGCGGCTATATGCTGGTCATCTGTAGCATGGTGCTCAAATGCACAAGCATTTTCGTGTTCAATATGTGCACGTATTTCTTCTACATATTCATCGTAAAAACGCACAATTAGCAGTGGTACTTTGTTGTCTGTTCCAGCCAGATTAATCGCTTCAAGCAACATCTGGCGAATACGAGGCAACTGAAAATCCATAAAATAAATATGAGCATTCTCCAAATACTGACGAAGGGTAGCCACATCAATATTGGCTGTGTACTGATATTCACGCGTAATGGCAAAATTGACTACAGCCAATAAGGTGGTACAGTCCACATCATTTTCTCGGCATACCATTTCAATGGTTTTGTCACCTACACCAAATGGAATACCAAAACGGTGGATCAACTGCAATACTTGATTATCTGCGCATGCACACTTACTGGAAGCACCCATCAAGTCACTCATTTTGTCTATTGGTCTATACATTGCCTACTACGTCTAATATAATTTCTGCGTGCAAAGGTACAATTTTTTTTTCAATAATACAAAATATAGTACTAAAAAGTACTATTATTTTTCTTTTCTGCTTGAATATTCCAAATATTATCACTACCTTTGCACATAAATTTACCGATTAGAAACTATCAATATTAACGATTATAGGCTTATGAAGTATGCACTTATTACTGGCGCGAGTTCGGGTTGTGGATATGAGTATGCACGCCTATTGGCTGCCAAAGGATATAATCTACTCATTGTGAGCAACGAAGAGGCTATTCACAATAAAGCCCAGATGCTTCGCGAAGATTATCCCATCGAAGTACGCTCATTGGTTATGGATCTTGGACGCCAAGAAGCAGCCAAGGAACTTTACACCTATTGTGCAGAGCAAGGATTAGAGATAGAAGTGCTTGTCAATAATGCTGGCGTTTATCACGACCGAGATTTCGTGAATGATAGTGAGGCGTTTAACTTGCTGATTATGAATCTGCACATGATCACACCTGCTATGTTAATCTATTATTTTGCTCAAGACATGGCAAAGCGTGGAAAAGGGTATGTACTAAATATGTGTTCTATCACCGCCAACATTGCTGTACAGCGATTAGGCACTTATGGCGCTACCAAGGCCTTTCTACAGAACTTCACCCGTTCTGTCTATGTGGAATTGAAAGACAAAGGTGTAATAGTGACTAATGTAACACCAGGTGCTATCAATACTGGATTATATAATATCCGCCCATGGCTGACAAAGATGGGATTGGTGTTAGGTTATATTGTGCAACCCAACTATCTAGCAAAACGTGGATTGAATGCAATGTTCCGTGGTAGAAGCAAAGTGAGTGTGCCATGCGTGTGGAACTATGTGTTGCTATTCTTTGTCGCACTTATCCCAACTTGTTTGCTACGCCTTATTCGCCGTCTAAAGATTTTCTAATCCATATCTTCGCCCAATGCGGCAAACATGTTTAGTGTATCGCGGTTTTCAGCACTATGTTGGCTTAGTGTATGATCGGCTTTTATTTTATCGAGAATGCGCATTACAATTTGCATTAGTTCCCCTTCGTGAGTATAGTCCGCTGCACAAGCAAAATTGACGCGTTGTTGTTGTAATAATTGTTGAGCCAAAGCACGTTTTTTATCGTTGCCATATATTGCAAAACTATGTCCACCATTGGATTTCACAGTACGCATACATGGCACGTCGGTCTCACCGTCACCTAAGTAGATCATACGCTCGAATGGCACGGGGCGTTCCTCGGTGGGTACAAACTCGTTGATACGCACACGGTCGCTCACCTCGCGGATGCCCTTGTTGATCTTAAAGAGGAATTGTGTCTTCTTGGTATAGTCCACCACTACCGATGGCCAACAGGCATCGCCGTTGCTGTCATAAAGATAGGTACACGCATATACGCGCTCAAACTCATGGGCAATATCGCTGCCTTCAATCATCTCTTTGATGCCCGAACTGTTGATATAGTGCTTGACCTCTACGCCGATTTGAGCCGCATACTCATTGATAATGCCAAACCATTCTACCACACCAGGAAAGAAGACTAATTTTTTGCCATAGGAACGCAACATATCGCGTGTGCAACGAATTCCCGCACGCTGCGCTTCTGCTTGTATGGCGTACATAACTACAGCTATGCCTCCAGCATCGTTGGTCTTGGCTATTTGGTCGCATAGATTCCAGAAATCGCTTGGGTTCTGATAGCCTATGTCTTGCAAGAGTCCAAATTCCTGCATATTACCTGGTGCTAAAGTACCGTCGAAGTCGTAGATTAGCGCCACAGAGGGTAGAGTAGTATTCATAATCTGCTTATTTATTAAATTCTCTGCAAAAGTACAAAAATATTTTCTAATATGCAAATATCTATTACCTTTTAACATATATAGTATATATAAGAAGAGCCCCTTGCGGAGCTCTTCTTATATTATGGTAAAAAACTTACTCTTCTACAGCAGCTTGAGCAGCAGCCAAACGTGCGATTGGCACACGGAATGGAGAGCAAGATGCGTAGTTCATACCTACCTTGGCGCAGAACTTAACAGATGAAGGCTCACCGCCGTGCTCACCGCAGATACCAGTGCGCAATCCTGGACGAACGGCGCGACCTTTCTCTACAGCCATTTGGATGAGTTGACCTACACCGTTTTGATCCAAAACTTGGAATGGATCTACCTTCAAGATCTTTTGCTCGAGATATACTGGCAAGAAGCTAGCAATATCGTCACGGCTATAGCCGAAGGTCATCTGTGTCAAATCATTGGTACCGAATGAGAAGTATTGAGCCTCAGTAGCAATACGATCAGCGGTCAAGGCAGCACGTGGAATCTCGATCATAGTACCGATCTCAAACTCTACCTCTACGCCGTACTCAGCGAATACTTGTTTAGCTACTTTCTCAATAATCTCCTTTTGTTGGTGGAACTCATAGAGAATACCAATCAATGGAACCATGATCTCTGGCATAGGGTTCTTACCCTCAAGTTTAAGTTCGCAAGCAGCGCTCAAGATAGCGCGAGTTTGCATTGCAGTGATCTCAGGGAAGGTAATACCAAGACGGCATCCACGGTGACCCAACATTGGGTTGTTCTCTGCAAGAGAATCCACACGTTGCTTGATCTCTTGTACGCTTACGCCCATCTCTTGTGCCATAGTCTCTTGACCAGCAGCATCATGTGGTACGAACTCGTGCAATGGAGGATCGAGGAGACGGATATTTACTGGATAGCCGTCCATAGCCTCAAGGATACCCTTGAAGTCAGCCTTTTGGTATGGCAACAACTTAGCCAAAGCTTTCTCACGACCCTCAGCGTCCTTAGAAAGAATCATCTCACGCATAGCCACGATCTTCTTATCCTCGAAGAACATGTGCTCTGTACGGGTCAAACCAATACCCTTAGCACCGAAGTCACGAGCCACTTGAGCATCGTGTGGAGTATCCGCATTGGTACGAACTTGGAGATGTGTATATTTGTCGCAGAGATCCATGAGCTCTTTGAAGTCACCACTCAATTCAGCAGCCTTAGTTGGGATTTGACCTGCGTAAACTTGACCAGTAGAACCATTGATTGAGATGTAGTCGCCCTCTTTGTAGGTTACACCCTCAATAGTCAAGGTCTTTGCTTTGTAATCAACTACGATAGCACCTGCACCAGAAACGCAGCATTTACCCATACCACGAGCTACTACAGCAGCGTGAGAGGTCATACCACCACGAGCAGTCAAGATACCCTCAGCAGCAGACATACCTGCCAAATCCTCTGGGCTGGTCTCGATACGAACCATCACCACTTTGTGACCGTCCTTAGCCCACTCTTGAGCGTCGTCAGCGTGGAATACGATTTGACCACAAGCAGCACCTGGACTAGCTGGCAAACCTTGGGTAATCACCTTAGCAGCCTTCAATGCCTTAGCATCGAATACTGGGTGGAGAAGCTCGTCGAGCTTTTGTGGCTCGCAACGCTTGATAGCGGTCTTCTCGTCGATAAGACCCTCTTTTACGAGGTCCATAGCGATTTTCACCATCGCAGTACCGGTACGCTTACCGTTACGTGTTTGGAGGAACCAAAGTTTACCCTCTTGTACGGTGAACTCCATATCTTGCATATCGCGGTAGTGGTTCTCAAGCTTGGTTTGGATAGCGTCGAGCTCAGCATAGATCTCTGGCATAGCCTCCTCCATAGAAGGATACTTGCTAGCACGCTCTTCTTCGCTAATACCTTGCAATGCAGCCCAACGGCGGCTACCCTCAAGGGTGATTTGTTGTGGAGTACGGATACCTGCTACCACGTCCTCACCTTGTGCGTTAACGAGGTACTCACCATTAAAGAGGTTCTCACCTGTCGCAGCATCACGGCTGAAGCATACACCCGTAGCAGATGTCTCACCCATGTTACCAAACACCATGGATTGAACTGTTACAGCGGTACCCCACTCATCTGGAATTCCTTCCATCTTACGGTAGAGGATAGCACGCTCGTTCATCCAAGAGCGGAACACAGCGCAGATAGCACCCCAAAGTTGCTCTACAGGATCAGTTGGGAAGTCCTTACCTGTTTGATCCTTGATAGCTGTTTTGAAGCGAGCTACGAGGAGCTTCAACTCGTCCACAGTCAAATCCTTGTCGAGTTTGATACCACGAATCTCTTTTACCTCTTCGATGATTGCCTCAAATGGGTCGATATCCTCTTTGTTGGCAGGCTTCATGCCCAACACGACATCACCGTACATTTGTACAAAACGGCGGTAGCTATCGTACACGAACTTAGGATTGTTGGTCTTCTCTACCAATCCTGCAGCCACTTCGTCATTCAAACCAAGGTTGAGGATGGTATCCATCATACCTGGCATAGAAGCGCGAGCACCAGAACGAACACTCACGAGGAGTGGGTTCTTAGGATCGCCAAAGGTATTATTCATCAAGCTCTCAATGTGAGCCACAGCTGCTTTCACTTCTTTGTCAAGAACTTCTACAATCTTCTCTTGACCTACTTCGTAGTACTCGTTGCAAACATCTGTGATGATAGTGAAACCTGGAGGTACTGGTACACCTACCAAGTTCATCTCAGACAAGTTTGCGCCCTTACCGCCCAATGTCTCTCGCATTGATGCGTTACCTTCAGCCTTACCGTTACCGAAGGTATAAACACGTTTTTTGTTGTCCATTTTCTTAAAAAAATTTATGATTAATATTCTTTTTTGTCCTTAGTTTTTGTTTCAGCCTGCAAAGGTACGAAAAAAAAAATATATATGCAAATAAAATACACAAAAGTTGATATTTACGAGGCGTTAAGTAGCAAATAGTCGGTCATCTGACAAAAAAACGTCCAATATGTTTGCGTATTTGGGATTTTTTTAGTACTTTTGCGAGTTAAAATAACGCAAACACAAATACAAGCGCCATGATAGGAATTTTTAATGATAATTTTCCTCCTGTTTTGGATGGAGTAGGCATTACTGCACAGAACTATGCATATTGGCTAACGGAAACTGGACATGATGTGTCTGTTATCACGCCATATGCGCCAAACATGCATGATGTGATAGCTAGTGCTCCTTATCCTATCCATAGATACATATCCATTCCGATTCCTTTTAGATCCCCTTATCGTTATGGTCTTCCCTATTTGGATGCTTCATTCATGCGTAAGTGGAAAGAAATGAATTTTGACATCGTGCACGCGCACTGTCCTTTCACAACGGGTACGTTAGCTTCTCGCATAAGCAAAAGTAAGCAAATACCGCTTGTAGCAACTTTTCATAGTAAATACCGCCAAGATTTTGAACATAATGTGCCATGCAAGCCTATTGTGGACTGGATGGTAAAACGTATTATTCACTTCTATGAACAAGCGGATGAAGTGTGGATACCACTGCCAGCAGTAGAGGAGACGTTGCGTGAGTATGGATATAAAGGGCATGTCGAAGTAGTCGAAAATGGTAATGATTTTTATGCATCTAAATCGCAAATAGCTATCATTCGCGAAAGTATGCGTGCTGAGTTAGGTATCATGCCAGATGAAACTATGCTTCTCTTTGTAGGGCAACACACATGGGAAAAAAATATTCGTTTCATTCTTGAATCGTTGTCGCTGATAAAGGATAAGCCATTCCATTTCTTTATGGTAGGTACGGGGTACGCCGTTCATGCAATCCGCTCATTGATAAGGCAATTGGGATTGTCAGACCGTGTAACATTATTGGGTAATATACACGATCGTGACCGACTCAAACGCATATACGCAGCTGCAGATCTTTTCCTATTCCCTTCTCTGTACGACACGTGTGGACTAGTTGTGCGTGAAGCTGCTGCAATGCACACACCTTCGATATTATTACGAGAATCTACAGCTGCTACTGCTATTACAGATGGGGTAAATGGTTTCCTAACGCACAATGATCCCGCAGATTTCGTGCAACAAATAATGTATTTGATGAATAGACCAGATGAGATAAAAAGCGTAGGAGAAAAAGCATCAAAGACCATCTCTCGTTCGTGGGAAAGTGTAATAGAGGAGGTGGCACTACGTTATCGTGATTTACAAGCTTCTCATCGTTTCAAACAAGGTAAATAAACCTCTTATCAAAACAACATAAACTTATAGAAATCAATGAAAACATCGTATTTACTTCTCTTTATGCTTATCCAACAAGCGATGTCTGTCATTGGACAATTGCTTCTTAAAATGGGTATGGCAGCAGAGAGTCCATTTGCTTGGTCTTGGCGCAATGTAGGACACCTATTTATTAATTTGCACTTGCAATTTGGTCTTTGGCTCTTGATAGGTGCCAACGTATTTTGGTTGTGGTTGCTCAATAAATATGCTTTTTCGTTGGTATATCCGTTGACTAGTTTGGGCTTCGTTTTTAGTGTATTGACAGGTATGTTTATTTTGCGTGAGCATGTATCGCCTATCCACTGGCTGGGACTTGTATTGATTATGATTGGCTGTTTCTGTATTGCTAAGGTATGAGAAAACGTATCCAACACTGGCTTTCCATTGGCAATAGAGCCAATTGGTGTATTTTCGCTATCTTTGCTGTGTTTATCTATGGCAAAACGTTGCTATTTGACCACTTTGCTTTTCGCGAATTGGCATTGCAGCCATCTATTCTCGTACTTCTCTCCAAAAATTGTGTCAAACTAGCAGCGGCTCTGCTATTTGCATCGTTGACATTTGTGCTGCGTGATAAACGTTGGCTTATTCTGCTTTCGTTTATCATCGACACATGGTTTATCGCCAACCTTATATATATGCGCAATAACCATATCTTACTGGATGCAGAAGCTTTTAATATGTCCAGTAACCTGCATGGTTATTTCTGGTCAGTACTGATATACATAGAGTGGGGTATTGACCTGCTGTTTTATGGCATGACCTTGTTATTTTGTTTGATTTATCGCTATACAACAAAGAGTGCACGTAATTGGCGAGCGTGGTTGGTGCTGGTTGCCATTTCAGTAGGACTACGTTTAATAGGAGAAGCACTCTATGTGTGTGACCAAAAAACTACATTTAACATTTGGCCTGTTATCCGTGAACGTAGAGAACCTGTCTATGGCATGCATTTTCCTACAACAGTGGCCAACACCAGCATACTGTATTCACCAGCGTACATATTGTCGGATTATTTCCTTATGATTAATGGTATTTTACCAGAACGTCCACTGACGGATTACGACCAACAAATGATGGCAATATTAGACGATGGTCAGCCAACTGACACACTACAGTCACCGCTAATTATTATTCTGTTAGAGAGTTTAGAGAACTGGGTTCTTACCCCGCAAATCATGCCAAATCTATATCGGTTAACGCAAGCTGAACATGTATTCTATGCCAATCGTATTCATACGCAGATTGTTGGTGCTCCATCAGCAGATGGACAATTGATTATCAATACAGGTCTGCTCCCTATCAATGCAGGTGGAACATGTCTGTATTATGGTCAACATACCTATCCAGCAATCATGTCGCTTGCACCAGACTCGACCATTTGCCTCTTGCCCCATGATTTGCGCGTATGGAACCAAACAGAGATGTCACCTGCCTATGGCTATGATACTACCATTTGCTATAGCGACATAGATACTCTTCTGTTTCAAAAATTAAATTCGCTTATTGATGAGGGGAAACAATATATACAATGTATTACGCAATCTACGCATGCACCATTTGTGAGTGAAGAATATTCGCATTTACCTTTGCCCGAAGATATGCCATGGGTAATGTATAATTTCATTCGCGCCTTCAATGCATTGGACGATGGATTAGGTTATTTTGTTCGTAAACTGGAGACAGATTCTGTTTTACAACAATACACGATTGTTATCACTTCAGATCACCGTATTTTGCATTATGAGAAACGCTGTCAGATGCAACAATATGCAGACATGCACAATATGAATCTCAACCCAATAGATGATTGTTTACCACTCATTATCTATTCACCTAATATACATGGCAACCTTCGTTATACGGGCGATGCATACCAAATGGATATTTATCCTACTTATATATCCTTGTTAGGCGTAGATAATTATCATTGGAATGGTCTAGGTATCAACCTATTAGAAGAACATGCAACGCGCCACATACAAGAGCGTGAGGCCTTTGTACTATCAGATAAACTGATACGAAATAATTATTTCTCAAAGTGATTTTTTACAAATAAGAGCAGATACCAAATCTGCTCTTATTTGTTAGAACTCGAAACGGATAGTTAATTTCACGCCGTTTCTTCCCCATGCACCCACTTTACGTCGTGCATTGATCATAATAGGTTCACCGTTATTGTCTAGGACGGCATGACCAGAGCCATCTAATTGTGGTGTTTTGTATGGCAACTCATAGTCATTGTACGTGATACGACGGATATAGTCAATGCGAATAAATTTCAAGATGTTTTCTAATCCCACAGTAAATTCCATATAAGGCAATTGTCCCATAGGCGAAGCTGTGCGGAAGTTGTCGTATATATATGGTACTCCATCTACGTACTTAACATTGCCCTGTACATCATGACCATTAATGAAAGTAGTATGTGGAAAATCATATAATCCAGAGTTGCTCTCTGCTGCATGATATGGGTTGTTCTTATTGGTCAAACCACCATAAATAGCAGAGAAACTGATTACCTCGCGTAATTTAAGCTTATTGATTCCTGGTATTCGGTTTAGTATCCATCCCTTGAGGTAGTAAGTAGCGTGTAGTCCAACGTAGTAGTCCATGAGAAACTCCATGGGCTTCATCAAGTTGAAAGCTCGTTGGGCCAATAATATACTCGTACTAGCTTGTGGTATATATAACTTAGTAAAAGGAACTTGCTGCCATGTGTAGCCACCTTGTAGGCGCACATCCAAGTGTCCGAAAGCAGAGAACCAAAAGCGCTTGTCCACAAGTGCTTCAGTACGGTTATAAATAAATCCATTACCACCATTATGCCTATCATCTAGGTAACCAACGTAGTGCATTAATTTGAACGTAGGTGCATCTTTATCCATAGCAAATGGACTCTCAATACCCATTCGATCAATGAAGATACGTGCACCTGGCGAGTATTTTAGTTCTACCATAGCTTCATAATTACGGTACTGTCCAATAGACGATAGAGTGGAAGTGTAGATTCCGTCAGTACCAGTAGAGGTATAATTCATGCGATCATACCGCAGAGATCCTGCAGCTTCGTTGTTGCTAAAATCAAAAGAAGCTTTGACAGAAAACATATTTTCCCATTCTTTCATATATTCCAATTTGGCATGGAAGACATATTGATTGAATCCTATGGTAGGTGTACTTGTAGGAAGCGACATGAGGATATTGTCTCGTCTAATCACGTCCGTTATCTGTCCTGGTTCCTCCACATCGTACTGTGCACTCAATTGAATATGGTGGCGCAAGCCGTCGTAAGGTTGATTCTTATGTTTGTCAAAAGTATATATCAATGTGAGGTTGTACTTAGGGCGTAGATCTGTGGTACCAAAAGCAGCATAACCGCGGAAGAAGAACTGATCGTGCAATCGTGCAGTAGAAGCACCACCAAAACGTAAGCGCGCACCTTCCAACATATTCCAACTGACAAAGTTATAGATAGGACCTATATCGAACTTGGACAAATCCAAGTCTCTAGCTGGTGTAGTCGCAACAAACTCTGTCGTCAGCGCATTGATAGCAGCAATCGCGCTTGCTAACTTCGGTACAGCGGTTACTTCTTGTACCAAATCATAGACAGAACTTTCGTATTTTGTAAGAGGTTCTGGACGCAAAGTGTCCCATGCAGCAGCTCCATAGTGGACTGCCATCGAATCGTTGATATCCGCCTCTTCAGAAGTCATATTGGAAAAGATATCCTGCGGGGTAGGGGTATCTAAATCCCAACCTGTATAGATTTTCGTTTGCCGTGCTATCATGCCGCGTTTCTTGTTGAAAATATAAAACTTAGCATACGTACTCGTTCTATCAGGTGCCCACAATCCATTTTCCAGTTGCACGTAATTATGTTCAATGGAATAATTACTTGCAAAATTGAGATTAATCTCTGGAGGTATATTGATTGTGTACTTTTTTATACGGTAAGTGGAATCGTTTACCACATAGAGATGTCCCGTGAATCCATAGCTCTCAGAGTTGACAGGCACAAATGCCAAATCTATACACTGATAACCATCTACCATAATGGTATCCATTATGTAATACTGGTAAAAAGTCACTGCTAGACTAGATGATAAAGGTGAGACAAACCGATTGTATAGCAAGGTCATGCTATTGTGATTGATGTCTATATCCTTGAAGAGTGCTTTGATATTCTCATGTAATGCACCGTATGAAACTAAATCTTCTACACCAAATACGCGTTCTTTCTGCAGTATCTTTTTCTCTCTGTAGGGATTACGTTGGTAATATTCATCATTAAGATTTTCGCGAATACTAACCGTCACATTAGGATATACTCCTGTGGTGTCAATATACTTCTTTAAAAAGGTAAAATTCTTCCAAAAACGTTTGTCCCAATTGATTTTGATATTGTCCAAAGCAAAAGACATACGTGAATATGATTCAGCAGTGTAATAATCTAGTGATTTTACACAGTGGTCATTTTTGTTAGCAATCACATTCTTTATCAGTTCTACAGCCGGATTGCCCCTACGTTTATATCCCCTCCTCTTATTTTTGGGTGTAACTATAATATCCTGTAAACCATACACATCAGGGGTAAGTTTTATCTTAAGATTAGTCTTATTTTGCCCCTTGGTAAGGTTAAGTGTTTCTGTTTTGTAACCAACCATTTGGACATTGACAACCGTGTATCCAGATGTGTTACTGATATCAAAGTTTCCTTCCATGTCAGTCGTAGCACCCACTCCAGATGAAACCATGCCTTTATTTGGAGTTGACTTGAGAAAATAAACTTGCACAAATGGTAATTTTTCACCGGTCTCGGCATCTACAACTATACCACTCACTCCTGTACGTTGTGATGTTCCCTGCGCAAAAGCTGTCACAGCTAAAGTGAGCAGAATACCTATGAAGTATAACTTATGTTTTTTCATTTTTCTTTATATTTTCATAAAATCACATAATAACGCATTTTAATTAGCGCTGCAAAGGTACTGCTTTTATTTTAAATATGCAAATAATATTTAATATTACCTGGATTTATTTTCTTTTTTAATTTAATAATTTGTATGTTTGAGAAAAATGTAGTACCTTTGCGCTGAATTTTACATATAATATCATTCAACATTTCAATATGCTACACAACATGACACAACGCAACCTAACTGCTTTCGTTTTTCCTGGTCAAGGAGCCCAATATGTGGGCATGGGAAAAGATTTGTACGATAATTATCCTTTAGCGCGAGAATTGATGCTTGCAGCAAACAAGGAATTAGGTTTTTCCATTACAGATATTATGTTCGAGGGGGCGAATGAAGATCTTCGCCAAACACGTGTTACACAACCTGCAATCTTTTTACATTCGGTTGTAGCCTGCCGTTTGATGAACCAAATGCGTCCCGATATGGTAGCAGGTCATAGTCTGGGTGAATTTTCAGCTCTAGTTATTGCAGGTGCATTGGATATGGGTGATGCGTTGCGCTTGGTTAGTGAGCGGGCTTTAGCTATGCAAGAGGCATGCGAAATATGTCCAGGCGCTATGGCTGCTGTATTAGGATTGCCCGATGATAAGGTCACCGAGGTTTGTCAGCAAGTCTCTTCCAACGCCAATAGCCAATCGCCAATAGCCAATAGCCTCATTGTTGTTGCCGCCAACTACAATTGTCCAGGTCAGGTCGTTATCTCTGGCTCAGAGGCTGGGGTAGAGCTGGCATGCAAAGCATTGAAAGAAGCGGGAGCTAAGCGTGCATTGAAGTTACCCGTAGGTGGTGCTTTCCACTCCCCACTGATGCAACCAGCGGCTGAACGTTTACAAAAGGCTATTATGAATACTCAGTTCCATACTCCTATCTGTCCTATTTATCAAAATGTGAGTGCACGTGCTGAAAAAGACAAACACACTATTCAAAGCCAACTCTTGGAGCAACTCACTTCACCTGTTCGTTGGACACAATCGGTGCAACAAATGATTGCCGATGGTGCTACGCGTTTCTATGAGTTTGGACCAGGCGACGTATTGAAAGGATTAATACGAAAAATCAATTCTGAAGTAGAAATTGGCTAACGATTCAATAAGGTATCTATCGCTTTATGAACCGTATCTAACGATACGGATTGCATAATTATGTCCATTTTCAATGAATCAAGTCTGGGCTTAGGTGTAGGGTGTAAAGTGTAAGGTGTAAAAGGCAAGGAGTAGAAAAGAGCGACACTTGCGTTATCGGCAAAAAAATGCCAATTTTGGTATATTTTTACACAAAAACTTGCCGATGTCGGCAAAAAATAGTACCTTTGCAGCGAATTTACTAAAAAACTTGCCGCAAAATGGAGTATATATCTGTTAGTCAGTTTGCTGAGAAATATGGTGTGAGTGAGCGCACAGCTCGCAATTATTGCGCTTTGGGTAAGATTGAGGGCGCGTTTCTGGTAGGTAAATCATGGAATATACCTGCTGATGCTACATTGCCAAAGAAAGGAAAAGCGAAACTATCGCCTCTATTATCTCGTTTGAGAGAGGAAAAAGAGAGCAGGTTGAAAGGTGGAATTTATCACCGCATACAAATTGATTTGACCTACAACTCCAATCACATTGAAGGTAGTCGTCTGACCAAGGAGCAAACACGCTATATCTTTGAAACAAATACGTTGGGAGTGACCACAGAAAACACGCGTATTGATGACATTATCGAAACGGTGAATCACTTTCGTTGTATTGACTATGTGATTGACCATGCAACGGATAAAATCACTGAATCGCATATCAAGCAACTACATGCGCTACTCAAAACGAACACTTCTGATAGCCCAAAAGATTGGTTTGCGGTAGGTGCGTATAAGAAACTTGCCAATGAAGTGGGTGGGGAAGCTACTACCCAACCATCTGATGTACAGCAAGAAATGAGGGCGTTACTTACGGAATACAATGCGCAAGAGAAGATAGATTTGGATGCTGTTTTAGATTTTCATGTACGCTTTGAGCGTATTCATCCGTTTCAGGATGGCAATGGCCGTGTAGGTCGTTTGTTGATGTTTTGGCAGTGCTTGCAACATGGTTTGACACCATTTATTGTGACCGAAGACTTGCGTTTGTATTATTATCGTGGCCTTCAGAGTTGGGGACAAGTCAATGGTTTTCTGCGTGATACCATCCTAACAGCCCAAGACATATTTGAGGATGTGATGAGGTATTTTGGAATAAGGCGATGAGGCTATAAGGCGATTAGGCGAGAGGTAAAAAAAGAGCGACACTTGCGTGCCACTCTGAATGTTTACACAACGGAATAATCCTTATTGTGTATGTCATCAAATTTAGTTGGTGCAAAGGGTAGACCTCAGTTAAACACCAATTAATAATATATACGTCTTATCCATCTTTCAGAAGAATTCATGCCCCATTGTACATGCCATGTTCTACCATCCGTTTTGTCAATTAATAAAAACTGATACATGTTTTGTGTTGGATAAAGTTCAAAACTACCTGACCCGTAACCATTTCCATAAGTAAGGTCCGTTGAATTGATAGAAACAATAAATTCTTTATTGGTATCGAGACTCCATTGAATCTTGTCAATCATACCCGTTTTTGTGTCTAGCCTTAAAAAGGTATACATATTATCGGTTGGATAAAGTTTATAGCGATTTTTGAGAGATAGATTTATTTCTATATGTTCAAGCCATGCATTGACATCTAGAAGTAGACTATCTGTTAAAGTTAACTCATTTAATATTGGAATGGTCGTAGTTTCAATTCCTACCGACTTGTCTCTATCCTCCTGTGCCATCATTGTCACTGCACCTATCATAAGTGCCAACATGAGTAATACTTTCTTCATAATCTTTTTATTTTAGTGAATTATTAATTTTTCATCCATTTTTGTACTTGTTCAATACACCATGGTAATTGGTCACGGACTTGTTGAACCCAGAAGCGCATCACATCCCAGCCTTCACGCATAAGTGCTTGATTGCGCAACTGATCATTGTAGCTGAGTTCTCCTGTCCATGCTTGATGATACATTGCTCCATCTACCTCTATGTCAAGTTTCTTTCCATTATAGAAGAGAGCCAAATCAAGATAATACTTATCAACATGATATTGTGCCGTAACAGGAATACCTGCATCCGAAAGTGCTTTTTGCAAGATATGTTCCCATTCTGAAGCTTCAACAGGGGCTTCATTTCCGCTACTATATTCAGCAAAGTGTTCCAAATAACTGACTCCACATTGCTCACAATACTGTTTATCTCCTACGGTTACAAGCAAAGACCTCGCACGAGTTATAGCCACATTGAATAGATTACCCGTCGATTTGAGGAACATAAGACTTTGCGACTTCGTTCCCTCCGAAACAACTGGTGAGAAGATGATAACATCCCTCTCGTCCCCTTGGAATTTGTGAACTGTGTCTATCAAGATTTGGTTGTGCAACTCCAAATGATTACGCAACTCTGAGTCTCGCTCTAAGGCTTTGGTGATCATATCTGCTTGCAAATGGAAAGGCGTTGTAACACCGATACTTCCTTCAAATCTCAATTCTATTGATAAACGTCTCAGAATCCGTATCACACCTTCCGCTTCTTTCAGATTGTATGCCCCACCTGTTTCTGGTCGAATAGTTTTTCCTTTTGTATCCATCCAACGCATACCTAAAATAGGCTTAGCATCATTAGAATCATTTGGAGATTGTAGACGGCTATAATCAGTAGCTATACGAAGTGTGTTATCATAAAACTCTTGATTTGAGAACTGAATAATATCTAGAAAACTACGATGGTGGTCACGGAGTTGTATGATATTTTCAGCCTCCGCCATACTCTCTGCTAAATCATACATTGAACTGCTACGATATGACCATCTTGCTTCAATATTATTGTTCAATATAAGGCTCAAGTCCGTTTGTTTACTCAGTAAACAGATATGATTAAGTTGTTGTTTGTCACCAATCACAGCTACGCGCTTAGCACGCATAAGTAATGGAATCATTGAGGCAATATCACATTGGCTTGCTTCATCAATTATCAGCAAATCATAAATTGCCTCCTTAAAAGGTAGTCTTCTCCGTGCGCTAAGAGATGTAATAACACTTATCGGCAACATTGACTTTAGTGCAGATGTATACGAATCTACATGGTCATGTTCAAGTAAACTTAAGTAATTATGCAGTTCTCCTCGATTTTTAGCAGTGAAAATACTAATATGTTCATCCAGCCAAGCTTTCCATGCAGCTTTTGCTTTTACCTGCAATTCAACATGCTCTCCTATCATTGCAGCGTCGAGTTGCTCAAGAGATGCAGATTCACATATTTCTTTTAACAAACTATTATAAGTAGCAATTAGACTAAAGTCATCCATTAACGATTTGAAACGAGTGTCAAATTGCATCCACTCGCGTTCAGACATACCCCAAGCGACTGTAAGACCTTGCTTGTACTTCTCCATGAAGGAGTTAATTTGTGTTAGTTCCTTGAGAGCACTTTCTGTTATTCTATCCTGCCAGTTTGTCTTCAACAATTTATCAAGTAATCGTTGAGGTCCTTCTCTAAAAACTGTTCTGAGACTAACAAATTCATCGTATGCATTCTTAACAACATCTACCTCGTTCTCTGTTAATACACTTATGAGATGTTGGTATTTATCTCTGATTATACAAACCATTTGCTCTACTTCATCAAGCCTATTTCTACTTTCTACGGTCTGCTCTTTTTGTTTCTGTTTGGCTTTATAGTTTGAATATACTCGATTGTATGCGCTCATTGCATTAGAGAAAGAAAGGTCTTTCCGTTTTGCTTTCTCCCATTGTTGTGCATAATCAGATATACATTGTTTAGCACTCTTTTCGTATCGGAGTATTATCGGCAGGTCATTGTTTAGTGTGTTTACTCTCTTGACGACAACATCAACAGCATTATTATTCTTACTTGTAAATAACACACTCTGCCCCGCTATCGCCGCATTCATAATAAGGTTCGCTACGACTTGCGTTTTTCCTGTTCCTGGAGGCCCCGCAATCAGCGTGATATCAGCACTTAATGCCGATTTGACTGCTTTTTCTTGTTCTTCGTTTAGAGGTAGAATCTCCAATATATCATTTTTATATGGAGGATTATTATCAAACTGACTGTGTATAAATTTCCATAATATAGAATGCCGTATATCTAAATCGCCATATTCACCCAAACGTGCTAATTCATTGCTAAGTCCTACGGTATAAGGAGTAGGTTCTTTAGCAAAGAGAATGGCCCGATTTAAAATACCGTCACTATCCGAAATACGCATAGGACCTTTCTCAAGGTTGTCAACATTCAAATCATCTAACCAATCCCAATCAGGACGGATAGTCTTAAGTAAAGTAACTTTTTCCGACAAGTCAGAGAAGTCGGCATGTCCTTCTGTAAACCCTAATTCAGACTCGAGTTCACGCAGTTCATAAATATTCTCTGTTTTCTCGTTAGTCGAATATTTGTCAATAATATCCTTATTGATTATAAGTTCATCATCAATTGAGAAACCTTCGGGTTTACCGCGTGTACCATCAGAATATGTTACGGGAATAATAAATAGTGGAGAAAGGATATGATTTATTTTTAGTATAGGATAACCTATCAACAAATCCATTTCCTTGTCTTTGTTGCCTCGTAAGAATGCACCTATCTCAGGTTTCTTTAATGCATAGTCGTTTATCCAAGGCAGAGTTATGAAAGATTTTTCGTCTTTCATAGAAGCTCGGAATGTAGTATTGCTTTCTAAGGCTATACAACTAATATAATATTTGCAGAGTCCTTTTAAGGTCATAACTTTCCTAATTTTTAAACACCTATTCGGTGATTATTCAGTAAGAGGTTGCAAAGATACAATCTTTCTCTCCTTAATCCACTACCACCGCAGTGCCTGAAATAGACACCAGCAGCATGGAACCATTTTGCCCAACGGTTTCGTAGCCATACGATACGCCAACAATGGCGTTGGCACCCATCGCACGGGCGCGCTGTTCCATCTCGCGTTGCGCCTGTTCGCGGCCATCAATCATCGCCTTCTCGTAGGTGTTGCTGCGACCACCTATAAAATCACGAACCGATGCAAAGATGTCCTTCACAAAGTTCAAACCAAAAATAACTTCGCCTGAAACAAGGCCTTTATATTCACGGATTTCATGTCCCTGAATAGATTGGGTAGTAGTTACGATCATAGTATTAAGTGTTTATTTCACCCTGCAAAGGTACAACTTTTTTCGCATATTTGCAAGGGAAATCGCTTTTAGTGGCGATTTTGTATGTTAGTTTTACTTGGCGAATTAACGCCAAGCACTAAACCAATTGCGGTGCTATTTCGCCAATGCGAGGGCTTGGCATCCAGCTTCCGTCATCAACCCGCGTGCTTCGAGGTCGGCACAGCGTTGTTTATTGAGTTCCGTCCAATGGCTGCGTTTGCGGCGTGGAGAAAGGCGTTGCGCCAAACGACCATCGGGCAAACGCTTTAAGGTAGAGTCAATCCAACCAAAGCAAAGGGCTTCCTCCACTACGTCTATATACGGCAAACAAGCAGCCGAACAGGGTGGGCGTTTGCTGCGATACATGGCTATCCAACATTCTTTTGCCTCTTCGCTGTGCTCCAACAACCAATTACGCAACTGGTCGCGGTGAGTGAATTCGAGTAAGAGCGTGATTTCCATAAAGGATTCCTTCTGCGAAGTCAAATCGTCGTTTATTTTCTCCGTTGCAATGTGTCTTGTAAATCAAATAAATCTACTGCTTCAGTTATTTCTTTTTGGTCCTGGATGTCAGCTTCGGCAGCAGCGAGGGCTTTGCGTTTCGCATGGAATTGCTCATATATGGCCTCTACATGCGCTTCCATCTGTTTGACACTCATACTACCTGCACCTTGCAGTACAGCTTTGTTTTGGAAATTAAGCAGTCCATCTACCGTTTCTCGCCAATAGCGTAAATTCAGGTCTTTACGCTCTTTTACGCGCAACTCCGCCGTATCTAAGAATAACACAGTCAGTCGATTGAGTGTATCAATCTCATCCTGCAAAAGGTAGTTTTTTGCGGTGAATATATCTTGCTTGCGTACCACATTGCCTTTCCAAGAAGTAAGGGCCATGTTGGGCTGAGAGGCATCTGCGCGATTGACTATAATCTCAGCAGCTGTTTGGCCAGTAACAGCATAGAGCAGTTTATTTTGCGTTTCAGCAAAGAACATCTGCGTGGCTTTGTCCGTTTTGTCGTAATCGCTGCTAAGTGAAAGCAAATCACGCACTTTCTGATAAAAACGTTTCTCGGATGCACGTATCTCGCGGATACGTTCAAGTAGTTCATCAAAATAATCAGGGCGACCATCGGGATTCTTAAGTCGCTCATCATCCATAGTGAAGCCCTTAATCAAGTACTCTTTCAGATGCTGATTTGCCCAAATGCGGAATTGCGTACCACGTTTGCTATGCACACGAAAACCAATCGCAAGAATCATATCCAGCGAGTAGAATGTGACATTGTATTGCTTGCCATCGAGGGCAGTAGTCAAATAATTTTTGACAACTGAATTTTTATCTAACTCATTATCTCTCAATATACTAACTATATGGTAACTGATAGATTGCTTAGAGGTGTCAAAAAGTTCAGCCAGTTGATTTTGATTCATCCACACACTGCCATCTCGTGCATAGAGGACTACGCTGGCGCGCCCATCCACGGTGTTGTAGATAATCAAATTGCTTTCGTCTTTTGCCATGGTCTTGATGATTTTGCTTTTATGCTGCAAAGGTACAAAATTTATTGCATACATGCAAATAAAATCGCCAATTTGGGCGATTTTGTTTAGTGAACGCGCTAAAGGCGCTGTTGTTTAAGGTTTAGAGGAGGGGAGTCGGGACAGGCGAGACGGGAAACCATTGAGCGCAATGGAAAAATATTTACTCGGCGAATTAACACCGAGCGGTAAATTGATACGTGGGGTTAGCAAAAACGAGATTTTTTGCATTTTTCTTTAGAAAAATTTGGAAAATAAGGGTTTTATTATTATCTTTGCAATCGCGTTCGATAAGCAAATCGCAAAGACTGCCGCTAAGCGGCATTAGGCGATTGCTATCTCCGCTCTTCCCACAAATTAAAAATTTGCGGGAGCCCTATATTATTAAAAACCTATAACCTTGGAAGTTGATAAACTATAAACCTAAAATCTCCTTAATCAGTTTGCACAGATTGGAAATATGTAGGTACTATAACCGCCACGAATTGTGCGGTTATTGTCCGGTTATTGTGCGGTAATAGTGCGGTGCGAGAGGGAAGGGGAAATGTGAAAACGGAAAACTGAAAACTGAAAACTGAAAGAAATACTAACCTTAAGTAAAAACTAAAATTTATGTCACAAGTAACTTACATGGCACCTGTGGAAGATGTGCGCGGAAAATTGTGTATGAATCGTGGCAATGGCTCAGTCATGGTCACACGTCGTAAATGTTATGGAAAAACAAAAAACGGTACTCCAAGATTAGGACCCAAAGAGATGTACACCTATCATTTGCATAAAGGAAAATGGTCGGCAGGTGCAGAAGCTAATCGCGAACTATTCAAAGTAGCACAGCAGCAAGCCACTGCCGAAATGAACAATCC
The DNA here is from genome assembly GCA_045589755.1 of Paludibacteraceae bacterium. Lineage (GTDB taxonomy): Bacteria > Bacteroidota > Bacteroidia > Bacteroidales > Paludibacteraceae > Colicola. Next base: position 37,831 of record JAZNPR010000086.1, read on the forward strand.
TGAGCGTTTGGCACACTGGCAAACGTTGTTTGAGGAGCAACTGGATAAACCAAAACGAGGCGAGAAACAGTATGTCAAAATACAATGCTATATTGCTGCGCAATTGTTGAGAAAGTTGAAAACGCAGCAATAAAACAATAATTTTCAATTATTATTTGTGTATGTCGAAAATTTTTAGTACCTTTGCACGGATTTTTGGGGTGTTGCGAATAGTATCGTAGAAAATGCCCTAAGGAATGGCAAAAACACGAGAAATAATTAATAAAAAATATACAAAATGAATCTATCAGAATTGACCAACAAAATCTACGCGGAAGGCGTGGAGAAAGGTAATGCCGAGGCAGCTGCTATCGTGAAGAAAGCACAAGATGAAGCTGCTGCTATCGTGGCTAAAGCCGAGAAAGAGGCAGCAGAGAAATTGGCTGCTGCAGAAGCAAAATTGGCAGAGATGGACAAGAACACTCGTGCCGAGTTGAAACTCTTTGCTGAGCAAAGCGTAAGTGCGCTCAAGACAGAGGTAACTAACCTGCTGACTGAGCAAGTGGCTGCTGACAGTGTGAAAGCTGCTACCGCTGACCCTAAATTCATGCAAGGCGTGATCGCTAAACTCGCTGAGCAAATGGCGAAAGATGGCAACGTGACCATTGAGGCAAAAGACGCAGAGGCATTGAAGAAATACTTTGCTGCTAATGCAAAAGGTTTGCTCGAAAAAGGTGTGAAGATCAACGAAGTGAAAGGCATCAAGACCGACTTCGCTATCGTACCAGAGAAAGGTGGCTACAAGTTGAACTTCGGCGAGAAGGAGTTTGTAGAGTACTTCAAAGAGTTCTTGCGTCCACAATTGATTGATTTGTTGTTCTAATGGGATACGAATGTTTATTGGCTGGTTTGCCTGACTTGAAAGCAGGGGGAGAAGCGCCTATGTCCATGGACGCTCTGCTGGAGCTTTTTGGTGAGACACTCGCTGAGAAGGACCTGCAACTGCTTTCCGTGTTGCGTATGCCATCTGATGCGCAGGAAGTGCTGGATAAGATTGCCGAGTATGACGAGACAATCTTGAATCAGCCAACCTGGTGGGAAGACGCACGCGAAGTGCTGTCAGAAACCGACTTGCGCACACAGGTGCTGTACGAAATGGGTCTTGCGAGCAAAAACACGTTCGTTCGCAAATGGTTTGCGTTCAACCAAGACATGAACAATGTGTTGGCAGCAACTATTTGTCGTCGTCACGGTTTTGATGTGCGTAAGGCAATCGTTGGGCATAACCCTGTGGCAGAGATCTTGCGTAAGGACTTGCCACAAAAGGATTTTGGCTTGGCAGGCGTGATGGATAATCTGTCGGAAGTGATGGCGCTCGTGGAGATTGATAACCTCATGGAGCGTGAGAAACAGATGGACGCCATCCGCTTTGCATGGTTGGAAGAGAAGACACTGTTCGTGAACTTCTCCATTGAGAATGTATTGGCTTACTACTTGCAAGCAGAAATGCTGAATCGTTGGGCGGTATTGACCGTAGAACAAGGCGAGCAAGTGTTCCGTGAGTTGGTAGCAGATATGAAGAAAGGCATCCGCCTTTAATCGTGCCCTTGTGGCTAAGACGAAAGTAATTAGCCGCTGGGCTAAGAAAAAAGGAATAAATTTACAATAAAGATATGACAACAGGAAAAGTAAAAGGTATCATCGCCAACCTAGTGACTGTGGTGGTAGATGGACCTGTATCACAAAACGAAATCTGCTACATCAAGCTCGGTGAGACCCGATTGATGGCAGAGGTCATTAAGGTGATTGGCGACAATGTCTATGTGCAAGTGTTTGAGAGCACCCGTGGACTGAAAGTCGGCAATACCGTAGAGTTTACAGGACACATGCTGGAGGTAACCCTCGGTCCAGGTCTTTTGAGCCGCAACTACGATGGTCTGCAAAACGACCTCGATAAGTTGACCGGCGTTTTCCTTCAACGTGGCGAGTACAACTTCCCACTTGATGAGGAGAAGCTATGGAAGTTTGAACCAATCGCTAAGGTGGGCGATAAGGTAGAGGCTGCTGCATGGTTGGGTGAGGTAGATGAGAACTACCAACCACACAAGATTATGGTGCCATTCGTATTCGAAGGCACATACACCGTGAAGAGCATCGTGGCTGCTGGTGAGTACAAGATTCACGACACCATCGCTGTCTTGACTGACGCTGAGGGCAATGACCACAATGTGACCATGGTACAGAAGTGGCCAGTGAAGAAGCCAGTATTGGCATACAAGAGCAAACCACGTCCATTCAAGTTGCTTGAGACAGGTGTGCGTACTATCGACACCGCCAACCCAATCTGCGAGGGCGGTACAGGATTTATCCCTGGTCCTTTCGGTACAGGTAAGACCGTGCTCCAACATGCCATCTCTAAGCAAGCAGAGGCAGATATCGTGATTATCGCTGCCTGCGGTGAGCGTGCAAACGAGGTTGTGGAGACCTTTACCGAGTTCCCAGAATTGGAAGACCCACATACAGGTCGCAAGTTGATGGAGCGTACCATCATTATCGCCAACACATCTAACATGCCTGTGGCATCGCGTGAGGCATCTGTATATACCTCTATGGCTATTGCAGAGTACTACCGTTCGATGGGATTGCGCGTGTTGTTGATGGCCGACTCTACTTCACGTTGGGCTCAAGCATTGCGTGAGATGTCTAACCGTTTGGAGGAGTTGCCAGGTCAAGATGCGTTCCCAATGGACTTGTCGGCTATCATCGGTGCGTTCTATGCGCGCGCAGGTTATGTGTACCTTAATAATGGTAAGACAGGTTCTGTAACCTTCTTGGGTACTGTATCTCCTGCTGGTGGTAACTTGAAGGAGCCTGTGACTGAAGGTACTAAGAAAGTGGCTCGCTGCTTCTACGCACTGGAGCAAGCACGTGCTGACCGCAAGCGTTACCCTGCTGTGAACCCAATTGACTCTTATTCTAAATATATTGAGTATCCTGAGTTTGAGGAGTATATCGCTGGTATCATCGACGATAAGTGGCTCGGCAAAGTGAACGATATGAAGACCTACTTGCAACGCGGTAAGGAGATTCAAGAGCAAATCAACATCTTGGGTGATGACGGTGTGCCAGTAGATTATCACGAGGAGTTCTGGAAATCAGAGGTAATCGACTTCGTGGTACTGCAACAAGATGCATTCGACAAGATTGATGCTGTGTGCCCATTGGAGCGTCAACAATATATCCTCAACCTCGTGATGGATATCTGCAAGCACGACTACAACTTCACCAACTTCCTTGACGTAAGCGAATACTTCAAGCGCGTGATTAACCTCTGCAAGCAGATGAACTATAGCGAGTTCAAGAGCGAAGAATTTAATAAGTATCAACAACAACTCAACGACTTGCTCGCTGAGCGTCAAATAAAAGCATAACGACTATGGCAAAAGCATTTCAAAAGATTTATACTCAAATCACGGCTATCACCAAAGCAACTTGCTCGCTGAAAGCCGAAGGAGTAGGTAACGACGAGCTCGCTACCGTGAATGGTAAGTTGGCACAGGTCGTTAAGATTATGGGCGACGATGTGACATTGCAGGTATTTGAGGGTACAGAGGGTATCCCAACCAATGCAGAAGTAGTGTTCCTCGGCAAAGCTCCATCACTGAAGGTAAGCGAGCAATTGGCTGGTCGCTTCTTCAACGCCTATGGTGATCCAATCGATGGCGGACCAGCTATCGAGGGTACAGAGGTGGAGATTGGTGGTCCAAGTGTGAACCCAGTTCGCCGTAAACAACCATCTGAGCTCATCGCTACTGGTATCGCAGGTATCGACTTGAACAATACATTGGTGTCTGGACAAAAGATTCCATTCTTTGCTGACCCAGACCAACCATACAACCAAGTGATGGCTAACGT